>JASHRV010000145.1 GCA_030037175.1 Acetobacteraceae bacterium
ATGGCGGAATCACCTCCCGTCTTGCCCCATCGATCGCAAGCACTGCTCGCGGTGAGGTCCCTGCGGATCGGGCATCATGGCCCGATCGACTTCGAGGTTGCGCGGGGCGAGATCGTTGCGCTGGTCGGGCTTCAGGGTGCCGGGCAAGAGATGATCGGGCGCGCCGTGTTCGGGGCGTGCCGCCCGGATTCTGGTGAGCTCTGGCTCGACGGGGTGAAGCTCGGAGAGAATGAGGGGATTGCCGCCCGTGTTGCCCGGGGTGTGGCGCTTTTGGCTGCCGACCGGGGACGCGAAAGTGCGTTCCCTGGCATGTCGGTACGCGAGAACATCCTGCCCAGCCCGAGTATCACCGGTCAGGCAGGGTGGCAATTTCTCTCGCCCGCCCGCGAACGGCGCGACGTGGCGGACAGGCTCGAGCGCTTCGATGTCCGGCCGCGTGACCCGGGTGCCCTGATCGACTGGCTAAGCGGTGGCAATCAGCAGAAGGTCTTCGTCGGGCGCTGGCTTGGTTCAATGGCACGGCTCTTCATCATGGAGGAACCGACCGCTGGTGTGGATATCGGGGCCAAGTTTGCGATCCACAGCCTGCTGCGCGAGACGGCCAGGAAAGGCGCTGCCGTGCTTATTGTCTCATCCGATTTCGAGGAGGTGGCGGCGCTCTGCGACCGTGCCCTCGTCGTCGGCCGAGGCCATATCGTGGCGGAGTTGCATCGCGGCGAGCTCAGTGTCGATCGGCTGATCGCATCTTCCTCCCTCGGCCTGCGGCGGGCGGCATGGGCATAATCGGAATAGTATCGTGACACATTGGGAGACTGACGAGTCACCCGCCACGCGGGCTGCAAGGCCCGCGCAGGAGAGCAGACGTCGGGTGGGAGAGCTGGTCGCGACTTACGGACTTGCCGTGGTTTTTGTCCTTGTCATGGCAGTATTCGGTGCGCTCCGACCGACGACCTTCTTCAGTGCGTTCAACTTCAACACGGTTCTGGTCGGTCAATCAGTGACGGCGATGCTGGCGCTCGCTGAAATGATTCCCCTCGCGACTCGCCAGTTCGATCTCTCGGTCGGCTTTCATCTCGGCATGGCGCAGGTGCTGATTATTGGGCTGCAGGTGAATAATGGACTCTCTTGGCCGACAGCGACGGCAGTGATTTTGGCCATCGCTTTGGCGGTCGGTGCCTTCAATGGAATCCTCGTTGCCCGATTCAAGATCGATTCCTTCATTGCGACGATGGGTGTCGGCACTCTGCTCTATGGCGTATCCAACTGGTATAGCGGTGGTCAGCAGATTACGGGCACAAATCTACCGGCCAGCTTCACAGGCCTCACTGGAATTTATCTGCATATTCCGATACCAGCGCTATTCGTTGCGATCGTAGCCATCGTGCTATGGCTCGTGACCGAGCGCATGCCCGTTGGTCGCAGCCTTTACGTGATCGGAGCCAGCCCGCGTGCCGCCGAGCTCACGGGCATCCGAATCGACCGCCACATCATTGGAACCTTCACAGCTGCCGGCTTACTGAGCGGGCTTGCCGGCATCATGCTGGGCAGTCTCTTGCAGACCGGCACACCCTCGGTCGGACCTGAATATCTGCTGCCCGCCTTTGCAGCGGCGCTGCTCGGTGCGACTTCGATTCGCCCGGGACGCGTGAATGTGATCGGAACCTTGCTCGCCGTATTGATCCTCGCTTTCTCCTTTTCCGGCGTCCAGCAGCTCGGGGCACCTTTCTATGTGCAGTACTTTTTCAACGGCGGAATTCTTATCGTCGCGGTGGGACTTTCCGTGTATGCCGCCGCGCGCCGCCGCCGTGCGGCGACCGCGGCCAGCACGCAAGGGGTGAATGGCGAAACGCAGGCTGCAGCCACAGCGAGGAGAAAGGTCGATGGAGCCATTCGAAATCTTGGATGAGCAGTTCCGCCGCTACACAATTCCGATCGTCTGGTTAGAGACGCTCCATACTGGGATGCGATGGGCGGAGGGCCCGGTCTATTTTGCCGATCTTCGCGCGCTGATCTTTAGCGACATTCCCAACAATCGTATGTTGCGTTGGGACGAGGAGACGGGTCAGGTGGCCACATTTCGTGCCCCCTCGCGTTATTCGAACGGAAACACACGTGACCGGCAGGGCCGGCTTGTGACGTGCGAACACGAAACGCGGCGCGTCACGCGCACCGAATGGGATGGCCGCATTACCGTTATTGCCGATCAGTATCAAGGCAAGCGCCTGAATGCCCCGAACGATGTGGTCGTACGCTCCGATGAAACGATTTGGTTCACCGATCCTGTCTACGGAATTAGCGCCGAGTACGAAGGGGGCAAGGCCGAAAGCGAGATCGGAAGCTGCAACGTTTATCGCTTCGATCCGAGGGACGGTAGCCTTCATGTGGTCGCTGATGATTTTTCCCGGCCAAACGGCATAGCCTTTTCGCCTGATGAGCAGATACTTTACGTTGCCGATTCGGGATTTTGGCCCGACCCCACAATGCCCCATCATATCCGTGGCTTCGACATCAGCCCTGATGGCCGGCTTACGGACGGCCGCGTGATATGTGAAGTGAGCCCCGGTGTTCCGGACGGATTTCGCGTCGATGTCGATGGGAATATCTGGACGAGCTCCGGAAGCGGCGTTCAATGTATTGCTCCAAACGGTAGCCTGATCGGTAGGATTCCGGTCCCTGAGAAAGTGGCCAATGTTGCTTTCGGCGGTCCGAAACGAAATCGGCTTTTTATCTGCGGGCATACGTCGCTTTACTCGATTTTCGTTAACACGAGCGGTGCACAACGACCGTGAAATTCGGCTAATTCCGGGCGAGTTGCTCTGTTTATGGGCCAAGAGCCAACGGGTGGTATTACCTGGGAAGGCCCGAATAAGTCCTCCGCGGACCGATCGGGCCATTGAAAGGACTCACGGATTTTCGGCTGCCGGACACTTATTCAGACCTTCCCCAGTTGGCTTGGTTTGGTCGGCGGCAGCAACTCGGCTATGATTGAGCAGGTGAGCGAGCCACCGAATCGACACCAGCCGCATCGGTTTCCCGCGGCGGGGGGTCGTGGCTCGGGCGTAGCGCGCCCCTCGGGCTTGCGTATATTCGCGCAGCGTGCAAACGATTATGTCGGCATAGCGTGGGCGCTGCAGGCCGCGCGAGTGACAACGGGAGGGAGATCAACTTGAAAAGCGGTGTCCTTACGGGTGCAGCACTTGCGCTCTCGATCGCTTGGTGCGCGCCTACTCCTGCACAGGAGCTTATCGATTCGGCCAGCCTTTCGCAGTGTTTCCTAAAACAAGACGCGAATACGCCTATGATCCATCGTGCTGCAAAGCCTGGGCCGTATAAGATCGCCTTCAGCAATTCCTATTTCGGCAACAACTGGCGAACGGAAATGCTGAACATAGCGCGGGCGTACGTGAAGCAACCAGCGGTCGCAAAATACATCTCCCGTTTCGAGATCCAGAACTCTGGCAACGACGTCGCTCAGGAAGTGGCGCAGATTCGCCAAATGATTCTCGGCGGCTACGATGCGATCGTGGTCGACGGCGCCTCGCCCTCTGGGCTCGACAGCGTCATCGACCAAGCGGTACGCCAGGGCATCCTGGTGGTAGCGTTCGACAACACGGTGACGACACACGAGGCCATCAACATCAACGAGAACCAGTACGAGATGGGTCGGCTTTGGGCGGAATTCCTCGCCAAGGAGACTGGCGGCAAAGGCAAGATCCTGATGGTGCGCGGCCTTGCTGGGACCACCGTCGACAATGACCAGGGCGACGGCGCGCTCGCGGTGTTCAAAAAATATCCGGGCATCTCGACTGTTCAGGTGTACGGCAACTGGGATGTCGGCGTGAACCAAAAGGTGACTGCCGATGCGCTCGCCACCAACCACGACATCGCCGGCGTTTGGGCGACCGAGGGTGCGACCGGCGCGCTGCAGGCCTTCCTCCAGGTTAACGCCACGCTCGTGCCCATGACGAGCGAGTCAGACAATGGCTTCATGATGCTAGCCACACAACACAAGCTTCCGGCGCTGGTCATCGGCCAGTCGCCGGCACTGGTTGCGACCGCCATCCGGGCGGCAATCGCGGTGCTTGCCGGTCAACCCCTGCCACGCGACGCCAACATCCCGCTGAACCCGGTGACCACCGAGCAGATGAAGGCTGGCGTCAACTACTTCCCGAACTTGCCGAATAGCTTCGTTACCAACATCAGTATTCCGCAATGCGACGTTTCGATCCCGGTGGATGCGGTGGTGAAGTGAGCCGCGACGATTGACAGTACACGACGCAACCGGCGCGATGGCGGATGAGGAGGCGCACTCGGCAACGGCTGCAAAGCCCCTTCTCGCGGCCGTCGGACTCACCAAACGATTTGGTGGCGTCACTGCGCTTAGGGGCGTGGACCTCTCCCTGTTTCCCGGCGAGGTTCACGCGCTGCTCGGAGCTAATGGGGCCGGCAAGAGCACGCTGGTAAAGATTCTCGCCGGCGTTGAGCAGCCGGATGCTGGCGAGGTCCGCATTGCAGGAGGGTCCACCTATTTCGCAACCCCACACGCCGCCCTCGCCGCCGGCCTTGCTACGGTGCACCAGGAGCTCTCGCTGTTCCCGAGCCTTAGTGTCGCAGAGAACATCCTCATCGGTCGCGAGCCGCGGCGGCTCGGCCTTTGGATAGACCGGCGCACCATGCGCCGCCGTGGGGCGGAGCTGCTCAAGAGCCTTGGTGCCGCGGACATCGATCTCGATACGCCTGTGGGCGAGCTACCGCTGGCTCAGGCTCAGCTCGTCGAGATCGCCAAGGCGCTCTCTGCCGAACCGTTAGTGCTCATCCTCGACGAGCCCACGTCCGCGCTCTCGATCGCCGAGGTCGAGCGCCTGATAGCAGTAACCGAGCGCCTTCGCGCACAGGGCCGCGCGATCATCTTTATCTCGCATAGACTTGGCGAGATCGAGCGCATTGCAGACCGCGTCAGCATCCTGCGCAGTGGCGAGAAGGTGGGCAAATTCGAGCCCGGCGCCTTCCGCCGCGACCGCGCGCTCCAATTGATGCTGGGCGAAAATTGGCAGGAAGCAAGGCCACCCGAACGATGTGTGCAGGAGCGGCAGGCAGCACCAAGCATTCTCACCGTGGAGAACCTCACGCTTCCGCGCCATTTCTCCGCTGTCAGCCTCGACCTTGCGCCTGGCGAGGTGCTTGGCCTCGCGGGACTCGAGGGACAAGGACAGAAGGAGGTGCTGTTCGCGCTCTTTGGCCTTTTTCGCCGCGGTCTCGAGGGGAAAATCGAAATTGCCGGCAGGCGACTACACCCGCGCAGCCCGCATCAGGCGATCGCGGCCGGACTCGCCTTCATCCCGGACGACCGCAAGAGCCTGGGTGGCTTCCTTGGTCTCAGCGTTACCCAGAACATCGTGATCGCGGCGCTCGACCTCGTCCGAAGCGGACCGCTTCTCAGCCCCGTGGCGGAATCTGCGCTGGTGGAGGAGCTCATCCACCGGCTCGACATCCGTTGCGCGAGCGCGGACGTGCCGCTCGGCAGCTTAAGTGGCGGTAACCAGCAGAAGGTTGTAGTGGCGAAATGGCTGACGCGGCGGGCGCCCGTATATATCTTCTGCGACCCGACACGCGGTGTGGACGCCGGCGCCCGCGCCGGGCTCTTCGCTGTGATCCGCGAACTAGCCGCTGCCGGCAGCGGCGTGCTCTTTTACTCGACCGACATCTCCGAGTTTCCAGCGCTCTGCGATCGCGTGCTGGTCTTCCGGGAGGGACGCATCGTCGGAACCCTCGCCGGGGCCGCAGTGACCGAGCCAACGATCCTCGATCTTTTCTTCCGCGAGCCGGGCCCAGGCGCGCCTGTGGGTGCGCGGCACAAAAAAGAATGGGGAGACCAACCGGGCTCAGGGGCGGAGCACGTGGAGCACCATGAATAAAAGCCGCCGCGTCCTCGACAAGCACGCAGGCTCGCTTTCATGCGCGCTCGGCCTCGTTGTCATTATCGGCCTCTATGCGCTGCGTCAGCCACTAATCCTATCGCCCTTTGGCATCGCGAGCCTCGCCAATGTTTCGGTGGCGCTGGCGCTCGCCGCGGTCGGCCAGACAGCGGTGCTGCTTGTCGCAGGCCTCGATCTCTCGATTGGCGCCGAGATCACGCTGGTCAACTGCTTCGCCGCGACGACTATGAGCGCCGGCGCGTTCGGCATCGCCTGGGTGGTTGCAGCCTCGCTGCTGATTGGCCTTGCGATGGGCTTTCTCAACGGTGTCGTCGTGGCCTATGGGCGTGTCGAGCCGCTGATCGCGACCTTCTGCACGTCTTTCATATTTGCCGGCGCGGCGCTCATCATCCTGCCGCGGCCGGGCGGATCGATCCCCGATGGCTTTGCCGGCGCGCTCACAGGAAGCTGGGGACCTTTGCCCTTCTCGCTCGTGCTGCTTGCTGGCGTGGTGGCCCTCGTCTGGCTGCCGGTCTTCACCTCGCGGCTTGGCCGCTATATCGTCGCCGTGGGCGACGACGCCTCAAGTGCGCGCCTCTCCGGTCTACCGCTTCAGCGCGTTGAGCTCGCGAGCTATATGCTCGCGGGGTTCTTTGCCGCCGTCGCCGCGCTATTTCTCGCCGCCGAGACGACCTCGGGCGACCCCTCCATCGGTGGTATCTACACGCTCAATTCGCTCGCCGCCGCTGTGCTCGGGGGCGTCGCGTTGACAGGTGGACGCGGCACCGTCCTCGGTCCGATCCTCGGTAGCTTCGTCCTCTCGATCATCCTCAATGCGCTGGGCGTCTTCAACGTCTCTGCCTTCTGGCAGGATTTCATCGAGGGGTTGGTCCTGATGGTCGTGCTCGGCCTCGGTGGCCTGCGCGTGCTTCGCGCCGATAGCTGGCTCGCCCTGCTTCGCCAGTGACGTCTGCCGTCCCACCCGAAGGCGAAGCTGCAACGCCGCTCCTGGCGCGCTTCTCACCACGCACGCAGCGGGTCCTGCTCTCCTATGTCATCCTGCTTGCCATCTACGTCTGCTGCGTCGCCGTGAGTCGCGATTTCCTCACCTGGAGCACGATGCGTCTGCAGCTTGTGCAGGCGACCTTCATCGGCCTGATCACGATCGGTGAGACCTTTGCCATCCTCATCGGACAGATCGACCTGTCCGTTCCCTGGACGATCACGTTATCTGCCGTCCTTGGTACCAATCTCTCGGCGCTCTATGGCCACCAATGGGTGGCGTTCGCGGTGGTGATTTTGATCGGCGGCGCCGTGGGACTGCTCAACACGCTCGGTGTCTACGTGCTACGAGTGCATTCGCTGATCTGGACACTGAGCGTGAATCTTCTGCTACAAGGCGTGGCGCTGATTTATACCAACGCCGTCGCGCCGACGACGCACATCCCTGCGCTCGCGCGTTTCCTCGCCCTCGGTAGCGTGAGTGGCGTCCCGATGGCATTTGTCGTCTGGGCGTTCTTCTCAGCACTTACGATTTTGGCCCTAACGCGGTTCCGGTTCGGGCGCTATATCTATGCGATCGGTAATCGCCAGACCACGGCTTTGCTTTCAGGGGTGCCGCTGGGGCGTGTCCATGCCCTCGTCTTTGTCCTGAGTGGCCTTGGTGCCGCCTTTGTTGGGCTGATGCTGAGCGGCTATTCCTCGCAGGCCTATCTAGGTATGGGCAACGACTATTTGCTTCCACCAATCGCAGCGGTGGTGATTGGCGGCACGCGGCTGTCCGGCGGCGACGGCGGTTATTTCGGCAGCATCGCCGGCGCGCTTACCGTTGTGTTCCTCCAGGCAATGCTGATCACGCTCAATGTCTCCGAAGGCTCGCGGCAAGTCGTCTTTGGCGCGATCCTGCTTTCCCTTGCGTTTCTCTTCCTTAAGCGCGGGCGGTAGCGGCGCGTTGCGCTGTCATATCTCTCATTGCGATCCTGTACAAATCCTGCGTGCCGCGGAGCTCTGCGATGAAAATCGTCAGCAGCCTTATCCCATTGGTCTTGTACTGTCGTGCCAAGGTAGAGCGGGTGGACGTGGTCGCCTGCATGAACAAACCGACGCGGCCGGTTTCTAGCACGAAGGTGTAATCACAAGAGCCGGGCGCCATGCGCGAATTCTGCTCGGCCAGCAGAACGCTCACCTTGTCGTCGCCAATAATCTAATTGGCTGGCAGCACTGACCTCGATCTCCTGACGGACCCCTACGACCTTTTGGCTGTCAAGATTCTCTGCGACTACGATGTTGTCTGGAAGCGTTCTCTGCAAAGTTGGCGTTTCCGTCTTGGATTGTGTTTCTTGTCAGGCACGAAGGTCGTGGTCGCGGGTCTGCTGATAGAGGGACCTTGCCCGTGACGCGAGCAGTCGGTGCTCATTTGTTTGATGAATGGGGATTTGGACCTACGGAAGATGTTCACACTCGTACCCTCCCTTGCCGGACTTTGTGCGTTCGGCCACGATACACAACGCCCGCCCGGGTCAGTGCGAACGGGCACGGCGTTTCCTGGGTGGCCTCCGCTGGTCCGCCCTTTAGGGAGAGAATGCCATGAAGCTTAAAAAATTCCCGATCGGAGCGGCCATCGGCGCGGCGCTGCTCCTCGTGCTTCCTTGGGCCCCGGCGCATGCCGCCGATGTGAGCACGGCACAGGACGGCATCGCGCTCAGCAATTCCTATGCGGGAAATAGCTGGCGTCAGCAAATGCTGAAGATGTGGAGCCTCGCTTCTCAGCGAGCTGTCTCGCGAGGTATCGTCGCCAAAACCAAGGTTGTGAACGCCGACAATTCGGCTCCACAGCAAGCCTCGCAGATCGGCGATCTCACGCTCGAGGGCTGGAAGGCGATCGTGATCGATGCCGCCTCGCCGACCGCACTCAACGGCGTGATCCAGCAGGCCTGCAATGCCCATATTGTAGTGGTCGTTTTCGACAGCCTTGCCACCGCGCCCTGCGCCTACAAGGTGGCGTACAACTATGTCGATATGGGCGAGATGGAGGCCAACTATGTCGCCAACAAGCTTGGCGGCAAGGGCAACGTGCTCGAAGTGCGCGGCATCGCGGGCACTTCTGTGGACAACGACATCCATCAGGGTATCGACCAGGGTTTCGCCACCTATCCCGGCATCAAGCTCGTAGCATCGGTGCATGGGAACTGGACGCAGTCTATTGCACAGAAGGAGGTTGCCGGTATCCTGCCGACGTTGCCTGCCGTGAACGCTGTGGTAACCCAGGGCGGAGACGGATACGGCACCTATCAGGCGTTCAAGGCGGCAGGACGGCCGACGCCGCTCATTATCATGGGCAACCGCCAGGACGAGCTTGCCCTGTGGAAGCAGCTCTCTGCAGCACCGGGCGGCTACCCCACCTTCTCGCTCTCCTCGGCACCCGGAGTCTCCTCGATCGCCTTCTGGGTTGCCCAGCAGGTCCTTGCCGGCGCCAAAGTACCAAAGACTGTCAATGTCCCTCTCCTTGTCATCCACCAGAACAATCTCGGTGCCTGGCTCAAAGCGGTCCCGGAGGGGGGCGTCTCAACACCTCTTTATAGTCAGAAATGGACGCAGGAGCTGATCGCCGCCAATCTCTCCAACAGTGCCCCGCCGGCCTCACCAATTCCGAATGGCGTGCCTTAGACGTTGTCTTCGAGCGCATTGTCGCAGATGTGGCAACCCGCCGCATGACGGACGAAGCAGGAGAGGCCTTCGTCCGTCTCAGCGGCATCTGCAAGAGCTTCGGCGCCATCCGCGCGCTGGCCGGCGTCGATCTCACGATCCGTTCGGGCCGGATGGTGAGCGTCGTCGGTCATAACGGCGCCGGAAAATCGACGCTAATGCAGATCCTTGCCGGCGCGCTTGCCCCTGATGCGGGGGAAATCCGCGTGGCCGGGCACGCGGTCGTGCACGGTTATAGCGTGCGGCGCGCGAGCGCGCTCGGTATACGCTGCGTGTTCCAGGAACTCTCGCTTTGCCCAAACCTGAGTGCGGCGGAGAACACCCGGGTCTTCCATCCAGCGCTCGCCGGTCCTGGGTGGCGGCGGCGCGCCAGGCAGTTGATCGGCAACGCACTTCACGCGATTTTTCCGGGTCACGGCATCGACGTGCACCGGCCGGTCGGAGAACTGCCAATCGGGCAGCGGCAAATGGTGGAGACAGCGCGCGCCTTCACCGAGACTGATCATCCGGTACGGCTTGTTATCCTGGACGAACCAACGGCTTCACTCGATGCGACCGCGGCCGAGCAACTGCTGCGCTACACGGGAGAGGCGCGCGCCCGTGACGTCGCGGTGGTGTTCATTTCACACCGGCTGCCTGAGATTCTCGGCCATGCTGATGAGGTTTTCGTGATGCGTGATGGGCAGGTGGTCGGCAGCGGCGCAGCCGATGCTCTCACCGAGGCACAGCTGGTGGAGATGATGGGTGTCGTCCGGAGCGTGGACCTCACCCACGCACCGGGTTCACGTGGTGTGCGAGAGCAGATCCGCGTTGAGCAGCCGGCGCGCGCGGATACCCCCCTCCGCGTGCAGCTCAGGGCCGGCGAGGTGGTCGGACTTGCGGGCCTTGCCGACCATGGGCAGCGCGAGCTTTTGCAGGCAGTGTTCGACGCCGCCGGCCACCCGGCTACGACCCTTCGCGTCAATGGCTCAGTCGCCTATGTCAGCGGTGATCGCCGCACAGAAGGAATTTTCCCGCTCTGGTCGGTAGGACACAACACGACGATCAGTCGGCTTCGTGCGCTAGCGCGGCTCGGTTTTCTGAACCCCGCACGCGAGGCGGCACTCGCCGAAGATTGGCGGACGCGGCTCGCCATCCACACGCCCAATATCGACCGGCCAATCACAAGCCTCTCCGGCGGCAACCAGCAAAAGGTGCTGGTCGCGCGCGCCTTCGCTGCCGAGGCGGACATCATCCTTTTCGACGATCCGCTGCGCGGAGTCGATATCGCCACCAAGCGGGAACTTTACCAGCATGTGCATCGCGCAGCCGAGGCCGGCTGCGCTTTCCTGTGGTATACGACGGAGAATACCGAGCTCGTGAATTGCGATCGTGTTTATGTTTTCTACCGCGGGACGATCACCGATGAGATCGCACACGCGGACCTCACTGAGGATCGGATTATCGGGGCCTCCTTTGGCGCGGGGCATAACGTTGCCGTCTGACGGCGCGGCTGACATGAGGCCCTTGAACGCTCGGCATGGCGGGAGCCTGCTGCGTATGGGTCTCCCTGCCATGGCGCTCATCGCGATGCTGGGCGCGATCTTCGCGATGCAGCCTCGGGCGATGAGCTATTTCGGTCTCACCGTACTGCTCAATTTCACATTGCCGGCCATCTTCGCCGCCATGGCGCAGATGGCGGTCATTACGGTTGGCGATATCGATCTCGGCATCGGACCGTTTCTGTCGCTCGTCAACTGCATCGCGGCGACCCTGCTCGGGGGACGCCCTCTCCTTGGCTGGCTCTCTCTCGCCGCCCTTGTGGGCACCTATTCCCTCATAGGCGCTCTCATCCAGGTGCGGCGGTTGCCTTCGATCGTCGTCACACTTGGCGCTTCCTTCGTATGGCTCGGCCTTGCCCTTCTCGTGCTGCCAAACCCGGGCGGCGTGCCGCCTTCTTGGCTGCCGGCGCTCCTTTCATGGCAGTCGCCGCTTCTGCCGCTGCCGGTTCTGGCCTCGGTCCTGCTTGCCATCTGCGGCGAGTTGCTCTTGATGCATACATCCTACGGTGTGGTTCTGCGGGGGATCGGTGGCAATCCGCGCGCAGTCGCCCACGCCGGCTGGTCACTGCTCACGGGAAGAATGGTGCTCTATGCGGTGGCGGGTACCTGCGGCGTGGCCGCAGGTCTTGCCCTCACCGGCCTCAACACCGCCGGCGACGCCACGGTGGGCACGCAATATACGCTGGTCTCCATCGCAGCCGTCATCGTCGGTGGCGGAGAGTTCGTGGGGGGCATCGTGACGCCGATCGGCGCTGTCATCGGTGCGTGGATCATGCTGCTCGCGGGCTCGCTTCTTTCCTTTCTCGATATCTCGACCGACTGGCAGTTGAGCGTGCAAGGTGGAATCCTGATCATTGTACTAGGACTCCGCGCGCTCAATCGATGGAGCGGCGCATGAGCAGCGGGATTCGTGCCTGGCTCGATGCGCGGCCATGGATCTGGTCCTTTGGTGCCGCACTTATCGTCTGGCTGGTGACCACTTTCGTCGTTCAGGGGCGCGGCATGCTGGCGACACTCGCGGTCGCGCTGCAGTTCGCGACCTTCTACGTCATCGTCGGCATCGGCCAAATGTTCGCGATTGCGGCCGGCCCCGGAAATATCGATCTTTCGATCCCAGGCGTGATGACCTTCGCGGGCTATATCGCGATCGGACTGATGAACGGCAGCAATTATGGTCTGCCGGCGGGGCTTGCGGCGGGTATCGGGGTCGGGATTGTCGCTGGTGTCTTCAATGTCCTGCTGATCCAGGGGCTTCGCATCCCGCCGATGATCGGCACGCTCGCCTCGGGCTTCGTGTTCCAATCGATGGCGATCGCGTATTCGAGCACCACGAACGCCCCACCGGCGCCGCTGCTCGTCTCGTTCAGCGCCGCGAGGCTACTCGGCGTACCGCTGATCGCCCTCGTGTTCATCATCTTTACCGTTTTCGTCGCAGTGGGACTCAGGCGCTCGATGTTCGGGCGGGCGGTGCTGGCGGTCGGGCAGAGTTTGCGCGCGGCACGGCTTGCGGGCCTCGCTGTGCGTCGCACGTTTGCGCTTGTCTATTTGCTTTCGGCGATTCTGGCTGCCATCGCCGGCATTCTGCTCGCCGCCTATTCCGGCGGAGCTGCCCTCGATATGGGCGCCGATTATCTCCTTATGTCGATCGCTGTCGTGGTGCTGGGCGGCACCTCCATCGCCGGTGGTCAGGCCAGTCCGGCTGGGCTATGGGGGGCGGCGACCCTGCTCGATCTCGTGGTGACCATGCTGAACGTGATGCGTGTCGGCGCTGGCGTGCGTTATGTCGTCACTGGTCTCATCATCATCGCGGTGCTGGCGTTGGCCAAGGGGAGCGACGAAACGGCCTAAATCAGTCACCCATAAGGAATTCGGATGAAAACCGGGGGCCGATTTAGTCTTGGCGCAAAGCAGTCTTGGTAGAATCGGGGAGCGGAAAAATCATGGTCTGCGTCATGCCGTGTCAGGAAGATCGGTCCTTTCAGCGGGGTAGCGGACGGCCATGGAGTGGACGGTTAAGCGCGTGGCCAGAAATGGCTGGGGAGAAGTCGAGACGATTGAGGTTGGCAGTGTCGAGCGGCGGGTAGTGGGGCTCACGGCAGAGGAGGTGGGCCTGACGGTGGCAGAGGGGAAGAACCTGCTCGGCGAACTCGCTCGCCTGATCCTTCAGGCCCAGATGGAAGAGTTTGCCAACTGCGCTCGGGTGGAGGGACTGCCTGAAGCATCGGCGTCTGCGTGCTCAGTGGACCCGCAAAGTCCAGGCCCTGTTTGGGACCATCACCGTTGCCGCACCTCGTATCAGCGCCTGCCCCTGCAGGAATGTCTGGGGCTTCGTGGATGTCTCCCTGTCGCTCCTGGCCGAGGTGCTGCCGGACCGATGCACCCCCGAGGTCCGGCGGCTTCAGGCGGAGTTGGGCGCCCAGCATTCCTATCGCGAGGTGGCGCCCCTGCTGGGGATGCTCCTGCCGTGGGGGCCGCCGAATCACGCAACCATGCGCGATCGCACGCATCGTGTCGCAGCTGGCCTGGAGAGCGCGGCCGCGGTATCGCCAAAATCCGAGCCCGACTTTGATCTCTCGACCGAGATAATGATGGTGATCGACGGAGCTCACATTCGAGCCGCTCAAGGCTATCAATCGAGACACATCGACGTCACAGTTGGCAAGATCGAATTAGCTGGGAAGCCGCCGCGGCGCTTTGCTCTTGCACCGAGGGGCGCGGCCGCGGCTTTGGCGACGCTGCGCGAAGAGTTTCGGGAACAAGGATGGCAGCCCGGCTGCGCCGTGACGGTGCGCAGCGATGGCGAACCGGCGCTCGCAGGTCTGGTCCGTGCGGCGGTCGGGAAGCCCATCACCTGCAATTTGGATTGGTGGCACATCTCGATGCGGGTTCAGCACATCGAGCAATCGTTGCGCGGGGTCTATGCCCTCGAGCCACGGCACCGAGCGGGGTTGGAAATCGTGGAGTGGAGAATTGGACGGCTGCGGCATCTGATCTGGAACGAGTATTACCGAGTGGCTCATGACGAACTGTTTGGGCGGCGCCACACGGCCTCGGAAGTCGCTTATCTGAACGGCGAGAAATTTCGACCCACCATCGCCAGGCTTTAGTGGAACTGTGATGATCTGCGTTGCTACCTCGCGAACAATGTCGATTTACTTATCGATTATGCTGCACGCGACCGCTCCGGGCTTCCGATCTCGACGTCGCGCGCCGAAGGTTGTGTCGATGAGATCGCTAAGGAAGGTCTGAACAAGCAGCCCTTTGGAGCGAAATCGCTGCATACGGCGTGCGGATGGCGAGGATCTGGGCGTTGCGGCCGGCATTTGGGCTTCGTGGTGCCCGTTGGCACGTTGGATTCCCACACGCCGGGCACACTACGCCTCTTGGCAGCGGAGGAGGCGCCGGCGCGCCAGATACAGGTTGGCCAGAGCGCAGGTCACAAAGAGTCGATTGGCATTCTTATCCAGGCCGCGATAGCGGACTTTGGTGAAGCCGAACACGCGCTTGATGACACCGATTGCGTGCTCGACCTTGGCCCGGACCCGCGACTTGGTGCGGTTCTTGCCGCGCACGACCTCGTCGACGATACGTTGATGGCGGCAGCGGCGATTGGTGAAATCCCGGGCGTTCGGCGCGCTGGCCATGATTACCTTGGTCTGCCCACGATAGGCCTGATCGCCACAGACCCGGGTTTCCTCCCCGTGCAACAGGTCCGCCAGCACCTCGCTGTCGGCAACATTGGCCGCCGTGGCGACCACGCTGTGAATGATCTTGCTTTTGCTATCGACGCCAACGTGCGCCTTCATCCCGAAATACCACTGATTCCCCTTCTTGGTCTGATGCATGTCGGGATCGCGCGTATGCTCGGCATTCTTGGTCGAAGATGGTGCGTTGATGATCGTCGCATCGACGATCGTTCCCCGGGAAAGCCTCAACCCCTTAGCTTCAACGTGACGATGCACTTCTTCGAACACTCGGCTGCCGAGACCGTGCCGCTCGAGGAGATGGCGGAAGCGACACACCGTGGTCCCATCCGGCACCGGTTCGCGGCCCAGGTCGATGCCGGCAAAGTTGCGCATCGCAAGCGAATCATAAAGCGCCTCCTCCACCGCCGGGTCCGACAGATTGAACCAGTGCTGAAGGCAATAGACGCGCAACATCCGCTCAATGCCCACCGGCGGACGGCCGGCACCCGGCTTCGGATAAACTGGCTCAATCAGGGCGCAGAGCGCAGCCCAGGGCACCAACCGTTCCATCTCGGCCAAAAATGCTGCCCGCCGTCTGTTCTTGCCATACCGCTCAAACCCAACCGCCGCCAGCGTCCCTTGCTTCATCGATACCCGACCCACACGTCGATTCGCCTATCCCCATAATCATGCCCAATCCGACAGGTCTACGACCTTTTTCAGAGTGTCCCTAATGCCCGCATGGCCAAGAAGCAGTGAATGCGGTGGTCGTTAAGCCGGAGGTCGATGCTGGCCTTCGCGCGCGACAATCCGCGCGGCCAGAGCCGATCAACGAGCACGCGCGCGCCGTCGGCCGCTTCGGGCGGAGCATAGACGCGCTTGAGCCGGATCACGCTCATGGATGGGCTCATGGGAACACGTCCTCGTCCTGCTTCGCAGGCCTGATGCTCTGTTTTGATGCTTTGAGCGGATTGCGGGCGCGGGCGGGGCGGATCGGCCCCTCTTGACGCGTGGGGCGAAGGACCGAACGATCGCCCTGTGAGCGATGATCGGACGGTGCCGCGCATGCGGCGCAATCTCCTCGGCAGGCCGGGCAATGTGTGGCGACCGGCTTCGTTCCTGGTTGCGATCTCAGTAATTGCGGCGATTCTGTCCCCTTCGTTCCTGACGCTGCGCAACCTGCTCGCGATCGGGACGAGCTCGAGCTTCCTCGTCGTACTAGCAGTCGGCGAGGCGTTCGTCATCCTGGTCGGGATGATCGATCTCGGCGTCGAGAGCGTGCTCTCCGCCGTGGGGATGTTCGTTGCCTGGCTCACCGTTCTGCATGACGTGCCGTGGCCGCTCGCGGTGCTTGCGGGGCTGGCCGCGGGCGGGTGCTGCGGCTTCGGCGTGGGGCTTCTGGTGAGCCGCGGCGGCATTCCATCCTTCATCGTGACGCTTGGCACGTACTGGGGAATTCGCGGCGTCGCGCTGCTCTTCAACCAGGGCAACTATATCAGCCCCGATAGTGTGAGTCCGGCGCGGCCCTTCGGATTCTCGTGGCTGGCGGCGAATGTCGGCGGCGTCTCGGTGCTCATCATCGTCACCGTTGCGATCGTAACCCTTGCGCAAGCGCTGATTTCCTTCACCCCGCTGGGGAGCTGGATCCGCGGCGTCGGCTCGAACGAGAGCGCGGTGCGGACGGTGGGATTGCCGAGCGGGCGGATCAAGATTTTTGTCTTCGTGGCCTCAGGCGTGCTGGCGGCGCTGGCCGGTATCATGCTGACCGCGTGGCAGCAATCGATCTATCCGCTGAGCGGGGAGGGGGATTCGCTTTCGGCGATCGCCGGCGTGATTCTTGGCGGCATTCCCTTCACCGGCGGGCGCGGGAGCATTGTCGGCGCCGCATTGGGCGTACTGGTGATCGGCGTCATCAATGACGTGATCGTGCTGCTCGGGTTGCCCTCGCTCTACCAGTATATCTTCGTCGCCTGCATCCTCGTGCTGGCCGGCTTGCAGGCACGATTGGCGTACGCAAAGTGAGCCGTTCTCCGGTATCTTTTGTGCCGCGCAGCGCCTAGGGCGGCCCCTAGCCTTGTTTTTCTCGCGCGATTCACGCTTCCGGCGATTCCGCCTTCAGCGATCGCGCTCTAGAACATGGCGTGGACGAGGTCGGCGACAGCGAGGCCCTGGTTCGGCATGACCTTACGAATGGTTCCGTGGAAGAAGACGGCGATGCGGTCGGCGACTGCGAGCAGATCCTCGAGCCGGTGGCTCACCAGGAGGACGGTCTTGCCGGCGGCGCGCAGGCGGCGGACGAGGTCCAGCACGTCGGCCACCTTCTGCACCGAGATCGCGGCGGTCGGCTCGTCCATGATGACGAGGCTGCGCTCGAAGAGCAGGGCGCGGCCGATCGCCACCACCTGCTGCTCGCCGCCGGAGAGCTCGCCCACGATATCCTCCGGCTGGATCTTGGTGTTGAGCTCGCGCAGCACGGCGGCGGCGCGGTCGCGCATTTTTCCTCGCGCGCTGAACACGCCGAAGCTGCGGACCTCCTCGCCGAGGAAGAGGTTTTCCGCCACGGTGAGATCAGGCGCGAGCTCCAGCTTCTGGTAGATCATCTCGATTCCAAGCACGTCGCGCGCGACCGCCGGCGAGGAGATGCGGACCGGCCGGCCGCGATAGACGAGGCTTCCGGAATCGGGGCGATTGAAGCCGGTGAGGAGGGAGAGGAACGTCGATTTTCCCGCGCCATTGTCGCCGATGATGCCGAGCACCTCGCCGGCCGCGATATCGAGGCTGACGCCGTTCACCGCGCGCACCGGGCCGAAGGTTTTCACGAGGTCGCGGACCGCGAGCAGCGGTAGGGCGGCAGGCTCCGTCGCGCTGTTGCCGGGCACGCTATTGCTTGACCGGATGGGCCTCGGACTTGCCGTAGGGCAGGGGCGGAATCACCTGGGGCGTGCCCCAGGGCGCGATGGTGGAGACGTTCTTCGCCGTGACCAGCGTCATCGGGATGATGATGTTGCCGTCCGGGAACTTGCCAGCGGGCGGCTTCACGCCGCCGTTGAGATAGTTCTCCATCGCCTCGACCGCCCAGAACGCCTCGATATAGGGCGAGTGCGTGACGGTGTCGATCTGCGTGCCAGCCCTGACGGCATCGAGGCTTTCGGGCTGGGCGTCGGCGCCGGCAACGAGGGTTTTCGCGCCGGGCGTGATGCCGTGGCTCTTGAGCGCGTTGATCACGCCGAGTGCCATCGCGTCGTTGGCGCAGGCGACGAGCTGGATGTCGGTGGTACGGGCGAGCAGCGAGCCGATCATCGACTCCGCGGTCACGGTCATGAAATTGGCGGACTGGTTGAGCACGATGTCCACCGCACCGCTCTTCACCAGCGGACCGAGCACGTCCATCGTCCCCGTCTGCCTGCCGATCTGGGTCGAGTTGCCTAGCGTGCCTTGCAGCACGACGACGTGCCAGGGCTTCGGCACGTTGCGCGCGGCGAGGGAATCGACGCCGAACTGGGTGAGCTCCCGGCCGAGCGTGACGTCATCGTCGCCGATGAAGGCGATGCGCGCCTTGGGATTGCTCACATCGCGATCGACCGTCACGATTGGCACGCCCTGGTTCATCGCGTCGAGCGCGGCGGCGGTGACGGATTCCTGGATCGTGTTGAGGATGATGGCCTTGGCGCCGGCGGCGACCGCCTCCTTGAGATCGGCAATCTCCTGGGTGGCGGAGTTGTTGGCGTTGACGATGCGGATTCGGAGGTCGGGCGTGTAGGTCGCGGCTTCCTTCACCGCCGCGGCCATCGGCGCGAAGAAGGGATAGGTGTAGCCTGTGAAGATGAAATAGACGAGCTTCTGGGCCGGGGCCGCGTGGGCCGTGGCGGTGAGGCCGGCGAACGCGAACGCGGCAAGAAGAGCGGAGCCTTTGGCTCTCATCATCTCGGTTTCCTTCCCCCAGGGCAGGCGCATGTCTTGCTGGCGAACGCAAGCTGCGCCGTTATCGATGCCGCATTATGGCCGGGATGGCGGCGCACGCAACCGGGGGGGGCGGAGTCGCGCCGCCCCGCGCGCGGAAGCCCGGGACGGCAGGCCCGTCCGACGGGTTTCTTTTGATGCGATAGTGGTCAGGGTTTGGGGGAAAAGGAAACGCGTGATGCTCAAGAGACTGCCCCGGCCGACCCAGTCTCAAAATAACTTTGTAAAAAGGGGAACTGCTTGACCGGAGTCTCACAATTGGCGTTCATCTGACGACCTGTCCTCCTTAACTGGAGAATTGTGCCGAGATACGCGCTTATCCGAGGAAATTGGGCACCCCGGTGCGACACAGAGACGGGCACGGAATACAATATGGCCGGCCTATCTTGCGATCCGGCCGCGTCGCAACAAAGTGGCCGTTCGTCCGTTGCCTCGGACAGCTCAAGCTATCCTTGCGAAATCAGCTGTGGCCCTTGGCTTTCATGTCGATGTCCGGATACACCGTGACGTCGCTAGAGCGGTTTTGGATGGTTTGGAATCGGGCTTCCGGCACGGGGGCCAAGTGTGATTCGTAAGCTTCCGGCGGGAGTCGGAGGCGAAGATGGCTTGGCGACGAGGGCTGTCCTACTCGCAAGATCTGCGTGATCGGGTGCTGGCGGCGGATGATCTGAGTGCGCGGCAGGCGGCGGAGCGGTTCGCGGTCAGCGTTT
>JASHRV010000146.1 GCA_030037175.1 Acetobacteraceae bacterium
AGCCGCGACGGCGAGGAGATCGCGCGGAATGCCACCTTGTGCGCTGAACAGGTCGACCTGGAAGACGAGCATGTTCTGCGACCCGGCCGATTCGAAGACATGCTGCAACGGCGTGTTGGAGACCAGTCCGCCGTCCCAGAAGAAGTCGGTCCCGACCTCGACCATCGGCAGGCCTGGCGGCAGCGCACCGCTGGCCATGATGTGTTCCGGCAGCAGCTCGAAATCGGTGCTGTCGAAGAAGATGAAGTTGCCGTTGCCAACATTAACGGCGCCGACCGCGATCCGCGTGGCGCCGCTGTTGAGCAGATCGAAATCGACAAGGCGAAGCAAAGTTTCGCGGAGCGGAGCGGTGTCATAGATGCTGGTTGCGCCCTTGGCGCCGCGTGGCCGGAGCCAGGCGGGCGGGTAATTGACCTTGAAGAACCCCTCCTGGCCGAGCGTCATGGTCAGCCATGCCGACCATACGTTATGCGTCCTTCGCATCGCATCGCCGTCCGGTGCCAGCGACCAGACCGGGCGGGCGGTGATCGTCTCCCAAAATTCACGCAACCGTTCGACCCGCCGCTCCGGCGGATTGCCTGCGATCAGCGCCGAATTGATGCTGCCGATCGAAACGCCGTTGACCCAGTCCGGCTCGAGCCCGGCCTCATGCAGCGCCTGATAGACGCCCGCCTGGTAGGCGCCGAGCGCCCCACCCCCCTGAAACACGAGGGCGATGGCATGGCAGCCGGGCGGCCGCCAGGCGGCCGGCGGCGTGCGGGGCTGCGGCAGGGGTCCGGCATCCATGCGACTTCGTCCTCAGGATGGTGCGGCGCGGAGAATGTGGCTTCCGCAGGAGGGTTGCAACCGCAAGTTCGCGCCCGGAGTCTTGTCACACGACTCAGGCTTTGCAGTGACCGCGTCTTTTGCCATTAGTGCGGTGCGGCAACAAGCGGAGGGATGGGCGATGGCTCTCAAGGGCAAAGTGGCTCTGGTCACCGGATCGACGAGCGGGATCGGCCTCGGCATCGCCCGGGCGCTCGCAGCCGAGGGTGCCGCGATCATGATGAACGGTTTCGGCCCGAGCGACGCGATCGCCAAGCTGCGCGACGATCTTGCTGCCGAGTTCGGGGTGAAGGTGGCCTATAACGGCGCCGATATCAGCAAGCCCGATCAGATCACGGCGATGGTTGCCGCAACCGAGAGCGAGCTCGGCAGCCTCGATATCCTCGTCAACAATGCCGGCATCCAGTACGTCGCCGATCTCGTCGATTTTCCGCCCGAGCGGTGGGACGCGATCATCGCCATCAACCTTTCCGGCGCCTTTCATGCGATGCGCGCTGCCATTCCGGGCATGAAGAAGCGCGGCTGGGGGCGGGTGATCAACATCGCCTCGGCGCACGGGCTCGTGGCGAGCCCGCAGAAGGCGGCCTATGTCGCGGCCAAGCATGGGCTGGTCGGGCTGACCAAGGTGGCCGCGATCGAGACGGCGAACAATGGCATCACGGTGAACGCGATCTGCCCGGGCTGGGTTCTGACGCCGCTCGTGCAGAAGCAGATCGACGACCGGGCAAAGGAGAAAGGGATCAAGGTCGAGGACGAGATCGCCGGCTTCGTTTCCGAGACACAGCCGATGCACCAGTTCTCGACCCCCGAGGAAATCGGCGCGCTCACGGTGTTCTTGTGCTCGGACGGCGCAAAGACCATGACCGGTGCGCCGTTCTCGATCGATGGCGGCTGGGTCGCCCACTAGGAAGTATTGAAAAGGAAGGGAAGAACCTTCTTTTTCTGAAGAAAAGGAAGCAAAAAGACTCTTTTCCGTTTTCCGGACCCGGCACCGCCTCGAGACTCCGACCGTCGTTCGGAGTCCCGAGGTCGGGCGAGGTCCGGAACACGGACAAAAGTTTTCTGGTTCTCTTTTTCAAAAGAGAACAACCGTCATCACGCATTGCAGAAGCAGGCCAGGGGGACAAATCCCCCTGGCCTGTGGCCGTTTTGGGATTCCAAAACCCTCGGCGCTGCTAAATATATCTTTTATTTTCAAATACTTAATCCAATACAAACGCCTTCTACGGGCCAGATGGTACAGATTCTTTTTCCAGCTCGAAGCATCTTCGCCCGATTCGCGGTTTCGCGGCCAAGGCAGGCTTAACAATTTGGCAAACGCTTCCTGCTTCTCTTTTCGCGAGAAGGCTCCGCATCGATTGCGCGCGGGCCTTTCGGAGAAAACTCCGAGTGTCGTCTGGGATGATCTTCATGTGCCGCGCGGCCGCGAGGCCATCCGGCGGCCGACGGAGACGGAAGCATGATCGAGTTTCTCAGGATGTGGCTTGCTCTGCGGCTTGCGCTGCGCTCCGACACACGCGGGGTGACGGCGATCGAATATGGGCTGATCGCGGCGCTGATCGCCGCGGTCATCATCACGGTGATGGCCACGCTCAGTGGCGCCCTTACCAACGCGTTCAACACGATTGCCAACAGTCTCAACAACCCCGCGGGCTGAGCGCCCGGCCTGACAGCTGGCGGCTCTCGGCATCCATGCTGGTCATTGCGAGCGCGGCGTTGCTGCTCGCTTCCGTGGTGACCGATATCGCGGCGCGCCGGGTGCCCAACTGGATCCCGGCGCTGCTCGCGGCCACGGGTCTCGCACTGCGCGCCGCCTCGGGCACGCTCGCCGGTGGAGTCCTCGCCGCCGCTTTGGTTTTTCTGCTCATGGTCTTCTGCTGGCGGCGCGGCTGGATGGGCGGTGGAGACGTCAAGCTGCTCACGGCCGCCACGCTCACCGTGCCGCCGCTCGCCGCTGCCTGGCTGTTGCTCGCGGTGGCGCTCGCGGGCGGAGCGCTCGCCGCGCTCTATCTGCTGCTGGGCGCGGTGCTGCCACGGGTTCGACCGCGGCCGGGCGGTGATGGGCGCGGACTGGCGCGCATCCTGAGCCGCGAGCGGCGGCGGATCGCCGGGGGCGGGCCGGTGCCGTACGCCGCCGCGATCGCCGCCGGCACCCTTTTTGTACTGACATGGCGATAAGGATCGCTCTTTTCGCTATGATGGCGCTCGGCCTCGCCGGCTTCGGCACGGTCGCCTGGATCGCGACGCGGACCCACACCGAAATCCACCACCGTGCGGCGGCACCGCAGAAAATCGCGATCCTCGTCGCCGGGCGTCCGTTGCAGGCGGGCGCGCTGCTCAAGCCCGGCGATCTTTCTTCCGCCCTCGTGCTCGCCCAAGCGGTGCCGAGCGGGGCCAATCGCGACACGCCGGCCGTGCGCGCGGGGCTGGTCGGCGCGATGATCCGCCGCCCCCTCGTCGTCGGCGAGGCGATCCTCGAGCCCGACGTGATGCGGCCGGGCGATCACGGTTTTCTCGCCGCCGTGCTGGCACCCGGAATGCGCGCCGTGACGGTCGGCGTCGATGCGATCAGCGGCAGCGCCGGGCTGATCTGGCCGGGCGATCGGGTGGATCTTGTTCTCACCCAGGAGATTGCCGATCGCAACCTGCCGCTCGGTGAGAGGCTGGCGGCCGAAACGGTGCTGACGGACGTGCGGGTGATCGCGATCGACCAGCATCTGGTCGAAGGAGCGAATCCAAATGGTCTCGCCTCCGATCTCGCCCGCACCGTGAGCCTCGAGGTCACGCCGCGCGAGGCCGAGGACGTGGCCGTCGCCGCGGGGCTCGGGCGGCTCTCGCTCGTGGTCCGCTCGGCGGACACCGCAAAGCGGGGCACCGCGCGGCCGGTGGACGCGCCGGGGATTGCATGGGCCAGCCAGGTCTCCCCGGCTCTCAACGTTGCGGCGCCGAAAGCAGTCGGCGGGGCGACGATGCGCGTCTTCCGCGGCAGCGAGAACGCGCAGGAGGTGCATTTCTGATGCGAGTTGCCGCATTCGGTTTTGCCCTCTCCCTCTTTTTTTTCTCCGGGGGCCCGGTGCTGGCGATGAGCGCCGATGCCGGACTGGGTGCTTCCGTTCAGCCTGCGGTCTATGCGCCGGCCCCACCGGCGAATGGGACAGCTTCGGCGGCGCCGGTCATGCCGGCCCAGAACGCGCCTGTCCCGATCGCGCCGGCGCAGATCGCCCCGACCGTACCGGCGGCTTCGCCGGGCAGCGTCATCGGGCTCGCCGCCGGCGCCGGCGAAGTGATTGCCCTGCCCGCGCCGGCGGCAAGCGTCTTCACGGCGGACCCGAAAGTCGCTGATGTCCGCCCCGCGAGCCCGACCAGCCTCTTCGTGCTCGGCGTCGCGCCCGGCGAAACAACGATCGCGGCCCTCGACCAGGCCGGCCATCCGATCGCCCAGTACCAGATACACGTCACACCCTCTGCGTTCGGCGCCGACGCAGCCGCCGCGGCGATTGCCCGATTGGTACCGAACGCACAGGTGACGCTGCACGCGGAGCCGCACGGAATGGCGGTGACCGGCACCGCGCCCACGCCTGCTGACGCGGCCGAAGTGATGGCGCTTGCGCGGGCCTATGTCGGCCCCAGGGAGAGCGTGGACGACGAGATGACCGTGCTCTCCGAGGTGCAGGTGATGTTGCAGGTGCGGATCGCCGAGATGGCACGCAGCATCACCCGCGAGCTCGGCGTCAACTGGCAGGCGCTCGGCACCACGGGTGGAAAGATCACCGCGAATTTCGCCTCGCCGAGTGCGCTCGCCTTCCTCACCTCGGCCGCGAACAGCTTCAATTTCGGCTACAAGAGCGGCAACACGAACGTGAACGCGATCCTCGACGCGCTCGCCCAGGATCAGCTTTCGCGCACGCTCGCCGAACCGAACCTGACCGCGATGAGCGGCCAGACGGCGAGCTTCCTCGTCGGCGGCGAGTTTCCGATTCCGATCTCGGAGCAGAACGGCTCGATCTCCGTCCAGTTTCAGCCCTACGGCGTCTCGCTCTCCTTCATCCCGACCGCGCTCGCCGACAACCGCATCAGTCTGCGCGTGCGCCCGGAGGTGAGTGAGCTTACCGATCAGGGCGCGGTGCAGTTGAGCGAGAACAACTCGACGATCGAGATCCCTGCCCTGCTCGTCCGCCGCACCGAGACCACGGTTGAGCTCGGCAGCGGCCAGAGCTTCGCGATCGCGGGATTGCTGCAGGACCAGACGACGCAGGTCGATCAGGGGCTGCCGGGCCTCGGGGAATTGCCGATCCTCGGCACGCTTTTCAACTCCGACAGTTTTCAGCGCAATGAGACGGAGCTCGTCATCGTCGTCACACCTTACATCGTCCGGCCGGTCAGCTCGCCCGCCGCGCTGAAGTTGCCGACCGACGGCTGGGCGCCGCCGAGCGATCTCGACCGCATTCTTTTTCTCCGCCAGGAGGCACGCGGCGGACCGACGACGCCCCCACCGCGCATCCCCGGCGATGCCGGCTTCATCGTGCAATAGGGTCGAAGAATGAGCCCCCGGCGACGGCCGCTCGTTCTATTGCTGGCACTCACCGCCGGCGGTTGCACGATGACGGGCAATCCCATGTACCGCGAGGGAACCTGGCATCCGACCGGCGCCAATGCGGCGAATCTCGCCGCCGAGGTTGCCGACCCGCAGGATCTCATCGCCGGCCGGGGTGCTGCGGGCACGCCCGGCCCGCTCGCCGTGCTTCCGGTCGAGAATCTGCGCGCCGATACGGTGAAGCCGCTGCCCGCCGACAGCATCGAAACGCTCGGCAGCGCAACCACGCCTTCAGGAGAACCATCGAGCGGCGCCGCCGTGCCTTCGGGGAGCGGCGACTGATGCCGGATGACGGCGCGCCGCGCATTCGCGCCGCGACCGAGGCCGCCGCGCCATCGCGGGCCGGGGTCGGCCAGATTCGGATTCTCGCCTTCGTTGCCGATGCAGACTCGGAGACCGTGCTCCGTGAGGCGCTCGCCGAATCGGTACCCGAGGGGATGGAAGTGCGGCGGGGCAATGTGCGCACGGCGATCACCGTGCTGGCGCGAACGCCAACCCCGCGCACGCTCATCGTCGATGTGAGTGGAGAAGAGCAGCCGCTCACCGCGCTTGGAGATCTCTCCGAGGTGGTCGAGCCCGACGCGCAGGTGCTGGTCATCGGCGATCTCGAGGACGTGAACTTCTACCGCCATATCACGCGCGGGCTCGGCGCCCTCGAATATCTCTACAAGCCGCTTTCGCGCGACATGGTGGCGCGGCATTTCCGTCCCTTCGTCGCCGACGAGACTCACCATGCGGAGGGCATGCTGGGCGGCCGTGTCGTCACCGTCACCGGCGCACGCGGCGGCGTGGGTGCGACCACCATCGCCGCCAACCTTGCCTGGCATTTTGGTGTTGCGGCGCGGCGACATACCGTGCTGCTCGACCCTGATCTCTATCGCGGCAGCGCCGCGCTGCTGCTCAATGCGAAGACCGGCAGCGGATTGCGCACCGCGCTCGAGCAGCCACAACGGATCGACGCGCTCTTCGTTGAGCGCGCCGCCCAGCCGGTTGCGGAGCGGCTGCACGTGCTCGCGGGCGAGGAGAGGCTGGCCGAGCCACCTTGCCATGCCCCGGACGCCGCAGAACGGCTGCTCGAGGCGCTGCGCCGGCGCTATAATTTCGTCGTTGCCGATGTGCCGTTCGCGCCACTGGCGCTGAACCGAGACTTACTCGAGCGAGCGCATCAACGCGTGATCGTGCTTGATCCTTCGCTTGCCGCCGTGCGCGATACGCTCCGCCTGCTCGCCCTTCCGCCGGGGAAATCGCAGCCGCGGCGCGCGGTGGTGGTGCTCAATCGGCTCGGGCGGCCCGGCGGGCTTGCACGCCGCGAAATCGAAGACGCGCTGAAGATCAAGCCCGACGTCGCGATCCCCGATCTGCCGCGGCAGGCGGGGCAGGCCGCGAGCATGGGCCAACCGCTGGTGGCGGCAAAGGGCGGCTTTCGGGCGGGGATCATCGCGTTGGCGCGCGAGGTCGCCTTCGTGCGACTGCTCGATTCCTCGATCGGAGCCAGGAGCAGCGAGCTGATCGAGCCCGGCCGCAAGCGGCGTTTCTTCGGGCTGCTGCGATGAGCGAGGCGCCCTTCGAAGCCGAGCTCCCCGTCAGCCCGCACTCGGCGGCGAGCTTCGGGCGGCGGCGCCAGCCGGCGATCGCTGAACAGGCACCCGACGAGCATGAATTGGCGGCGCCGGCGGCCGGAGCCCCCTCCCCTCCCGGCGCACGGCCGACCTCGCTCGACGCGATTGCGGAGCTGCGCCGGCTCTGCCTTTCGCGCCTCGACCCTGTGGCCGCCGCGGCGACGCGTGCCGAGCGGCTGACGCTCGAAATCGAGCGACTGATCGCCGAGATCGCGACCGAGCGACGTATCCAGCTCAATGGCCGCGAGCAGCGCCAGCTTGCAGGCGAATTGGTGGACGACATGCTCGGGCTCGGCCCGCTCGAGCCGCTGCTCGCCGATGACTCGATCAACGATATCATGGTCAATGGTCCCGGAAGCGTGTTCGTCGAACGCGCCGGCAGGCTCGAGCGGGTTCCGGTGCGGTTCCGCGATTCGCAGCATGTCGCCAATATCTGTCAACGGATCGCCGCTGCGGTCGGAAGGCGTGTCGATGAGTCGAGCCCGATGGTCGATGTGCGGCTCAAGGACGGCTCGCGCGTCAACATCGTGCTGCCGCCGCTCGCGCTTGACGGACCCTGCATTTCGATCCGCAAATTCGCGCGCCGGGTGATCGATTTTGCGCGGCTCATCGAGATCGGTTCGCTCACCGCACCGCTCGCCCGTGCGCTCGAGATCGCGGCGCGCTGCCGGCTCAACGTGATCATTTCGGGAGGCACCGGCTCCGGCAAGACGACGCTGATGAACGCAATGTCGCGGCTGATCGATTCTTCCGAACGCATCGTCACGGTCGAGGACGCCGCCGAGCTGCAGCTTCAGCAACCGCACGTGGTGCGGCTCGAGACCCGCCCGGCGAGCCTCGAAGGGCGTGGCGAGATCACCCAGCGCGACCTCGTGCGCAATGCGCTCCGGATGCGGCCCGACAGGATCATCATTGGCGAGGTGCGCGCCGCCGAGGCGTTCGACATGCTCCAGGCGATGAACACCGGGCATGACGGCAGCCTCTCCACGATCCACGCCAACACCACGCGAGATGCGCTCACCCGCATCGAGAATATGGTGCAGATGGGCAATATGGGGCTGCCGGCAAAGGCGATCCGCACCCAGATCGTCGGCGCGGTCGATCTCATCGTGCAGGTCGAGCGGCAGCGCGACGGCGTTCGCCGCGTCACGCAGGTGACGGAGATCTGCGGCCTCGAAGGCGAGATCGTCACCATGAACGATTTCTTCCTCTTCGAGGTGCAGGGCGAGACGATGGGCGGGCGGCTCTTCGGCCGCTACAGGGCGAGCCGAATCCGGCCGAGCTTCCACCAGCGGCTCGCCTATTTCGGGCTCGAACGCGCCTGGCTCGCTGCCCTCGAAGAGGCAGAACGATGAGCCCGCTCCTGTTCGCGCTCACGCTGCTCGCCTGCATCGGCCTTGCCGGGCTCGGGCTTTCGAGCCTGCTGATCGTTAATCTGCACGCGCGCAACGAGCGGAGACGCCAGCGGCTTGCCGCCGCGACGGCACCGCATCTTCCCGCCGGACAGGAGGTGCTGCCGAGCCTCTTCCGCCGCGGTGGCGGGCGTCGCCGCGAGCGGCTTATGCGTCGGGCGGCGGGTGTGGTCGGATTTGACCCGGCGCGGCACGATCACTATCCCGTTCCGTGGTGGCTCGTGCTGGGCACTGCGACAACGCTCGGACGTGTGGCATCGGGCGCGCTCCACGAGTTGCTCGGTCTGTTTTCGATCCTGCTTGTCCCGGCCGGCGCGATCATCGTCTCGCGCGCATTTTTCAGCTGGTGCGATGCGCGGCGCAGCCGCACCCTGCTCGCGCAGATGCCGGACGCGCTGGCGATGATCGTCCGCTCCGTGCGCGTCGGCATCCCGATTCAGGAAGCGATCCAGGCGATGGCGCGCGAAGCCGCGCAGCCGACGGCGCAGGAGTTCGCGCTGCTCGTCAATCGGGTGCGGATCGGCGTGCCGCTCGAGGAGGCGCTGGGCGAGATGGCCGTGCGCAACCGGATGTCCGAATACCGGTTCTTCGCGACGGCATTGTCGCTGCAGAGCCAGACCGGTGGCGGGTTGACCGAGACGCTCGAAAGCCTCGCCGATGTCATCCGAAAACGGGTGGCCCTGCGCGCGCGCGGCTACGCCCTCGCCTCGGAAGCACGGACCAGCGCCGTCATTCTTGCCACGCTCCCGGTGCTCTCGGGACTGGGGCTCTGGTTCCTCAACCGGAGCTACATGGCCAAGCTCTTCACCGATCCCGCCGGTCAGAAGATTTTCGGCGCAGCGGTGCTTTCACTTGTGTTTGGCCTGCTGGTGATGCGCAGCATCATCCAACGCAGCCTCTCATGAGCGCAGAGTCGATCCTGGGACTACTCGGCGCGGCGGCCCTGCCGCTCTTCGGCTCTGCGATTGCGCTTATTGCGATGACAGCGCGGCACCGCCACCTGCGCATGCGGGTGCAGATGGTTCAGGCGAGCGCCGGGCTCAAGCACGACGCTGCGCCAGGCTATGGCGAGGGGTCTGACCGCAACGCAGGAAATGGGCCACTCCGTTTGGTCGCCCTTGTCGGCACCGCGATCGCGCGAAGCGGGCTTCTTTCGACGCGGACGATCACCGAGTTCGAGCAGACGCTGCTGGCGGCGGGGTTTCGCGGCGGCAATGGACTCGGTCTTTTCGTCGGCGGCAAGCTGCTGCTGCTCGCCAGCGCGCCGATAATGACACTGTCATTGGTCGCGGCGCTGCCGGTTTCGGACCTGCTTCGCAATGTCTTTGTCTTCGGCTCGGCGGCGCTGGGCCTGCTCACGCCGGACGTAATCGTGCAGCAGATGCGCGGCCGCTATCTCCGCACGCTCGAGCGCGGGGTACCGGACGCCCTCGACATGCTCGTGATTTGCGCGGAGGCCGGACTCGGCCTCGAGGCCGCAATCAGCCGTGTGGGCGCGGAGATCCGCCCGGCCAACCGCGCGGTTTCCGCCGAGCTCGCGGAGACCGCGAGCGAACTGCGCATCACATCGGATATGCGGGCAGCACTGCTCAATCTCGGCCGGCGCACCGGACTTGAGTCACTCAAGCGCCTCGGCGCGGTGCTGACCCAGAGCATTCAGTACGGCACGCCGCTCACGCGTGCGCTGCGCACGATCAGCGCCGAGATGCGCGAGCAGATGCTGATCCGTTTCGAGGCGCGGGCGGCGCGCCTGCCCGTTCTGCTCACCGTGCCGATGATCATCTTCATTCTGCCCTGCGTGTTCATGATCGTGGGCGGCCCGGCCGTGCTGCAGGTGCTCCACGCGTTCCACCATTGAGGATTGGCAAAATGCGAATCCTTTGCCTCCTGGCAGTCCTGACACTCGGCGCCTGCGCCGCTCAGCCGTCATCCGGCGGTGTTGCCGCCGCGGATGAACCGACACTGAAGCTCGCCGATGCGGCGATGGCGGGGGGTGCGCCCGAGGTGGCACTCAATGTCGCCAACGCCGTGCTCCGCGAGCATCCGGAGGATGTCGCGGCGCTGGTGGAGGAGGGCGCGGCGCTCGCCGCGCTCGGCCGCGACGACCAGGCGGCGCTCGGCTTCCAACGCGCGCTGGGATTGCAGCCCGCCTCTCGCGAGGCGCGCATTGGGCTCGGCCGGCTCGAGCTCCGATCCGATCCAGCGGAGGCGGCAACGCTTTTTGACGAGGTGCTGCGCAATCGCCCGAACGATGTGACGGCACTCATCGATCATGGCATCGCCGAGGATCTCCAAGGCCGGCACCAGGTTGCAGAAGACTCTTATCGCGCGGCGCTCGCGGCGCAGCCGGACAATATGGCGGCCGAGGTCGATCTTGCGCTGTCGCTTGCCATCGCCGGCCATGCACGGCGGGCGGTGGGGATGCTCCAGCCGCTCGCAGCAGCCAACGGAGCGAACGGCGGGGCGAACCGACGTGTGGCTGATGACCTCGCGGTGGCGCTTGCGATAAGCGGCCAGACACATGCGGCATCGGAAATCCTGGCGCCCGAATTGAGCGACAACCAAATCGCCGCGGCGATCGCTGCCTACCGGGAGTTGCAGCCGACGCCCTAAGGCCTTGCTGGGTGTTGAAAGCAGGGGCTTTGCCCCTGCACCCCACCGGAGGGCTTTGCCCTCTGTCGGGTCCCCAACGCGCAAGCGCGTAGGGAGCCCCGGACTCCCAGCAAAGGCGGAGCCTTTGCAATCCATCTGCATAATGCCGCGCAATGCATTCGGGCGCCTGGGGCCTCAAAGCCTCAGCTTGGGTCTCGGAGACAGAGCCTCTGGCGTTTTTCTACACTCTGCTAAAATAGTGCGACCTTG
>JASHRV010000147.1 GCA_030037175.1 Acetobacteraceae bacterium
CGCCAGCGTTCGCTCTGAGCCAGGATCAAACTCTCAGGTTCATCTCAGAGCCCCGAAAACCTTGCGGTTCCCGCAGCTCCGAAACGAACAGACCCGACGCATCCGGGATCTTCCGCGACCGATCGGTCGCATAACACCCCGAACGCTCATTCGACGCTCACGTATGCGAACACGTCGACTTTGCCCCAAACCGGACGGACCGCTCTCCATTCGCACGGAAAACCGTCACGCCCCAAGGGACGCCGCCAACGTATCCCTTTCTTCCTATGTATCTGTCAAAGAACAAAGCGCCCCCGGCCCAGCCGCATCCGACTGGTCCGTCACGAGGCGTTCGGCGTATCTAGTCCCCCCGCCGGGCCCTGTCAACGTTGCTCTCGCAAGGCTGCAACGCTTTCGTCATCGTCCTCAGGCGGCGGCGGCCAGCCCGCCATTGATGCCGATCTTAAGCCCTTCCGGGCCGGCGCTCACGTTCACCGTGTCCCCCTCCTTGAGCGCACCCTCAAGCAACATCCCGGCCAGGCGGTTCTGCAGCTCGCGCTGAATCACCCGCTTCAAGGGCCGCGCTCCGTAAACCGGGTCATAGCCCTCGGCTGCCAGCCACTCGAGCGCACTTCGTTCGAGCATGAGCGTCACCTTCCGCTCCACCAACAGAGCCTTCAGCCGGCTGAACTGGATCTCGACGATGGCCGCCATGTCCGCCCGGCTCAGCCGGCGGAAGAGGATGATCTCGTCGAGCCGGTTCAGGAACTCTGGCCGGAAGTGCGCGCGCACCATCCGCATGACCTGCGCCTCGACCAGCGCCGTCGACTCACCCTCCGGCTGAGCCGCCAGCACTTCGCTGCCCAGATTGCTCGTCAGCACGATGATCGTGTTGCGGAAATCAACCGTTCGGCCTTGCCCGTCCGTCAGCCGTCCGTCGTCGAGCACCTGAAGCAGGACGTTGAACACGTCCTCGTGCGCTTTCTCGACCTCGTCGAACAGCACCACCTGATAGGGCCGCCGGCGCACCGCCTCGGTCAGGACCCCGCCTTCGTCATAGCCGACATATCCGGGCGGCGCGCCGATCAACCTGGCAACCGCGTGCTTCTCCATGAACTCGCTCATGTCGATCCGCACCATCGCCCGCTCGTCATCGAAGAGGAACCCTGCCAACGCCTTGGCGAGCTCCGTCTTCCCGACCCCTGTCGGGCCCAGGAAGAGGAAGCTGCCGATCGGACGGTTCGGGTCCTGCAATCCCGCCCGCGCGCGCCGCACCGCGTGCGCCACCGCCGTCAGCGCGTCCTCCTGGCCCACCACCCGGGCCCTGAGCTCATCCTCCATGCGGAGCAGCTTGCCCCGCTCGCCCTCCAGCATCCGGTCAACCGGCACGCCGGTCCAGCGGGAAACGACCGCCGCAATGCTCTCCTCGGTCACCGCCTCGTTGACCAGCCGGCCGGTCTCGTTGCCCTCCGCCAGCTTTTTCTCGAGTTCCGGAATCTCGCCGTAGAGCAGCTGCGAGGCACGCGCGAGATCACCCCGCCGCTGCGCCACCTCCACTTCGCTCCGCGCCTGGTCGAGCCTCTCCTTGAGCTTGTGAACCTCGGCGAGCTTCTCCTTCTCGGCCTTCCAGGCCGCCGTCATCGCGTTCGATTTTTCCTCTATCTCGGCGAGCTCTTTCTCCAACTTCTCGAGCCGCTCACGCGAGGCCGGATCGTCCTCCTTCTTCAGCGCCTCGCGTTCGATCTTGAGCTGAATCAGGCGCCGATCGAGCTCATCCAGCTCCTCCGGTTTGGAATCCACCTGCATGCGCAGCCGGCTCGCCGCCTCGTCCATCAGATCGATGGCCTTGTCGGGAAGGAAGCGATCGGTAATGTAACGGTTCGAGAGTGTCGCCGCCGCGACCAGCGCACCATCGGTGATACGCACGCCATGGTGCAGCTCGTATTTCTCCTTGATCCCACGCAGGATCGAGATCGTCTCCTCGACGCTCGGCTCATCCACGAAGACCGGCTGGAAGCGCCGCGCCAGCGCCGCGTCCTTCTCGATGTGCTTGCGGTACTCGTCGAGCGTCGTTGCGCCCACGCAGTGGAGCGTTCCACGCGCGAGCTCGGGCTTGATCAGGTTGGAGGCGTCCATCGCCCCTTCCGCCCGGCCGGCGCCGACGAGATTGTGCAGCTCATCGATGAAAAGGATCACCTCACCGCTCGCCGCCTCGACCTCCGAGAGCACGCCCTTGAGCCGCTCCTCGAATTCGCCTCGGTATTTCGAGCCCGCCACCATCGCACCGAGATCGAGCGCCAGCAGCCGCTTGCCCTTGAGCGCCTCCGGCACGTCGCCATTGACGATACGCAGCGCCAGACCTTCCACGATCGCGGTCTTGCCGACGCCGGGCTCGCCGATCAGCACGGGGTTGTTCTTGGTCCGCCGCGCCAGCACCTGGATCGTCCGTCGGATCTCTTCATCGCGCCCGATCACCGGATCGAGCTTGCCCGAACGCGCGAGGTCGGTCATGTCGCGGGCGTATTTCTTCAGCGCGTCGAAGCTCGCCTCAGCGTTCGCGCTGGTTACCCGCCGTCCTTTGCGAATATCGGCAACCGTCTTCTCGAGCGCCTGCGCCGATGCCCCTCCGTCCCGGAGCGCCCGCGCCGCCGGCCCCTCGCCCGCCGCAAGCGCGATCAGCAGCCGATCCTGCGCCACGTAATCGTCGCCCGCCTTCTCCGCCGCCCGCTCCGCGGCATCGAGCACGCGCACCAGCTCCGGCGTTATCTGCGGCTGCCCTGCACCCGGTCCCTGAACCTTCGGCTGGCGGGCAATCTCGGACTCCACCGCGCGCTTCACCGCGGCGGCGTCTCCGCCGGCAGCACGGATAAGGCCCGCCGCCGCGCCCTCCTCATCGTCGAGAAGCGCCTTCAGAAGGTGCTCAGGCGTGATCCGCTGATGGAACTCGCGAATCGCGATTGTCTGCGCGGCCTGAAGGAAACCGCGCGAGCGTTCCGTAAATTTCTCGATATTCATCTGATCGGTCCCTTTGCGTAGGCGACGACCCCGCCCGGTCCCCGAAGGCAACACGGGCACGACCTCTGCCGTTGCACATGGTAGAGCGGACCCACCGCCTCAAGGACCCTCTTCGCATGCGCATCGAATACCTCTACCGCTACCCTGTGAAGGGCCTTACAGCCGAGGCGCTCGAGGAAGCTCCACTCGAGCCCGGAGGCGCCGTTCCCTGGGATCGCGCCTTCGCCCTCGCGCAAGGGGATTCCGGCTTCGATCCCACCGACCCGCATTGGCTGCCAAAGACGCACTTCATGTGCCTGATGAAGAACGCCACCATCGCCCGCCTCCGCGCCTCCTTCGACCCCCGTTCAGGCACGCTCGAGCTTCATGCCCCGGATGCCACATCCTGCGTTGCAAACGCGCTTTCCGCCGCCGGACGCGAGCGGATCGCAGCTTTCCTCACCGGTTTCCTTGGCCCTGAAGCCCGCGGCTTGCCCCGCTTTCACCACGTCCCGGGCCATGTGTTCGGCGATCAGCGCCGCCCCGTGGTGAGCTTCATCAACCTCGCGAGCCTCGCCGATTACGAGCGCCGGGTGGGTGCGGCGCGCGAGCGCATGCGCTTCCGCGCCAACATCTATTTCCGCGGCGCGCCGGCCTGGAGCGAGCTCGATTGGGTCGGGGCCGAGCTGCAGGCCGGCAGCGTGCGCTTGAACGTCGTCAAGCGTACCACCCGCTGCCCGGCGACCCAAGTCAATCCGGCGACGGGCGAGCGCGACGCCGATCCGCTCGCCGAGCTCGATGCGCTTTACGGCCACCGCGATCTCGGCATCCATGCCCAGGTCATCGAGGGCGGAAAGATCGCGGTCGGCGACGCAATCGAGCTTCTCGCCCGCTGATCCTTCCCGCATCCCACCCGATGACCTCCGATCCGACGCGCGAGGGCGCGTTGTTCCTGCTTGCCGCCGTGCTCGAGCGCCATACCCCGCTCGACCGCGCCCTTCTCGATCTACCTTCCATGGCGCCGCGCGACCGGGCCGCCGCGCATCGTCTTGCCGCTTCCGTGCTGCGCCGCCTCGGCACGCTGGATGCCGTGCTCGAGCCCTTCCTCCGGCGCGCACCACCCGTCACCGTCCAGCACACGCTGCGCCTCGGTGCAGCCGGGCTGCTGTTGCTCGGAACCCCGGGCCACGCGGCCGTTGCCACCGCCGTCGCGCTGACCCGCCGCCAGGGATTTGCCCCGTTTGCCGGTCTTGTGAACGCGGTGCTCCGCCGCCTCGCCGCCGCCGGACCTGCCGCGCTCGAAGGGCTGGACGGTCCGCGCCTCGACACACCCGCGTGGCTCTGGGCGAGCTGGGGCGCGAGGGCCCGCAGCATCGCCGAGATCCATGCCGTCGAGCCGCCGCTCGATCTCACGCTCCGTCCCGGCGCCCCGATCCCGGAGGGCGGTGCGATGTTACCGACCGGCTCGGTCCGGCTGCCCGCCGGCACCCTTGTCACGGCCCTGCCTGGCTTCGCCGCCGGCGCGTTCTGGGTCCAGGATGTCGCCGCGGCCATGCCCGCCTGCCTGCTCGCGCCCCGTCCGGGCGAACGGGTCGCCGATCTCTGCGCCGCTCCCGGGGGCAAAACCGCGCAGCTCGCCGTTGCCGGCGCTCGTGTCACCGCCGTTGATCGTGATCCTGCCCGTCTCGCCCGACTTGCAGAAAACCTTGCCCGCCTTCGCCTTGCCGCCGAGACCGTCGCCGCCGACGTCACCGGCTGGGCGCCCGGCGAGACATTCCCCGCCATCCTGCTCGATGCGCCTTGCAGCGCGACCGGCACCATCCGCCGCCACCCCGACATCCTGCGACTGCGCCAGCCGCGCGATCTCCCGCCGCTGACCCTGCTCCAGGATCGGCTGCTCGATGCCGCCGCCGCCCTCCTCGCGCCTGGCGGCCGGCTCATTTATGCCGTCTGCTCGCTCCAGCGGGAGGAGGGTCCGGCCCGGATCGAAGCGGCGCGTGCCCGCCTCGCCCTCGAACCTGATCCCTTCATCCCGGCCGAGCTCGCTGCAATGCCAGAGGCGCGCACGCCGGAAGGTTATTTCGCGACCGACCCGGGTTTCTGGGCCGATCGCGGCGGAATGGATGGGTTCTTCGCCGCCCGACTCCGGCGCCCCTGACCCCCGTTGGTCCCTTTCGACGGCATCGCCGCTTGTGCGGGGTGGATTCGCCTGTCTAGAAAACGGCGATGGCGGAAGCTCCTCTCGCGCGGACGATCCTTGCCCCGAGCCTGCTCGCCGCGGACTTCGCCCGGCTCAAGGAAGAGGCGGCCGCCATAGAGCGCGCCGGCGCGGACTGGCTTCATCTCGACGTAATGGACGGCCATTTCGTGCCGAACATCAGCTTCGGCCCGCTCGTCCTGAAGGCGCTCCGGCCCCATTGCCGCCTGCCTTTCGACGTGCATCTGATGATCTCGCCCGTGGACCCCTATCTCACCGCCTTTGCCGAGGCCGGAGCCGATCACATCAGCGTCCATGCCGAGGCCGGGCCGCATCTTCATCGCTCGCTCGCAGCGATCCGCGAGCTCAACATCAAGGCAGGCGTGGCGATCAATCCGGGAACACCCGCGTCCGCGATTGCCCCGGTGCTCGACCTCATCGACATCATCCTCGTGATGACCGTCGATCCGGGCTTCGGCGGGCAAAAATTCCTCACCTCGCAATTGCCCAAGATCGCTGCCTTCCGGAGGATGGTCGAGGAAGCCGGGCGCCCGATCCGGATCTCCGCGGACGGAGGCATCACTCATGCCAACGCGCCGGAGGTGCGGGCTGCCGGCGCGGACGTTCTCGTCGCCGGCACATCGGTCTTCGGCGCCGCCGACTACCGCGAAGCGCTCATCGCACTGCGCGGCGACTCCGGGGCGGCCAGCCCCGGGAAAGTTGTCCCGTGAGCGCGAGCGATCCCCGCCGGTGGATGCGCAATGCCCGCCGCGCCCTGTTGCGGCTGAAGCAGTTCCGGCCGCTCCACGTCCCCGATGCGCCTGCCCAGGCTTCGTTCGACCCCTGGCCCGGCGACGTCACGCTCGGGACCCGTCTCGTCAAGGGCGAGCTCGATGTCGCCGGCACGGTCCGCACGCTTCGTCCCGGCAACTGGAACCTGACCGGCGATCAGCCCATCCTGCGCGCCGCCGCGCATGGCTTCACGTGGCTCCGCGACCTGCACGCGCTTGGCACCGATGCCGCCCGCTCGCGCGCCCGCACTCTGGTGGCCGACTGGATCGCCATCCAGCAGACCGATCCGGTCGCGCACCGTCCGGACGTCGTCGGCGCCCGCATCGCGGCCTGGCTCGGTCATTACGACTTTTTTGCTGCGTCGGCGGATGACGCCTTCCGCCAGAAGCTGATGGCGCGGCTGACGGCGGACGCGCAGGTGCTCGCCGCCGCGCTCCCCGCCGAAGAGCTTGACGCGCGGGCGCTGACCGCGCTCAAGGGCCTCGTCGCAGCCGCCGTTGCCCTGCCCGAGCACGGCGCCCTCCTTACCCGCGCGCTTCGGTTCCTGCCCCAGGAGGTCTCGCGCCAGATCCTGCCCGACGGCTGCCATGCCGAGCGCAGCCCGGCCGCGCAGCTTGCCGCCATGCAGGACCTCACCGAGATCCGTGCCCTCCTCCAGAGCGCCGGCGCGGCCCAGCCCGCCGCGCTCTCCGCCGTCATCGAGCGCATGGCGGTGGCGCTGCGCACGCTCCGGCACGGCGATGGCGGCCTTGCCCTCTTCAACGGCAGCAAGGAGGAGAGCGCCGAGCTGATCGATCTCGTCCTCACCCATGCCGGCCGTAGCGGCCGGGCGGTGCCGGCCCTCACGGATGCCGGCTTCTATCGCCTCGCCGCCGGGCGCAGCGTGCTGATCGTTGACGCCGGGGCGCCGGCGCCGCGCGGCCTCGACCGAATGGCGCATGCGGGCACCCTTTCGCTCGAGCTCTCGATCGGCCGCGAACGGCTGATCGTGAATTGCGGCGCAGCGCCCGCCGCATCGGATGCCTGGCGCGATGCCATGCGCGCCACCGCCGCGCACTCCACGCTCGTGATCGCGGATGTCAATTCCTCCGAGCTCGCGCCCGAGGGGCTTCGCCGGCGGCCCGAGAAGGTCGAGGTGGCGCGTCAGGAGGCAAGCGGCGCGCACTGGCTGGAGACGAGCCACGATGGCTGGCTGAAGCCGTTCGGCGCGATCCATCGCCGCCGGCTCTATATGGCAGAGAGCGGGGAGGACATACGCGGCGAGGACGCGATCGAGGCACCCGTGCCCCAGCCCTTCGTCATCCGCTTCCACCTTCATCCCGGGGTCACCGCGAGCCTGCAGCAGGATGGGGAGGCCGCGCTTCTCCGCCTGCCGTCCGGCGCCGGCTGGCGGCTGCGGGCAGAGGGAGCGCGAATGACGCTCGATGAGAGCATCTATCTCGGCGGCGAGGAGGCGCGGCGGGCCGAGCAGGTCGTGCTGAGCGGCCATGCCGACGGGCCGCAGCAGGTGAAATGGGCCGTGAGCAAGGTCGGCTGACGATCCACGGGTGAAGGTCATCGAGGTCACGAACACGGACTTCGCGCTGCGGCACTTCCTGCTGCCGCTGATGCGCGCCGGGCGCGCCCGCGGCCATGAGATGATCGGCCTCGCGCCGGAAGGCCCGCTGCTCGATACGGTCCGCGCCGAGGGGTTTCGCGTGATTGCCGTCCCGTTCGCGCGCCGCCTTTCGCCCTATGCCCATGTGGCGGCGTTCCGCGCGATGGTTCGTCTGCTCCGCGACGAAAAGCCCGACCTCGTGCACGCACACATGCTGATCAGCGGCTTTCTCACCCGCCTTGCCGCCCGCCGCGCCGGGGTCCCCCGCATTGCCTATACCAGCCACGGTTTCCATTTCCGCGAGCCGAGCCCCTGGCCGCGGCGGGCGGCGACCTTCGCCGCGGAATGGCTCGGCGGCCGCTTCACCGACATCACCCTCACCGTTTCGGCCGATGATGCCGCCGCAGCGCGCAGGCTTGGCATCGCAAGCCGCGCCGAGGCGGTCGGCAACGGGCGCGATCCATCCCGCTTCCGGCCGGACCCGATCGCCCGGACGCGGGTCAGAACGGAACTTGGAACTCCGCCCGACCGGCTCGTCGTCGTCATCATCTCCCGCCTCGCCCGGGTGAAGGGCTATCCCGAGCTGCTTGCGGCGATGCGTGCGCTGCCCGAGGCCGAGCTCTGGGTTGTCGGCGAGCGTCTGACATCCGACCATGGCCGGGATCTTGCCCCCCTCTTCGCAAGCTCCGGGCTCGGCGATCGCCTCAAGATGCTCGGCTATCGGGAAGACACGCCGGCGATCCTGGCGGCGGCCGATATCTTCGTCCTGCCGAGCCATTTCGAGGGTCTGCCGATGGTGGTGATCGAGGCGATGCTGGCCGGCCTGCCTGTGATCGCGACCGACATTCCGGGCCCGCGCGAGCAGGTCGTTCCGGGCGTCACCGGCCTGCTCGTGCCGCGCGGCGAGGTCGCGCCCCTTGCGGCGGCGCTTCAGGAGCTCGCCGCCGACCCCGCGCGCCGGATGAGAATGGGCATGGCGGGTCGAGCGCGTGCGATGGAGCGTTACGATGAGGCGAAGGTGCTCACCCGCACGCTCGACCTTCTCGGGCTTTAGTTCGGGGGCAGAGCCTCCGACCGGGGTCCAGGGGCAAAACCCCCGGTCAGGAGCGCCCGGCGCGGCGGTACGCACCCGGGCTCATTCCGAAGATCTCGCGAAAGCGATGGTTGAAGGTCGAAAGATCGCCGAACCCTGCATCGAAGGCGATCTCGGAGATTGGTTCGGTCCCGGCGCAAAGCCGCACGGCCGCGCGGCGCATGCGAAGGCTCAACACGAACTGGTAGGGCGTGAGCCCGAGAGCGCCGCGAAAGGTGCGGAGGAAGTGGTAGCGGCTCATGCGCGCAATGCGCGAAAGCCCCGCCAGATCCAGCTTTCCTTGGGAATTCTCCTCGATATGGCGAATCGCGTCGCTGATCCGCCGCCGGTCCCTGGATGATGGCTCGGCAATTCCGCCTCCCCCGCCCGCGAGGATGGCGAGAACGGTCTCGCCGAGCCGGATCACCCACTCCTCCATCGCCATGCCGCGCCGGGCGCGTGTCCCAGCCTCGACGCGCGGCAGTGGCAGGGAGCGGTTTGCCGGCAGCATTGCCGCCGGGAAGCGATAGCGCGACGAGCCCGCCGCGGTCGCCGCGATCTCGGCGAAGAAATCGGGGGCGAAGTGGAAAGCGAGGCAGCGGTCGCCGACGCCATGCTCGTGCCCGCAGACGAAGCAGGCGCCTTCATTGCCGAGCAGAAACGCGCCCGGATAGAGAAGCGCCCGGCCGGTGTCCGCGCGATAGCGGAATGATCCGCCGACGACCAAGGCGAGGCCGACCTCTTCGTGGCGCTCCTCGAACGGCCGGTCCTGCGGGCCGAGACGGCAGACGACGTCGCTCACCCGCCAGCCATTGCCGGCGGCGATCTCGTGCGCGACCGGGGCGCCGGCCGGCAGGGTTGCTGCGGGCTCGGACCCAGGGTCGTGCAAGTTCGCCATTCCCGCAGGCTAGCAACTTTCCCCAAGCGGGGAACCGTGGCGCCGGGCATGCTCGCTCACGGTTTGCACGCGGAGAAAAACAGGATGCTCGATCATGTCTCGATCGGTGTGCGCGATCTCGCGCGCACCAAGCGCTTCTACGATGCCGCCCTCGCCCCGCTCGGCTGCAAGTGCCTGAGCGAAGGCGCGGATTCGCTCGGCTACGGGGCCGAAGGCATCGCTTTCTGGATCAGCGCTGCTGCCCATCCGGTGCCGGCGGATCCGGACTCGGGCCTGCATTTCTGCTTCACCGCGCCCAGCCGCAAAAGCGTCGATGCGTTTCATGCGGCAGCGCTGAAAGCGGGCGGGACGGACAACGGCAAGCCGGGCCTGCGCGCCGATTACGGGCCGAACTACTACGCGGCCTACGCAGTCGATCCGGACGGCTACCGCGTGGAGGCCTATTGCGGCCAGCCCTGATGGGGGTTGACCAAGGGGGTTGATCAGAGGCGGAACGATCCTTGATTCCGGCAGTGCGCACATCCGGCCCGCGGATGTGCGAGAGTGCCGGACAAGATGAACGCAATTCCGCCGCGCCTCTTTCACCCCGCCGTGACTTCCTGGTTTGCCGGGCGCTTCGCCGCGCCCACGCCGGCGCAGGAAGAGGCCTGGCCGGCGATCCGGGGCGGCCGGCACACCCTGATCGCAGCACCCACCGGCTCGGGCAAGACGCTCGCGGCCTTCCTTGCCGCGATCGACGACCTGCTCCGCCAGGGTCTCGCGGGCGGGCTGCCGGACGCGACGCAGATCGTCTATGTCTCCCCGCTCAAGGCGCTTTCCAACGACGTGCAGCGCAACCTCGAAGCGCCGCTTGCCGGCATCCGCGAGGCGCTGCGCGCACAGGGCCTGCCCGATGTCGAGATCCGCACCTGGGTAAGGACCGGCGACACGCCGCCGGGCGAGCGGGAGCGGATGCGCCGCCGCCCGCCGCACATCGTCGTCACCACCCCGGAATCCCTTTACATCCTGCTTGGCTCCGCGTCCGGCCGCGGGATGCTCGCGAGCACGCGCTGGGTGATCGTGGACGAAATCCACGCAATGGCGGCGAACAAGCGCGGCGCTCACCTTGCGCTTTCGCTCGAACGCCTGGCCGCGCTTTGCGGCGATCGGCTGCTGCGGATCGGCCTCTCCGCGACGCAGAACCCGATTTCCGCGATCGGGCATTTGCTGGTCGGCGCGAACCCGGACGGGACGCCCGCCGCCGCGCCCGTGATCATCGACACCGGCCATCAGCGCGCGCGCGATCTGGCGCTGGAGCTTCCCGCCTCGCCGCTCGAGGCGGTGATGTCGGCGGATGTCTGGCAACAGGTCTATAACCGGCTCGCCGAGCTGATCCGGGCGCATCGCACCACGCTCGTCTTCGTCAACACGAGACGGATGGCCGAGCGGGTCGCGCGCGCGCTTTCCGAGCGTCTGGGCGAGGAGGAAGTCACCGCCCATCACGGCAGTCTCGCCAAGGAATGGCGGCTCAAGGCCGAACAGAAGCTGAAGAACGGAGAGCTCAGGGCGTTGGTGGCGACCGCCTCGCTCGAGCTCGGCATCGATATCGGCGATGTCGATCTCGTCTGCCAGCTTGGCTCGCCGCGCGCGATCGCAAGCTTCCTCCAGCGGGTCGGGCGCTCGGGCCACGCGGTCGGCGCGACGCCCAAGGGGCGGCTCTTTCCGCTCTCGCGCGATGATCTCGTGGAATGCGCCGCGTTGCTCGATTCCGTCCGCCGCGGCGAGCTCGACCGGCTTCAGCTCCCGCATCAGCCGCTCGATGTGCTTGGCCAGCAGATCGTGGCCGAGGTCGCGGCGCGGGACTGGCCCGAGGCTGCGCTTTACGAGCGCGTGCGCCGCGCCTGGCCCTATCGCGCGCTGACGCGGGAGGATTTCTCCGCGGTCGCGCGGATGCTCGCCGAGGGCTTCACCACGCGGCGCGGGCGGCGCGGCGCTCTCATCCATCACGACGCGATCAACCACGTGCTGCGCAGCCGGCGCGGCGCGCGCGTGACCGCGCTCACCTCCGGCGGCACGATTCCCGACACCGCCGACTACCAGGTGCTGCTGGAGCCCGAGAACACGGTCATCGGCAGCGTGAACGAGGATTTCGCGGTCGAGAGCCTGACCGGCGATGTGTTCCAGCTCGGCAACACCGCCTATCGCATCCTGCGCATCGAGCGCGGCACGGTGCGGGTGGAAGACGCGCACGGCCAGCCGCCGAACATTCCCTTCTGGCTCGGCGAGGCGCCGGGGCGCACGGACGAGCTTTCGGCCGCGGTCTCGCGCCTGCGCGCGGGCCTTGCCGCGCGGCTTGCGGCCGATGCGACGGGCTCGGAGGCGCGCGCCTGGCTCGAGGGCGAGCTCGGCCTTGCCGGACCCGCCGCCGAGCAGCTGTTCGACTATCTCGCCGCCGCCCATGCCGCGCTCGGCATGCTGCCGAGCATGGAGCGGCTGATGCTCGAACGCTTCTTCGACGAGGCGGGCGGGATGCAGCTCGTCATCCATTCGCCCTATGGCAGCCGGATCAATCGCGCCTGGGGATTGGCGCTTCGCAAGCGCTTCTGCCGGAAATTCAATTTCGAGCTGCAGGCGGCGGCGACCGAGGACAATATCGTGCTCTCGCTCACCACGGCGCACAGCTTCGAGCTGGCCGAGGTGGCGCATTATCTCCATTCGGCGAGCGTGCGCACGGTTCTGGTGCAGGCGCTGCTCGATGCGCCAATGTTCACCACGCGCTTCCGCTGGGTGGCGGGGATCGCTCTTGCCCTGCCGCGCTTCGTGGGCGGCAAGAAGCTGGCGCCGCAGATCGCCCGGATGCAGGCCGAGGATCTGATCGCCGCGGTCTTCCCCGATCAGATCGCCTGCGCGGAGAACCTGGCGGGCGAGCGCGAGATTCCCGACCATCCGCTCAACAATCAGACGATCGATGATTGCCTGAACGAGGCGATGGACATCGCCGGGCTGGAGCGGCTGCTGCGCCGGCTCGAATCCGGCGAGATCAGCATGCTCGCGCGCGACCTCACCGAGCCTTCGCCGCTTGCGCTCGAAGTGCTTTCGGCCCGGCCCTACGCGTTCCTGGACGGCGCGCCGCTCGAGGAGCGGCGGACCCAGGCCGTCATGGCGCGGCGCTGGCTTGCGCCGGAGAGCGCGGCCGAGCTCGGGAAGCTGGATGCGGAGGCGATCGCGCGGGTCCGCCTGGAAGCATGGCCCGACCCCGCGAATGCGGAGGAGCTGCATGACGCGCTCCTCTGGATCGGCTGTCTCTCGGAAGAGGAAGTCCAGGCCGTGCCCGAATGGGGCGGATGGCTTGCCCGGCTGGCTGCGGAGGGGCGCGCGGCGCGGCTCGGCGTTTCCGGCGCGGGGCTCTGGGTCGCGGCCGAGCGGCTCGGCCAGTTCCTCGCCGTCTGGCCCGAGGCATCGCGCGCGCCGGCGCTCGCTCCGCCGGCGGACCGCACCTGGACGGAAGAGGAGGCATTGGCGGAGATCCTGCGCGGACGGCTCGAAGGGCTCGGGCCGGTGACGCCGAGCAACCTCGCCGCGCCGCTCGGCCTTGGTGCCGAAGCGATCGGCGCCGCGCTCACGTCGCTCGAGGTCGAGGGCTTCGCCATGCGCGGGCGGTTCACGCCCGGCGGCAACGAGGAGGAATGGTGCGACCGGCGGCTGCTCGCCCGCATCCACCACTACACGGTGCGGCGGCTGCGCGCGGAGATCGAGCCGGTGGCGGCGAGCGATTTCCTCCGCTTCCTCTTCGCCTGGCAGCGCGCGAGCGGGGAGACGCGGCTGGAGGGACCGGAGTCGCTCGGGCCGGTCGTTGCCCTGCTCGAAGGCTTCGAGGCGCCGGCCGGGGCGTGGGAGACGGAAATTCTGCCCGCGCGCATCGCCGGCTACGAGACCGCGTGGCTGGATGATCAGTGCCTCTCGGGGCGCGTGGCCTGGGCGCGGCTGAGCCCCGCCGCGGCGGGAAGCCGGGCCCCCGTGCGGACGACGCCGATCGCGCTGCTGGCGCGGCGCAACCGCGCCTTGTGGACGAGGCTCGCG
>JASHRV010000148.1 GCA_030037175.1 Acetobacteraceae bacterium
TTTCGTGCCTCCGCCTTGTTGCCCGCGGCGATCGCGATCAGCGCCGAGGCCTCCTCGGCCATCGGCCGCCACGGGTTGTCCGCCGCGAGCAGCGGCTGGAGCTCGGCCTCGAGCGGCTTGGCCGCGGAAGGCGACTTCACGTCGTTGATCTGGTGCATCACCCAGAGCAGCCGGCCGAGCCCCCGGAGCAACGGATCGGCTCCCGGGTCGTCGGCCACCTTCTGCCAGAGGGTAAGGGCGAGCTTCTGCTGGCCGGAAGCTGCCGCGAGCCCGGCGGCGCGGAGCCGCGCCAAGGTGCGGTATCCGGCCGGAGTGTTGTTCCCGCTCAGAGCGGCGAACGCCGCCTCCGCCTTGCCTGCGCCTGCGGTGGCGCCGGTCGGGGTCGTCGCCTGCGCCGCCGCCTGCGCGGCGTCGAAATAAGCCGACGCGGCCCGCTGGATCTGGCGCGCGTGCCACCAGGCAAGACCCTGCCACGCGGCGACGGCGAGGACCACGAGCACCGCCGCCGCGATAATGAGCTTGCCGTACCGCAGCAGCAGCGTCCGCAGCCGCTCGGCGCGTAGATCCGATTCGACTTCCTCGAAGATATCGGCCAAGTCGCTCCCCTTGCCCGAGGCGGGCGGCGGACCATAAAGCCGATCCCGATCCAGGGGAATTACCCAGGCCGCTGACCTCGTCGCCTTCGGACGCGATCACAACCTTCCGTTCATTCCTCCCTGCAAGGAATCGGCGGCATGCGCCGCCTCCTGCCGCTCGTCTTCCTGTTGCCGCTCGCGGCCTGCGGCGTCTCGTGGACCGTTCCGGTCGGCGCGTTCGCCGGGCTCAACCTTGCCAGCATCATGGCGCTTCACCGCACGCTCTTCGACGTCATCTGGTCCTGGGCCACCGACCGCGACTGCTCGATCGTCTATCTCGACCAGGGCCACGGCTACTGCAAGCCGATCGAGCCTCCGCCGCCCAACCAGCCCTACTGCACCGCGACCCTCGGCTATGCCATGTGCTGGACCGACCCGCAGGCCTTCATCGATCCGCCGCCCCAGCTCGCGGACGGGCCCTACCAGCTCACCCCCGCCCAGGAGAAGAACCGCACGCATGGTTGGCCGTGAGGGGCGGCCATGCTAGAGCGGTCCGCCTTCGCCATGGCTCACGCAACCCGCTCTCGCTCTTTGTTTTGCCGGGCAGATCCACGCAGGATGCCGCCCGAACCCGTTCCGAGGAGCCGCCCCGCTGCGCTCGCAGCACTGCTGCTGATCGCGGCCCTGCTGCCGCTTCTCGCCGCCTGCGGCAAGCGCGGGGCGCCTTCCCCGCCCGGCCCGGCGAACGAGGTCACCTACCCCAAGACCTATCCGACCGAATAGCGCGCCCTCACGGGTAGACGCTGTAGTAGCCCGGGTAGTACGGCCAGTAGCCGTAATATCCAGGGTAGGCCGAATAGCCGGGATAGGTGGCAGGCGGCGGCACTTGGTTGCCCCGCGCCGCCATGCATTGCGCATAGGCGATGTTGTAGGCGCTCTGCACGCCGCCGGCGGAGACGGCCGAGTTTTGCAGCCCGAGCAAGCTGCCGAACAGAAGCCCGCTTGCCGCGCCGATCGCCGCCCCCGGACCCGCCGCGCCGCTTGCTGCGCCGATCGCCGCCCCCGCGGCGGCGCCGACCCCGGTGCCGAGCGCTGCGCTCGCGACCCCGCTCGTCGCTCCTGCCTGGGCCGGCGAGACTCCGCCGGTCCGCGCCGAGGCATAACCGCGGCAGGCTGCATCGTCGCCCTGGAAGGCGGCGAGCGTCTTTCCCTGCCCCGGCATCACCGCGATCGTGGGCCCTGTCGGGGGCGCAACCGCGCACGCCCCGAGCGCCAGCGGAAGCAAAAGCGCCAAGGCACTTTGAGAGCGGCTCGGCAACCTCATCGCGCACATCCTCGCATTCTTGCCTGTCCGACTTCCGTCGGGCATCCGCCCATAGAATGACACGCTAGAGATGCGTTTCTACTGCAAGCCGGATTGCCGAGTGTGACGAAGTTAAACCGGCCTCACTGACGGCGTTTCTTAGCTGTCGTGATATTGGCAGGCCGCGGCGGGGCTGCCGCTCACCGCGACGGCGCCGGCAATCGCGCCGAGCACGGCCAAAGCGAGGAACAGACGCTTGATCATCGCACCCTCCCTTTGCACGAGGTGGTCCTCGACGCTCCTGGATACCACGCGCTAGAGAGGCGGTTCAACAAAACCACGTTCCTCGTCGATGCACGGCTCCATTCCGCCCGCCGCTCCCGATCCAACGCCCGCGGAGCTGATCTCCGCCCGGCCATTCCTCTCGCAAGGCACGCCCGACGGGCTCGCTTTCGAAGGCGTGCCGCTCGCCGCCATCGCGGACGCTCTCGGCACGCCGACATACGTCTATTCGGCCGGGACGATCCGCGCCCGCTTCGCCGCCCTTACGGCCGCCCTCACAGCCGCCGGGCTTTCCGCCCACATCCACTACGCCGTCAAGGCGAACGACCATCTCGCGGTGCTCCGCCTTCTCGGCAGGCTGGGCGCCGGCGCCGATGTCGTAAGCGCGGGCGAGCTCGGCCGCGCGCTTGCCGCCGGCATCCCGGCGGAGCGCATCGTCTTCTCCGGCGTCGGGAAGACCGGAGCGGAACTGGCCCGCGCGCTCGAAGCCGGGACCGGCCAGATCAACGTCGAAAGTGCCGAGGAGCTGGCCGAGCTTTCCGCGATCGCCACCGGCCTCGGCCGCATTGCGCCGGTGGCGCTCCGCGTCAATCCGGACATCGATGCCGGAACCCACGCCAAGATCACCACCGGCCTCGCCCAGAACAAGTTCGGCATCCCGGCTGCCGAGATCCCCGCCCTCTATGCCCAGGCGGCCCGGCTGCCCGGCATCGCCCCGATGGGCCTCGCGCTGCATATCGGCAGCCAGATCCTTTCTCTCGCGCCCTTTCGGGAAAGCTTTTCGGTCCTCGCCCGCCTCGTCCGCGAGCTCCGCGCGTCCGGCTTCCCGCTAACCCGGGTCGATTGCGGCGGCGGCCTCGGCGTCGCCTATCGCAACGAGCCCGCGCCCACGCCCGAGGGGCTCGCCGGCGCGCTCGCGGAGACCTTCCGGGGCCTCGATGTCGCGCTTCTCCTCGAGCCGGGCCGTTGGCTCCTCGCTCCGGCCGGGCTTCTGCTCGCGAGCGTGGTCCGGATCAAGCCGGGCCCTGAACGTCCCTTCGTCGTGCTCGATGCGGGCATGAACGACCTCATCCGTCCCGCTCTTTACGAGGCCTGGCATGGGATCGTGCCCCTGGCACCTCCCCTCGCGCCCACGAACGCGGAACCCGCTTCGGCCGATATCGTCGGCCCGATCTGCGAGAGCGCCGACACCTTCGCCACCGCCCGCGCGCTGCCTTCGCTCGTGCCCGGCGCCCGCGTCGCGCTCCTCGATGCCGGCGCCTATGGGCGGGTGATGGGCTCGGCCTACAACGCCCGCCCGCGCGCCGCGGAGGCGATGGTGGACGGCGAGCACTGGGCCCTGATCCGTCCGCGCCCGCCGCTCGCCTCGCTTTGGGCTGACGAGCTGGTGCCGGACTGGCTCTGAGAGACCGTTCTGCGAACGCTACTGCGGTGGTCGTCCGGCGTGTCTTTACTTCCGCTTCCGGTGCTCACGGCAGTTGTCTTGGCGATCAATTTCATGGCTTCCCCTTGGGCTTTGGCGGATCGCTTCGCATCCGGGGTCCCCAGCGGACAAGTCCGCTGGGGTGCCCCGTC
>JASHRV010000149.1 GCA_030037175.1 Acetobacteraceae bacterium
TACGGCGTCGTGATTTTTCGCGTCTCGCAACAGCGACGCAGCGGGATCACGCACCGCATAATGATCGACAACGGACTGGAACGGACGACGCCACGCGTTTGCGGGCACATCCGGATAGCTTTCGGAGAAAAGTGCAACTGCGCCACCGTTCTCGATAATCCGGTCGAGGCGCTGCAGTACATCCGGCCGATCCATCCAGTGGAACGCGCGCCCAATTGTAACGAGGCGAAAGTTCCCCAGGGACGAATCCAGAGAATGGGAACTTCCTTCGAGAAACTCGGCCACGACGCCAGCTCGTTTGGCATTGGCGATTGCTGCGGAGAGCATCGCCGGCTCCGGGTCGACGCCGATAACTCTTTTCGCATACGGTGCGAAGTCGATTGCCAACAAGCCGGGGCCAGTCCCGAGGTCGAGCAGTCGTGCATCGGCGAGACCGCGAACACGCTCGGCAATGCGCCGAGCTAGTAGCGGAGGATAGATCGGGCGGCCGCGGCTGTTGTAGCTCGCCACCTCACGAAAGCGTCCGGGGAAGGATGGGATGGCGACGGTCATCTTTCAACCTCACAACACTCAGACCGGCCTGTCGCCCTTAATCGTCACGCGGAATCCGGAGCGAGTGTTCGGGAAATAGTCCCATACGGCCAAGTGCTGGACCGCTCGGTTATCCCAGAACGCAACAGAGTGTGGCCGCCAGCGAAAGCGGACCTGGAAATCCGGCTTGGTGCTGTGTTCGAAGAGAAAATGGAGAATCGCGCGTCCCTCGTCCTCCGGCAGTTCGTTGATGCGGATCGTGAATCCGCGATTGACAAAGAGCAGCCTCCGCCCACTCATCGGATGGGTACGCACGAGCGGATGCACGGCATGTGGATAGACTTTCCCCGTTTCCGGAATGCCGAGCTTGGCATTGGTCGCTCTATAACTCGGGCCCCCATCGTGGAATGCCGTCAGGCCCTCCAAAAAGGTCTTCATTCTCGGGGAGAGTGCCTCGTAAGCTGCAGACTGACTCGAGAACAAGGTATCGCCGCCGACAGGCGGTACCGTATGGAGGTACAGGATGCTTCCGAGCGGGGGCTCCGGATCGCAGGAAACGTCCGAATGCCAGCGTTCGCCTGCGATACGTTTGCTGTTTCCGTCCGCGTGAATGGGAAGAATTTCGGGATGTCCTTCCGGGCCCGGGGTGTTGGGATGGATATGAAGTTCCCCGAAATGACGGCCGAGGGCTTTCGCGCTGTCATAATCAAGCCTCTGATCGCGGAAGAAGATCACCTGATGCTCAGCGAGCGCGGTATGAAGCTCACTGACTTGCCGGTTGCTCAAAACGCCGCTGAGATCAACCCCGGAAATTTCGGCGCCGAGATGCGGAGTCACCGGTGCAACCTGGATCGTTTCGTAGCTCATGCTCGACTCCTCAATTACAGCCTCTCGTTTGTGCCGGTCAGCAAGCCGCAGAATCAAGCCGGCGTCGATCTCCTAGTAGAGAGATAGGAATAGAGATCAATGGCTCCGCGTTGTCAAGACAAAGAACTCGGACCTGGCCGAGACGCGCCAAGCGGAACGCCAGAGTCTGTCGCGACGGGCTGAGCACGCTTTGGGCTTGTTCAGCCGATGGTGACGCTCGCGGTAGGTCTCCGAGGGCGTCGGTTCGGGAGTGGGAGCCACCAGCAGGGTGCGGCAGAGCACCAGCTTGGTGGCGCGATGGCCGTTGGCGAGGAACCCGATATGGCGGATGCGATGGAACCCGTCGGGCACGGTGTGCAGTAGGAACCGTCGCATGAACTCCCCGGCCGTCAGCGTCATGACCTTGGTCTCACCCGCGGACCGGTAATCCTTCCAGGTGAAGCTGACCTGGCCATCGGCCAGACCGGTCAGCCGGCTGTTGGCGATGGCGACACGGTGCGTTTATCCGACGCCGAAAGGGCGCATTGACGCCGACATAGCGATCATCGGCGGCGGGCTTTCCGGTTTGACCGCTACCCACCATCTGCACGGAATAGGCCGACAGGCGATTGTGCTGGAGGCCAACCGTATCGGCTGGGGCGGAAGCGACCGGAGCGACGGCATGGTGGTGGCGCGATATACGAGGGGCCTTGCCTCGTGTCGCGAAAAAATACGGCTACCAAGTGGTATATGAATCGCACCGGCTCATCCTCGAAGCAATCGAGGCCATCGAAGGAACTGTTCGCCGTCATGACATTCAGTGTGGGTTCAGCCGGGCAGGTCATATGACGGCCGGCTACGCGCTCGGCTTACTGGAATCCTTAAAACAGGATCTAAAGGCTCTGGGGAAAATGTCGGTCGCCCTATCCTCCTGGCCTTCTGGTGAGCCGAGCGCAGCGAGATGGCCGACATTTCTCACCAAAGCCCTCCCTTAGACCCTATAGCTGCGACGCGCTATTCGATCGATCCCCCGCCGCCGAAAGGTTGATCAGTCATGTCAGAGATGACTTCACCCGCACCGAAGCCGCTGCCCGCACCGCATGACCAGAACCTCAGAGACCTAGCGAACTGCATCCGGGCTCTGTCGATGGATGCAGTACAGGTTGCCAATAGTGGACATCCCGGCATGCCGATGGGCATGGCCGACATCGCCACCGTGCTGTTCGACGAGTTCCTGAAGTTCGACGCCGCTGATCCGCACTGGCTGGATCGCGACCGCTTCCTAATTTCCAACGGTCACGGCTCGATGCTGCTCTACGGCTTGCTGTACTTGACTGGCCACCAGGACATGACGATCGACCAAATCCGGCATTTCCGCCAGGTCGGCTCCAAGACACCGGGACATCCCGAATACCGCCATGCCGACGGAATCGAAACTACCACCGGCCCGCTGGGTCAGGGCATCGCCAACTCGGTCGGCCTGGCCCTGGCCGAGCGGATCATGAACGCAAAGTTCGGCGACGATCTGGTCAATCATTACACTTATGTGTTCATGGGCGACGGCTGCCTGATGGAAGGCATCAGCCACGAAGCGATCTCCCTCGCCGGGCATCTGAAGCTGGGCAAGCTGATCTGGTTCTTCGACAACAACTCAATCTCGATCGACGGATCGATCAGCCTGACGGTCTCCGACAACCAGGTGGAACGATTTCGGGCCTCGCATTGGCACGTGCAGGAGATCGACGGACACAATACGGATGAGATCCGGGCTGCAATCAAGGGTGCGCAGACAGTGACTGACAGGCCCTCGATGATTTCCTGCAAGACGATCATCGGCTTCGGCCTGCCGACCAAGGCCGGCACCCAGAAGGCGCACAGCGATGCCCCGGGTGAAGCTGAGATCGCAGGGGCGCGCAAGTTGCTGGGCTGGGACTCGCCACCATTCGTGATCCCGCAGGCGCTGTTGAGTCAGTGGCGGGCGATCGGATCGAAAGGCCATGTGGCGCGTTCCGCGTGGGAGGAGCGGGTCGGAAACACTCCACCACCCCTGCGATCAGATTTCGAGCGGCGCAACAGAGGTGAGCTTCCAGATGGTTGGAAACAGGCGATTCAAGCTGCCAAAGATGAATTCATCGCGAGCGGCAAGGACATCGCCACCCGGGCTGCTAGCGGAGGCGTTCTGAACCATCTGGCCGCCTCGATCCCCGAATTGCTCGGTGGATCGGCCGACCTAACCCCATCCAACAACACCAGGGCGAAGGGGCAGGTGGAAATCAGGCCCGGCGAATACAGCGGGTCATACGTGCATTACGGCGTGCGGGAGCATGGCATGGCAGCGGCCATGAACGGCATCGCGCTGCATGGCGGCCTAATCCCCTACGGCGGCACGTTCCTCTGCTTTTCGGACTATTGCCGGCCGGCGATCCGGCTGGCTGCGATGATGGAGATCCGCACTATCTTCGTCATGACTCACGACTCCATCGGTTTGGGCGAGGACGGCCCGACCCACCAACCGATCGAGCACCTCGCTGCCTTGCGGGCGATTCCACACCTTGCGGTGTATCGCCCAGGCGATCCGGTCGAGACCGCGGAATGTTGGGAATCGATTCTGGATGCGCCACGTCGCGCCGCACTGATCGCCCTGTCGCGTCAGCCCGTGCCGCTGCTGCGCAAGGCGGCGAGCCGCGAGAACAGATCGGCGCGCGGCGCTTATGTCCTATTGGAAGCCGAGGGTGGACCGCGCAAGCTCACCATCCTGTCCTCAGGGTCGGAGCTGCA
>JASHRV010000150.1 GCA_030037175.1 Acetobacteraceae bacterium
GAATCGATGATGCGCTCGGAGGCCTCGCGCAGCTTCGCCAGCTCCTCCGCGCTCTTGATCGCGCGCAGCCGCTCGAGCACGACCAGCCCCTCGACGATCCTCGCACCCGGCAGCCCCGCGCGCAGCGCCTCCGCCGCATCCATCGGCAGGAACGGCCGCTCGACGCCAATCCTTCCGGCTGCGAAACCAAGCTTCCGCACGTGATCGAGCGCGAACTCCATCGCATCGACGCTGCCCCACGACGCCGCGCGCATGTCGGAGATCCAGAACGGCCGCACCGCGAGCTGATGCCGCTCGAGCCTGTGCCCGATATAGGCCGCCTTCTCGGGCTCGCCTTTCGGATAGACGAGCACCGGCAGATAGCGGCTGATGCCCATCGCATCCATGTAGCTGAAGAACTGCGCCCGATGCCCGCCCAGCATGTAGCGCACATTGTGCTTCGAGGTGACGAGCATCACATCGATGCCCGCCTCCTCCATCAGCCGGTCGAGCCGATGCCGGTCGAACGGCACCGCCACGCTCCCGCCCGCGCCCTTCGCCTCGCCGGAAGTGCCTGCGCCGACTTCGGTTTTCAGCATCTCGGTCTCCTCCTCGTCTCTTTGCGCGCTTATCTATGCGCCGATCTATGCGCCGATTATCCGCCTGCCCGTCCCTCCCCGCAACCTTCGCCGCCTCTCGCGCCTCCCTGCGCGTGCGTGCGACGCCCGCCTCACGCCCTCCGCGCCCACCCGCCGGCATTGCCGCGGAATTTGCATTTGCATTTCCGCGCTGAAAGCACCATGTTCCGTATCCGGCACTTTTCGGCCTGGGTTGTTTGTACCTCCTTTGTGCGACGACGTCGCATCCGGTGCCTCCCCAATGTCAAAAGCATTTCGGCCCGCATCTTGCGGGCCGCCGGGTTGCATGGAGTGACACGATGTCGCAAGGCACCGTCAAATGGTTCAATGCCCAGAAGGGCTACGGGTTCATCCAGCCGGATGATGGTTCGAAGGACGTTTTCGTCCATATTTCGGCCATCGAGCGCGCTGGTCTCGGCACCCTGAACGAGGGCCAGAAGGTCAGTTTCGATATCGAGCGTGGCCAGCAGGGCAAGCTCGCGGCGACCAACCTTCAGGCCGCTTGACCTCGGCGCCGGTGCTGCCTTCGGGCAGCACCGGCTCAATGGAGGAATGGCATGTCCAGCCACAAATTCGCCGTCGGGCAGACGGTCGCGTTGCTGCCCGGCTCTCGTGACGGCGGCATCCCGCGCGGCCGCTACAAGATCCAGCGTCTTCTCCCGGCCGAGCGGCGTGAGTTCCAGTATCGCGTGAAACACACGATCGACGGCCACGAGCGTGTCGTTCTCGAAGGCCAGCTCACCGCAGACGGCGGGATTTTCAGCTAGACCGACTCCGCATTGGGGCGAACCCCGGTCCGAACCTTCCGAACAGGCCGGGAACGTATCGACGGCGCTCCGGGCCGACGGGCGCGGCATTTTATCATTTCTATCCCAATACGACTGCGTCCTGCTTTCCGGAGAGGAGCCTCGCGAATGGATCCTGCACGAGCGGCCAGGCCGACCCTGAGGATCACGCGCCACGGCGTCGATGGCGCGGTCGCGAATTTCGCCTTCACGGTCTGGAATCCGTTCACTGGCCGCTATCAATCGGCTTCATCGCTCCTGGATGGCCTGCGCCGGCTGGACGCGCTCGCTTCTCTCATCGGGCAGATGCATGCGCGAAAGCATCCGCGGGAGGCCGCGCTGACCGATGCACCCGATGCGAACATGCAAAGCCCTGCCTATGTTTTTACGGACGAATGGGCTGAGCTCCGGGTCAACCCGGCCGACCACCCCACCTATGACACGCGGCGCGCCGGCCAGCCGACATGGACCAGAAGCAACGGCGGAAAGATTCACGCCGCCGAAACGGTCTGCAAGAGCGTGGGCTATGCTCCGTCCTCGGCGCGCACGCCCGTCGCCCGGAGCTAGAGCGGTTTCCGCTCGCCGCTGTCTCACCCATCCCGCTCCCGCCTTCGTTTCCTCGCCTGATTGCGGCCTCCGGTTCCCCCACCTGCGGCGATCACGCCGTTTATTTTCGCGCGTGATTCACGCCTCCGGTTCCCCCACCTGCGGCGATCACGCTTGGCGCGGATCACGCCCGACCGCACCCGCACCGCATGGCAGCATCCTCAGCATCGCGGATTGACGCCGCCCCGTTCCTCCGCCAATTTCCCGCGCATGGCCGCGATTCTTCGCATCTCCGCCCGACGCCGACGCCGCACTCCCTGCGGCGGTCCCGGCTCGTCTCGCGAGGATCGGCGCGCTCGACGCGGGTAGCCCCAAAGCGGGCACCGCCCGCAAGCCAGAGCGCCCCTCCCAGGCAGCATCCGGAACCCCGCCCCAAACCCCGGCGGGGTTTTTTCTTGTCCCCCTCGTCCCTTTTCCGGTCCCGCGATGTCATCCTCCCTCGCCTCGTCCCCCCTCCCGCAACCTTCAACCCCCCTTGGCACCCCGCCCGGCGCCCCCTCGCTCGCGCCCGCGCCCCTTCACATCGCAACCCTCGCCGCGCGCCCCGACCTCACGCCCATCGTCGCGCGCTGGCTCCGCGACCACCACGCGCCGCACGCCCCGCTCGCGCCCTTCGCGGCCCGCATCACCGAACGCGTCGCCCCGCTCGGCCCGGAGCAATGCTTCATCCTTCTCGAAGCCGGCCTTCCCATCGGCACGGCAAGCCTCACCCATCGCGGGCTCGCCGCGCGCCCCGATCTCACGCCCTGGCTCACGAATGTCTTCGTCGCGCCGCGCTTTCGCGGCAACGGCCACGCCCGCCGCCTCGTCTCAGCCGTGGAGGCAGCCGCCCAGGCGGCCTCCATCCCCACGCTCTGGCTCTA
>JASHRV010000001.1 GCA_030037175.1 Acetobacteraceae bacterium
GCAGTCCGCGTAGAGGATTTTTGCGCCTGCGCGCGAAAGCGCGGGGGCGAAGCGCTCCGCGAGCGCGCGTGCGCGGTCCGGGGGCACGACGGAGAGGAAGATTTCGACGCTGCCGATCAGCGCCGCGTCGTCATCGACGACCGTGACGCCGGCGGCTTCGGCGCGCGCCAGGCTCGCCTTGCTCCGCCCGGCGAGGCAGGTAAAAACCTCTGCCCCGCGCGCCTTGAGCCGAGCGGCGATGCCGCCGCCCATCTCGCCTGTCGCCACCACGGCAATGCGCATCGCCCACTCTCCCGCCCCGCTCGCATGCGGGAGCATAGGCCCGCTCGCAGGTGCAGCAGAAGAGGGGGCGGGTCAGGCCGGGGCTTTTTCCTCCGCTGCTTCCTGCGACGATTCCCCGGGGGCGGCGAAAAAGCGCTGCGTGAGCCCTTTCTGGTTCTCGTAGATCGAGCCCTGGTGCGCGGCCGGCGGCAGCGGCAGCCGCACCGGCACCGGGGCGAGGCGCGGCGAGAGAGTGGACTTGCCCGCGACCATCAGCGCATCGAAGGCCGCGATCCCGGCGGGAAAGCCGAGCAGCGGCCAGGCATCGGCGGCGCGGAACTGGAAGAGGAGCAGCCTGCGGTCGCGCGCGGAGCTGTTCGGCGCCGAGCCGTGGACCGCGCGCACGTGATGCACGGTGATCGCGCCCGCCTTGCCGGTGAGCGGAATGGCGGTGGAGAAATCGACCTCGCCGCGCGCGGGGTCCATCGCGCCGCAGAAGACGCCGTCCGCGTGATGGTCGAACACGGGACCGCGATGGCTTCCGGGCACGATGAGGAGCGGGCCGTTGGCGAGCTCCATATCGTCCATCATCACGCCGACCGCCGCGAGATCGTCGTTGGTGTGGGGATAGAAGGCCCAGTCCTGGTGCCATTCGACGGCGGCGCCGAAGCCGGCGGATTTCATGTTGAGCTTCGCGGTGTCGAAGCGGATGTCCGGATCCCAGAGATCCTGCAGCACCGCGACGATGCGCGGATGGCGCACGAGGCGCGCGAAGGCCGGATGGTGCAGATGCGGCGCCTTGATCCGGCGCACGCGCGGCGCTTGCGGCGTGTGGCTGTCCTCGAGATCGTAGATCTCCGTGTGGGTTGCGAGGCCGCGCGCGCCGGCGACGAAGCCGTCCGTGACGCGGGAAAGCTCGGCCACTTCCTCGGCGCTCAGGACATCCGGCACGACGATCGCCCCGATCTCGCGATAGGTGTCGATCTCCGCCTTCGTCAGCATTTTTTTCTCCCGTTTCCGCCCGCCGGAACCGTAGCAGCGGCGCCGGCCCCGGTCCATGCGCCGCGCCGCGCGCCATTGACCCTTGGGCCATTGACCCGTGTGACCGGCCGTGCTGGCCTTTTGCGCGGCAGGAGAGGGGAGAGAGACGGCCATGGCGATCATTGCCAACCGGACTTTGCGCAAGCTCGAGGCGGGCGAGCTCGCGCTCGGCTTCAGCCTGCATCATCTGCGCACCGCCGCCGCCCCTCAGCTTGCAGCGGCCGCCGGATTCGACTGGCTCTTCATCGATACCGAGCACGGCGCCTTCTCGGTCCAGGAGGCGACGCAGATCTGCCTCGCCGCGCTGCCCACGGGCGTGACGCCGATCGTGCGTGTCTGCTCCGGCGCCATCGATGAAGCGACGCGCGCGCTCGACAATGGTGCGATGGGGATCGTCGTTCCGCATGTGGATACGCGCGAGACGGCCGAGCGCATCGCCTCCGCCTTCCGCTTTCCCCCGCTCGGGCACCGGAGCTGGGGCGGGCCGCCCGCGATCTACGGATTCCAGCCCCCGCCGGCGAACGAGGCGCAGGCCGAGATCAACGGCGAGATCCTCGTCTGCGTGATGATCGAGACGCCCGAGGCGGTGGCCAATGCGCGCGCGATCGCGGCCGTCCCGGGGATCAACGCGCTGATGATCGGCACCTCCGATCTCAGCGCCGAGATGGGCGTGCCGGGCCAGATGGGTCACGAGAAGGTGCAGGCGGCCTATGCGGAAGTTGCCGCCGCGTGCCGGGCGGAGAAGAAGATCCTCGGCATGGGCGGGATTTACGACGAGCGCTGGGCAGCGCACTATATCGGGCTCGGCGCGCGGCTCGTGCTCGGCGGCGGGGATCACAGCTTCATTCTTGGCGCGGGCGCGGCGCGGAGCCGCTTCCTGCGTGGCCTCGTTGCGGCGCCGAAGCAGAGCGCGGTGGCCTAGGGCGCCAGGACCCTTCATGCGATGAGCGACGAAGATTGTTCTTTCTTGAAGGAAAGAACCAAAGAACTTTTCCCCGTTTTCCCTTCGGAGTCCCGGGGTGGGGCCGGGTCCGGCAAACGGGAAAAAATCTTTTTCTGAAGAAAAAGAAGGTTCAGTCGATCCTGATGCGCGTGAAGATCGCGCTTTTGCCCCAGTCTATGGTCAGGGCAAAGCCGATGGTGGCGAGAAGAAGAAGTGCCACGGCAAGGAGCGGCAGCGCGCTCATCAGCACGCCGCATGCGGCCAGCGTGCTCACCACCGCGAAGTCGCCCGCCGAAGCGAGCAGGATGATCGGCGCCGGGTGCGAGCGCCAGAGGCGCACCCGCTCGCGCGTGACGAACATCACCGCCTGGTTCGCGAACACGAGGGTCGCGAAGATCAATGTCTGCATCTGGCGTGGAGTGAAGTGCGCCAGATACCAGCCGGCCGCGAGCACCAGCATGCAGTAGAGAAGCTTGAAGAGAGCGAGCGGGATCGCGGCGAGGACGAGATTGCGGATGCGCCAGGCATTGGGATAGGGCGAGGGCGCGGCGCGGTCCGCCGTGCGGGACATGGTCACGAAGTCATTGGTGAGCATCGAGAGCGCGAGCAAAAGCGGTGTGAGCACCGCGTGCCGCGTCACGACGAGGCCGAGGCCGAGCACCACCAGGGTCACGCATTTGTTGATGAGAAGCGTCAGCGTGTAGGTGAGAATGCGCTGGAACGCGGCGCGGCCTTCCTTGATCGCGGTCACGATTCCGCCGAGCCCGGGCTCCGTCAGCACCATGCCGGCCGCGGCCTTGGCGACGTCGGTCGCCGTCGAGACGGCGATGCCCATCTGGGCCTGGCGCAGGGCCGGCGCATCGTTCGCCCCGTCTCCGCACATGCCGACCGCGTGGCCGCCGCGCTGGAACGATTTGACGAGGCGGAACTTCTGCTCCGGAAACACGCCGGCATAGACGGCGAAGTCGGACGCGGAGACGCGCTCGGGGATTTGTCCCGGCGGGCATACGGAGCCTTCGAGCCCGATCGCGTGCGCGACGGTGGCGGCGGTGGCGGCGGCATCGCCTGTGACCATGACGGTCGCGACGCCAAGGGAGCGGAGCTCGGTGAGCAGGCCGGCCGAGTCCGCGCGCGGCGGGTCGCTGAAGGCGATCAGCCCGATCGTTTCGAGCGCGTCCCGCGGCCCCACGGCGACGGCGATGGTGCGGTGGCCGGCGCGTGTGAAGGAGTCGAGATCGGCGGCAGCCGCGGGCGGGAGGGGCGCGATGGCCGCGACGACCGAGGGCGCGCCTTTGACCACGCGGATCTCGCGCCCGCGCGCGTTCACGATCGCTTCGGCCATCTTCACCGCGGGATCGAACGGGGTGAAGCGCTGCAATGTGAATTGCCCGGCCGCTTCGCTCTTGCGCGCGGCGGCGAGCGCGCGGATGGCGGAATCGATCGGATCTCCACCGTCGGGCGAGCTCGCGAGCGCGGCGTAGGAAAGAACGTCGTCTTCATTACAGCCGGGCCGGGCCGGGCGGACCGTGCTCACCGCGAGCGCGTTCTCCGTCAGCGTGCCGGTCTTGTCCGCGCAGAGCACGTCGATCATCGCTGCCTCGTGCAGCGCCGAAAGCCGCGTCAGCAGCACGCCTTTGAGTGCCAGGGTTTTTGCGCCGAGGGCGGCGGCGAGAGTGAAAGTGGCGGGCAGGGCGACCGGCACGGCCGAAAGCATGGCCGTGAGCACGAGCGGAATGATCTCCGCAACACCCATGCCGATGACATGCGCATAGGCCACCATGACGACGACGATGGCGAAATTGACCACGGTGAGGTTGCGCACGATTCCGAGCACCACCTTCTGTTCCGCGCTTTCGACATGGGCGATGCGGACGAGCTCGGCGGTGCGGCCGAAATAGGTGCGCGTGCCGGTCGCGGCGACTTCCGCGACCGCCTCGCCGCGGCGGACGAGGCTGCCGGCATAGGCGATGCCTCCGGCTTCGGTCTCGGCGGGGACGGATTCGCCGGTGAGCATCGATTGGTCGAGCAGGAGCGAGCCGCTCACGATCCGAAGATCGGCGGGAACGACATTGCCGAGCGAGACCTGAACGATGTCGCCGGGAACGAGATCGGCCGCCGGCACGTCGCGCCATGCGCCATCGCGCCGGGCGCGCACCTGGAGCGCGAGGCGGCGCTTCAGGAGGGCCAAGGCCGCATTGGCCCGCCCCTCCTGGAAAACGCCGAGCCCCACATTCAGGATCAGCAATGTCGCGATCATCAGCGCCTCGAGCCGCTCGCCGATCGCGATCTGCAGCACGATCGTCGCCTCGAGCATCCACGGCACGGGGGCCCAGAAATGATGGCCGATCTGCGCGAGAGGGCGTACCTTCTCTTCGCTGATCGCGTTCGGGCCGAATTCCGCGCGCAGGCGTGCGACCTCCGCCGTCGCGAGGCCGGCTGGAACGATGGGCGGAGCGGCAAGCTCCTGAAGACGGGTGCTCACGGTCACGCAAACATGGGGTCGATTCGATGACAATCCCGGCCGCGACGGCCCGCCTTGACCTCGATCAACGCAGCCCCTGAGGAGAGACGGTCGAGTCCCGCCCATGCCGCTCGTATTCGTTCCTGGCGCCGGGCTCGTTCCCGGGCGGTTCCGCCCGCTCGCGGAGGCGCTGGCCGCGATCCTCGTGCTTGCCGTCTGCGCGGCCATCGCGCTCGGCTCGGCGGGCACGTTCGCACCGCTTGCCAGCATCACCGGCCGCCCGATCAGCCTCGATCCGGCGTGGCTTCCCTATTACGCGCTCCGCACCGTGCTCCGGATGCTCGCGGCGATGGCGGCTTCGCTCGTCTTCACCTTCGTCTATGGAACGATTGCCGCGAAGAGCCGTCGTGCCGAGCCCGTATTGATCCCGCTGCTCGACATTCTCCAGTCCGTGCCGGTCCTCGGCTATCTCTCGTTCACCGTCGTCTTCTTCCTCAGCCTTTTCCCGGGCCGGGTGCTTGGGGCGGAGCTGGCCGCCGTGTTCGCGATCTTCACGAGCCAGGCCTGGAACATGACGTTCAGCTTCTACCAGGCGCTCCGCACCGTGCCGCACGATCTCGACGAGGCGGCGAGCGAATTCCGTTTTCCGGCATGGCAACGATTCTGGCGCCTGGAAGTGCCCTTCGCGATGCCGGGCCTGGTCTGGAACATGATGATGAGCATGTCCGGCGGCTGGTTCTTCGTCGTCGCCTCGGAGGCGATTGCCGTCGGTAGCCATTCGATCGCACTGCCAGGCGTCGGCTCTTACGTGGCGGTGGCGATCGAGCGCGAAGATCTTCGCGCTGTCGGCTGGGCCATTCTCGCCATGACCGTCGTGATCATTGCGTATGACCAGCTCCTTTTCCGCCCGCTGGTCGCATGGGCCGATATGTTCCGCGTCGAGCAGGCCGTGCGGCAATCCTCTCATTCATGGTTCCTCCAGCTTCTCCGCCGCTCGCGGCTGATCCATTGGTTAAGCTTGCCGGTGACGGGATTGCTGGACTGGCTTCTGCGGGCGCGGCTTCTCAACCCGCCGCCGCATCCCGCGCGCCCGCAGAGCAGGATTCTGGACATGCTCTGGTACGGAGCCGTGCTCGCTGCGCTGCTTCGGGCGGGCTTCTTCCTGGTCCGCTTCGCGGGAAGCGAGCTTCAATGGTCCGACGTCGCAACCACCTTTCGGCTTGGCTCCTACACGTTGCTTCGCGTGATCATCCTGATCGTGCTCGCAGCGCTGCTCTGGGTTCCGCTCGGCGTGATGATCGGGCTGCGGCCGCGGCTTGCCGAGCGGGTGCAGCCGCTGGCGCAGTTCCTCGCCGCCTTTCCCGCCAATCTCCTCTTTCCGCCGGCCGTGTTCCTTATTTTGCGATGGCGGCTCGATCCCGATATCTGGCTGAGCCCGCTGATGATCCTCGGCACCCAGTGGTACATCCTCTTCAACGTGATCGCGGGCGCGACCGCCTTTCCGACCGACCTTCTCGAAGCGGCGTCCGAGTTCCGCTTCCGCGGCTGGCAATGGTGGCGGCAGGCCGTGCTGCCGGGCATTTTTCCTTATTTCGTCACCGGCGCGATCACCGCCTCGGGCGGGGCGTGGAATGCGAGCATCGTCGCCGAGACCGTCTCCTGGGGCAACCGCACGCTTTCAGCGCAGGGGCTCGGCTCGTACATCGCGCGGATGACCGCGATGGGGGATTATCCGCGCATCGTGCTCGGCGTCGCCGTCATGTCCGTCTTCGTCGTTTTCTTCAACCGGGTGCTGTGGCGTCCGCTCTACGCTTTCGGCGAGCGGCATTTCCGGCTCGACTGATGGACATGCCGGCGCAACGCGCGCTGCTGCTCCAGGCGGACGGCGTCGGCTGCGAATTCCCGCGCCCGTCGGGGGAGCCGCAGATCGTTCTGCAGAATATTCATTTCACCCTCGCCGCGGGCGAGATCGTGGGCCTGCTCGGGCGCTCGGGCTGCGGCAAATCGACCCTGCTCCGGATCGTTACGGGCCTGATGCGCCCGACACAAGGAGAGATCCTCTATCGCGGCAGGCCGGTCGATGCGCCGACCAAGGGCATTGCCATGGTCTTTCAGACCTTCGCCCTCTTCCCCTGGCTGACCGTGCTCGAGAACGTCAAGGCGGGGCTTGTTGCCGAGCAGGTTCCCGAGCGCGAGGCGGCGCGGCGGGCCGAGGAGGCGATCGCGCTCATCGGGCTCGACGGCTTCGAGAATGCCTATCCGCGCGAGCTTTCGGGCGGCATGCGCCAGCGCGTCGGCTTTGCCCGCGCGCTCGTGGTCGGGCCGGAGATTCTCGTGATGGACGAGCCGTTCTCCGCCCTCGACGTGCTCACCGGCGAGACGCTCCGCTCCGACCTCATGGATCTCTGGTCTGAGGGGAAGCTCGGGATTCGCGCCATCCTGATGGTGACGCACAATATCGAGGAGGCCGTGTCCCTCTGCGACCGCATCCTGGTGATGTCGCCTCATCCGGGACATATCAGCGCCGAGATCGCGGTGGGGCTTCCGCATCCGCGCGAGCGGCTTGCGCCCGCGTTCCGTGAGATCGTCGAGGATATCTACGCGCGCATGACCGCCGGTCCCGCGCCGCAGCGCAATGCGAAAGTTGCGGCGGGAACGGCGACGCTCACGAGCTGGCTGCCGGTGATCTCGGCCACCCGGATCGTCGGCCTCGCGGACACTCTCGGCGGCGCACCTTTCGACGGCACCGCTGAATTATCGGCGCTCGTGGCCCGCCTCAGCCTCAATGTCGCCGGCCTCTTCCGCGTGGCGGAGGTAGCGCGGATGCTGGGGTTCGTGGAGTTCCACGATGCCACGCTGCGCCTGACCGCCTCCGGGCGCGCGCTTGCCGCGGCAAGCATCCAGGACCGCAGCAGCGTTTTCGCGGAGCATCTTCTGCGCTCGGTGCCGCTTGCGGCTTTCATCCGCCGGGTGCTCGAGGAGCGTCCTGGCCACGAAGCGCCGCGCAGCCGCTTTCTCGAAGAGCTCGAGGATCATTTGAGCCCGGGTGAGGCCGAGCACACGCTCACCGCCGTGACGAACTGGGGCCGGTACGCGGACATTTTTTCCTACGATCACAGGACCCGCCTGTTTCGGCTTTAATCGGTCGGGGGCAGAGCCCCTGGCTATCGTCGCCAGAACCACATCACGGCTGACAGCACGAGCGAGAGCAGCACCGAGACGAGGATGCACGAGCCGAGCGGCAGATAGACCCGCACCGAGCCGCGCCCGAAGCGGAGATCGCCGGGCAGATGGCCGAGCAGGGGGAAAAGAAGGCCGAGGAGAACGAGGCCGATCCCGGCCACGATCAGCAGGCGCCCTGTCATCCCTTCATTCCGCGGCTTTTGCCCGGCGCTCCCATTCATCCACTGTGATGCGCGGCATTTCGAAACGATCGCGCGTGCGCGTGTACCAGCCGCGCCCGTGCATCCGCCCGATCAGGTCGAGCTTCGGCGTATCGATATAGCACTTCGCCACGTCCAGCACCGCGTCGTCCTGCACGTGCATCGCCACCACCCGACCGAAGACCACCGAGCGGTCGCCGGGGAGCTCCACGGTCACGTGCTTGATGCATTCGAGGGCGACCGGGCTTTCGGCGATGCGCGGCGGCTTCACCTTCGCGGAGGAAACGGGGGTGAGCCCCGCCTCCTCGAGCTCGCGCACCTCCGGCCCCCATTCGATCGCCGTCACGTTCATGGGCTCGGCGCACGCCATGCTGACGAGATTGACCACGAATTCCGGCGTGTTGCGGATGTTCACCGCCGTATCCTTGCTCACCCCCGGCTCCCGCCCGCCGACCCCGATCACGATGATCGGCGGGTCGCCGGAGACGGCGTTGAAGAACGAGAAGGGCGCGGCGTTCACCCGCCCTTCGAGATCAACGGAGACGACCCAGGCGATCGGCCGCGGCACCACAGTCGAGACAAGGAGCTTGTAGCGGTTCTCTGCGCTGATCCGGTCGAAGTCGAAAAGCATGGGGGCAGTGTCCTTTCCGTCCCGCGGGTTCGCTCGAGGGTGCCGCTTTATATCGCGATGCGGGAGGCCCCGCTCCGGTCGGGGCGTGCTTTCGCCTTGAAAGCTAGATGCTTTCGCAATACAAGGGCGTTTGTCGCAGCGGTCGCACCGGTGAGGCCAAGCCCCGAAGAAGGGGTCTGATGTCTTCTCGCGTGATTCGGACCTCCGGCGATTCCGCCTCCGGTCATCACGCTCTGGGGAAGGAAACGTCGCTTCACTCATGCCGGACACGATCGCAGCACCCCGCCCGCCCGCCCTGTACCGGGCGTCCGCGAGAACCTTCCTGTGACCATCGCGCCGGTGGCCATCGGGAGTCCCAACGGAAACCGGAGTGCCGTGCTTCAGCGCCGCCTCAAGATCGCCGAATGGATCCGCCGGCATGGCCAGATGCGCGTTGACGAGCTGAGCGAGGCGCTCGCCGTCTCCGCCGTGACCATCCGTGCCGATCTCAATTATCTTGAAGAGCAGGGCCTGCTCGTTCGCAGTTTCGGCAAGGCGATCGCCGCCAAGGGCACGCAGCAGCGCGAGCGCCCGCCCATGGCTCCACTCGCCAAGTCCCAGGCGCTGCCGATGCTGCGGCTTGCGAGCAGCGTCATCGAAGCGGATCAGACCGTGCTCGTCGGCCATGGCGAGCTTCCGGCCCAGATCATTCCACTGCTCGCCGAGATCCCTGGACTTTCGGTGGTTCTTGCCTCGCTCGACGCTGTCCCGCTCGCCAGGATGCTGCTCGATGGCCGCGTTCATGTGCTCGGCGGCGAGATCGGTGCCGATGCCGCCTCGCTCGAGGGCTCGCTTGCACTGCGCGGCCTCGAATTCATTCCCGTCACCCATTTCGTCATGCAGGCCGAGATGCTGAGCAGTGACGGCAATCTCCTTCTCCGCTCGAAGCCCGCCGAGCGTTTCTGCACGGCGGCCTCGCGGCGCGCCGCCCGGCGCATCGCGCTCGTCGAGCGCACCACCCTTTCGCTGGAGAGGCGGCCTTCCGAGATCCCGCTCTCGCTTCTCACCGACGCGATCTTTCCGACCCCGCCGAGTGCGAGCGCCCGCGAGGTCCTTGCCGGCGGAGGCTTCCGCCTCGCCGGCGGCGAGCCCGGCTCGGCCGCCCATTTCTCACGCTTTCAGCCCGAGCCACAGCCATGACCCTACCGCCGATCAAGCCCGGAAAGATCGTCACCATGGGCGAGGTGCTCGTCGATATCATGGCGGTGGAGCGCGGGCGCGGCTTCCATGAGCCGCTCAATCTCAAGGGGCCTTTCCCCGGCGGAGCGCCCGCGATCTTCGTCTCCCAGGTTGCACGGCTCGGCCACCCGGCGGGCATCATTGCCGGCATCGGCGATGACGATTTCGGCTGGCTCACCGTCGAGCGGCTGAAGCGCGACGGGGTCGATGTGAGCGCTGTCCGCGTCCATGACGATCATGTCACCGCCACGGCCTTCGTTCGCTATCGCGAGGACGGCGAGCGCGATTTCCTCTTCAATCTTGCCCGCAGCGCCGCCGGCCGGATCGAGCTCGATGCGCCGGCCCGCGCGCTGCTCGCCGAATGCGGGCATTTCCACATCATGGGTTCGTCGCTTTTCTCCTTCCATCTCATCGACGAGGTGAGGAAGGCGATCGAGATCGTCAAGGCGAACGGCGCCACGGTTTCCTTCGATCCCAATATCCGCAAGGAAATGATGGATATTGCCGAGATGCGCGCCGGCGTCGAGCTGATGCTGCAGGACTGCGACATCTTCCTCCCGAGCGGACCCGAGCTTCTCATTCCGACGGCGTCGCGAAGTGAGGAGGAGGCGATCGCAGCGCTCTTCGCGCTCGGCATCTCGGCGATCGTCGTCAAGCGTGCGGCGCGCGGCGCGAGCTATTACGACGCGACGCGGGCGATCGACATGCCGGGCTACAAGGTCACCGAGATCGACCCCACCGGCGCCGGGGACTGCTTCGGTGCCACCTTCATTACCTGCCTCCGCCAGGGCATGGAAATCGAGGCTTGCCTGCGCAATGCCAATGCCGCCGGCGCCCTCGCGGTGAGCCGCCGGGGCGCCATGGAGGGCATTTCCACCCTTGTCGAGATGCAAGCCCTGATCGCCCGCTCTGCGCCGGCGTGAGGGCGCTGGCGAAAACGAATTGACTTTCCAAACGAAAGCAATCTACCTTCAAATCATAAGCAAGAACGAGGGGCCCTCCCGGCCCGCCGCCTCTCGGAGGAGACGCACAATGGAACAGACCCCGACGCAGACCCGGCTCCCGCGCGCCCTGCTGCTGGCCGCCCCCCTTGCCTCAGCCATCCTGTTCAGCGCCGGCGGCGGGGCCGATGCAGCCACGCTCACCATCGCGACGGTGAACAACCCCGACATGCTGATCATGCAGAAGCTCTCGCCCGCCTTCACCAAGGAGACCGGCATCAACCTCAACTGGGTGGTGCTGGACGAGAACACGCTGCGCCAGCGCGTCACCACCGATATCGCGACCAAGTCGGGCACCTTCGATATCGTCACCATCGGGACGTTCGAAACGCCGCAATGGGCTAAGAACGGCTGGCTCGACCCGATCGGAGATCTCGGCGCCTCCTACGACATGAATGATATTTTTCCGAGCGTCCGCGCCGGGCTCTCCTACAAGGGCACGCTTTATGCCGTGCCCTTCTATGCCGAAAGCTCGATGACCTATTACCGCAAAGACCTCTTTCAGGCCGCGGGCCTGACCATGCCCGCCCAGCCCAACTATGACGATATCGCGAAATTTGCCGACAAGCTCAACGATCCCGCCAAGGGTGTCTATGGCATCTGCCTCCGCGGCCTGCCCGGCTGGGGTGAGAACATGGCCTTTCTCACCACCCTCGTGAACACATTCGGCGGCGCCTGGTTCAACATGCAGTGGGAGCCGCAGCTCACCAGTGCCCCGTGGGAGAAGGCGATCAGTTTCTATGTCGATCTGATGAAGCGTGACGGGCCGCCGAACGCCACCTCCAACGGCTTCACCGAGAACCTCGCCCTCTTCTCGACCGGCAAGTGCGGCATGTGGATCGATGCCACGGTTGCCGCCGGCTATCTCTACGATCCCTCGAAATCGAAGGTTGCGGCCGATGTCGGCGTCGCTCCCGCGCCCGTCGCCGTGACGCCGCACGGTGCGCACTGGCTCTGGTCCTGGGCCCTCGCCATTCCATCGACCTCGCGTCAGGAAGCGGACGCCAAGAAGTTCCTGACCTGGGCGACCTCGAAATCCTATATCGACCTCGTCGGCACGACCGACGGCTGGGTTTCAGCTCCGCCCGGAACCCGCGAGTCCACCTACAAGAATCCGGACTATCTGAAGGCCGCGCCCTTCGCGCCACTGGTCGAGCAATCGATCCTGACCGCCGATCCCGAGCACCCCACCCTGCCGCAGGTGCCCTATACCGGCGTGCAGTTCGTGGGAATTCCGGAGTTCCAGGGGATCGGCACCACCGTCGGCCAGGACATCGCCGCGGCGCTCGCCGGGCGGACGAGCGTGAGCCAGGCGCTTGCCGACGCCCAGGCCTCGACAAAACGCTCGATGACCGAGGCAGGCTACCTGCAATAACAGGGCGCGCCGCCCGCCGCGCCCCGCGCGGCGGGCGGCATCGCTTGGCACATGATGGACGCAACCACACTCTCTGGCGAGGCGATCGCGGCGGGCTCGCTTGCGCCCGCGCGCCGCCGCCTTTCCTGGCTCATGCTTTCGCCCGCGGTGGGCCTGCTCGCCGTCTGGGCTTTCGTGCCGCTCGCGATGACGCTCGTCTATTCGTTCCGGCGCTATAATCTTCTCTATCCCGAGCGGAACGGCTTCGTCGGCATCAGGAACTACGAGTACCTCCTCTCCGATCCATCCTTCTGGACCGCCATCCTCAACACGCTCGTGCTCGTGCTCGGCGTGCTTGCCGTGACCATCGTGCTCGGAACGGTCTTCTCACTGCTTCTGAACCAGAATTTTCCCGGTCGGGCAGCGGCGCGGCTGATGGTGATCGCACCTTTCTTCGTGCTGCCGCCGGTCGCAGCGCTGATCTGGAAAAATCTCCTCTTCGATCCGCTGAACGGCTTCATCGCCTGGCTGCTCCATCTCGCCGGCCTACCCGCGATCGCTTGGTTCACGCATGTCCCGATGCTTGCGCTGATGGTGATCGTCGCGTGGGAATGGACGCCCTTCGCGACGCTGATCCTGCTCACCGCGCTGCAATCGCTCGATCCCGAGCAGCTTGAGGCGGCGCGCATGGACGGCGCAGGCCCGACCAACCGCGTGATCTATATCGTCCTGCCGCACCTCGCGCGACCCGCCGCTATCACCATCATGATGGAGTCTATTTTTCTCCTCTCCATCTTTGCCGAGATCCTCACCACCACCGCGGGCGGGCCCGGCGAGGCGACCACCACCCTCACCTATCTTATCTATATCCGCGCCCTGCTCAATTTCGATATCGGCGGCGCCTCGGCCGCTGGCGTGCTTGCGATCGTGCTCGCCAACATCGTCGCCTTCTTCCTGATGCGCGCGGTCGCGCGCAACCTGGAGGCGTAGCAGGCCATGAACGAGCAGCGCGCCTCGCTTCCCGGCACGATCGCCGCCTGGGTGGTGGCTTTCCTCATGGTCTTTCCGATCCTCTGGATGGCGATCACCGCCTTCAAGACCGAGTCCGAGGCCATCGCCATTCCCCCGCTCCTTCTCTTCAGGCCCGTGCTCTCGAGCTTTGCCGCAGCGCTTGCCCAGTCCGGCTATCTGCATTTTGCTCTCAACAGCATCATCGTCAGCCTCGGCTCCACGGTGCTCGCGATCCTCATCGCTTTTCCCGCCGCGTACGCGATGGCCTTCCAGCCTGGACGGCACACGCAGGACCTGCTGGTCTGGATGCTCTCGACGAAGATGCTGCCGCCAGTCGGCGTGCTCGTGCCGATCTATCTCATTTTCCGCGACACCGGCCTGCTGGATACCGTCGAGGGCCTCGTCATCGTCGATACGCTGATGAACCTGCCGATCGTTGTCTGGATGCTCTTCTCCTTCTTCCGTGATATCCCGCGCGATATCCTCGAGGCCGCGCATATGGACGGCGTCGGTCCGCGGAAGCAAATGATGCATCTGCTTCTGCCGCTCGCTTCGCCCGGCATCGCCTCGGCCGCGCTGCTTGCGATCATTCTTTCCTGGAATGAGGCTTTCTGGAGCATCAACCTCACCGCCGCCCATGCCGGCACGCTTGCCGCTTACATTGCCCGCTATTCGGCGCCTGAGGGACTCTTCTGGGCCAAGCTTTCCGCAGCTTCGGTGCTGGCAGTGGCCCCGATCCTCCTTTTCGGCTGCCTTGCCCAGCGCCGGCTCGTGCGCGGGCTTACCGTCGGCGCGGTGAAATAGTATCATGGCCAAGCTCGAGCTCAGGAAAGTCGGAAAATTCTACGGTGGCTTCGAAGCAGTGAAATCCGTCGATCTCACTGTCGAGGACCGCGAGTTCGTCGTCTTCGTCGGCCCTTCCGGTTGCGGAAAGACAACGCTGCTGCGCATGATCGCCGGGCTTGAGGATATCAGCTCGGGAGAGCTCTTCATCGACGGCGCGCGCGCCAATGCCGTTCCGCCTGACAAGCGCGGGCTTGCGATGGTGTTTCAATCTTACGCCCTTTATCCCCACATGACAGTCGCCGGCAACATGGGCTTCGCGCTCAAGATGGCGGGCGCGCCGAAGGCGGAGATCGCGGAGAAGGTACAGGAAGCCGCGCGCGTCCTTCAGCTCGAGCCGTTGCTCAACCGCCGGCCGCGCATGCTCTCGGGCGGTCAGCGCCAGCGCGTCGCCATCGGCCGCGCGATCGTGCGCAGCCCGAAGGGGTTCCTTTTCGACGAACCGCTCTCCAACCTCGACGCGGCGCTGCGCGTGCAGATGCGCACGGAGCTCGTCAAGCTGCACCAAGCACTTGCCGCGACGATGATCTACGTGACGCATGACCAAGTCGAAGCGATGACGATGGCCGACCGTATCGTCGTCCTTGAAGGCGGCCGGGTCGCGCAGGTGGGCACGCCGCTCGAGCTTTATCATCGACCGGCCAACCTCTTCGTCGCCGGATTCATCGGTTCGCCAAAGATGAATTTCCTTTCGGCTCGCGCGGTTGCGATCGGCCCCCGGGAAACGACGCTCGAGCTTGCGCCCGACCGCGTGCTTGCATTCCCTTCTCCAGCGCCTGCGCTCGCGATCGCCCCGGGTGCCGCGGTCACGCTCGGCGTTCGGCCTGAGCATCTGCGCTTTGTCGAATCCGGTCCGCTTCGCGGCGTTGTCGATGTCGTCGAGCATCTCGGCGTCGAGACCCTGGTCTATGTAAAGGAATCGAGCGGCGGCACGGTCATCGTCCGCACCGACGATCTTTCTCGCGTCCGCCAGGGCGAAACCGTTTCCCTGGCGCTCCATCCCGACCGGGGCAGCCTGTTCGACACGGCGGGCGACGCGCTCTTCCACCTCTCCCCGACCTGAGATTCGTCGCTTGCGAAAGGACCCCGCATGTACCTCCAAAAATACGACCTCGCAGGGCGCGGAGCTGTGGTCACCGGCGGCGGGCGCGGCATCGGCCTCGCCTGCGCACAAGCACTCGCTGAGGCCGGCGCGCGTGTCGTCATCGCCGATATCGAAGAGGCGGTCGCGGCCGAAGGCAAGGCAGTGCTTGCCGGAGCCGGCCATGCGGCCGAGGCGGTCCATCTCGATGTGACCGACCCCGAGGCCGTGCGCGCCGCCGCCAAGGAGCTCAACGCTCGCCTCGGTGCGATCGACATTCTCGTCAACAACGCCGGTATTGCCCGCTCCGGCACGGCCGCCGAAGAGGTGGCGGATGAGCATTGGCTGAATGTGCTCGATGTCAACCTCAACGGCACCTTCTGGTGCGCCCGCGCCTTTGGCGCCGAAATGCTCGCGCGCGGCCGCGGCGCAGTCGTCAATATCGGCTCTATGTCCGGCTACATCGTCAACAAGCCGCAGAAGCAAAGCTACTACAACGCCTCGAAGGCAGCCGTGCATCACCTGACGCGCTCGCTCGCCGCCGAATGGGCCGATCGCGGCGTGCGGGTAAACGCGGTCGCGCCGACCTATATCGACACGCCACTCACCCGCTTCGGAATGGAGGATCCCGAGCTCTATCGGGTCTGGATCGAGATGACGCCGATGCGCCGTGTCGGCCGCCCGGACGAAATTGCTTCGGTGGTGCTGTTCCTCGCTTCCGATGCGGCGAGCCTGATGACGGGCTCGATCGTCCTTGCAGACGGCGGTTATTGCTGCTGGTAGGCGGACGATGAGCGGCAGGCTCGCGGGCCGCTACGCGGCCGTCACCGGCGGCGCCGGCGGCATCGGCCGCGCCATCGCCGAGCGTTACGCGGACGAGGGCGCACGCGTCTGCATCGCCGACATCTCCGAGGACGCGGCAGCGAAGACAGCCGATGCGATCGGGCGCGGTGCCCACGCCTGCCGACTCGACGTTGGTGACCTTTCGTCAATCGTGCACTTTGTCCAATTCACGGAAAGCCGAGGCGGGCTCCACGTTCTCGTCAATAATGCGGCCGTTTTCGACATGGCGCCGATTCTCGAGATCACCGAGGAAAGCTTCGACCGTGTTTTCGCCATCAACGTGAAAGGCCTGCTCTTCACCTTGCAGGCGGCAGCGCGGCAGATGATCGCCCATCAGCGCCGCGGCGCCATCATCAATCTCGCGTCCCAGGCCGGGCGACGCGGCGAGGCGCTGGTCGGCGTCTATTGCGCGAGCAAGGCCGCCGTCATCAGCCTTACCCAGTCAGCCGGGCTCGATCTCATCCGCAAAGGCGTGCGCGTCAACGGCATCGCGCCGGGTGTGGTCGATACGCCGATGTGGGCGGAAGTGGACGCGCTCTTCGCCCGCTACGAGGATCGGCCGATCGGCGAGAAGAAGCGCCTCGTCGGCGAGGCCGTTCCTTATGGCCGCATGGGCCGGCCCAACGATCTCGCAGGCGCGGCTGTCTTCCTCGCCTCCGACGATGCTGAGTACGTGGTTGCACAAACGCTCAACGTGGATGGCGGCAACTGGATGAGCTAGAGCAGATCGCGATCAGCCGGGATCGGCTGATCGCGTGAATCTGCTCGGGAAAACAATGAGCGAGAGTGGTTTCCGAGAGCCAGAGCGAACGGAAACCGCTCTAGCGCCGGTTTTTGTCAGGCCCCGGCGCGAAACGCTTCAGCAGTTCTTCATCGGGACCGGGCATCGGCGTACCGGCAGTGCCCAGGGCCTGGATGCAGACATGATCGGCCCCAGCATTCCAGTGGGCCTCAAGGCGCGCGCGGATCGCCTCGTCGTTGCCCCATGCGACGGTGGCGTCGATGAGATGGTCGGACCCGCCATCGGCGAAATCCGATTCTGTGAAGCCGAGACGCTTCCAATTGTTGAGATAATTCGGCAGCGAAAGATAAATGGCGAGGGTCTCTCGCGCTTTGGCTCGCGCCTTCGTGGGATCGGTTTCGGCCAGGACCATCTGCTCGGGGCAGAGCCACTTGGCTTGCCCGAGGATCTTGCGCGCCTCCGCCGTATGTTCGGCCGTGACATTGTAGGGATGGGCACCGTCCGCCTGCTCGGCAGCGAGCGCCAGCATATTCGGGCCCAGCGCGGCGATGACGGTTTTGGGCGGCTCGGGCGGCGGCGGGGCGGTATAACGCGCGTTCTTCATGCCCTCGAGATAGGCACGCATGGTCGCAACGGGCTTGCCATAGTGCTGGCCGCGAAAACCTTCGACGAGCGGGACGTGGGACACGCCGAGCCCGAGGAGAAAGCGTCCGCCCGATTGCTCATTCAGCGCCTTCTGGGCGCTGGCGGCAGCGACCCAATCGCGCGCATAGATATTGGCAATACCCGTCGCGATGACGAGCTTCGTCGTGTTGGCGAGCAGCCAGGCGGCGAGTACAAAGCTGTTCCGCCCCGTCGCTTCCGGAATCCAGAGCGCGCCGTAGCCCCAGGCTTCCACGCGCTTTGCGAATGCCGCTGCCTCCTCAGCCGTGAATCCGTCCATCCCCGCCCATACGCCCAGCTTTGAAAGCTTCATTGCGGACACCTCCTGAATCTCGGCCACGACCGAGAACGAAACCGGGCCTCCATGAGCTGTGGAACCCGCCTCGGCGTTATGCCGCCTGCTCCGTGCACCAGCGCGCGATCTGCTCGTGCGTTGCGAACCAGCAGCCGCCCTTCGCCTTCATGTGCGCAATCAGCCGTGCGAGCACAGGCATGCGCGAGCGGTGGCCGCTGATATGCGGATGCATGGTGAGAATATAGAGACCGCGCTCTTCCCAGGCGCCGTCGAACTCGGCGCGGAAAATCTCCTCCACGGAAGAAGGCGGCGTATAGGGTCGCAATCCGCTGAAGCGCACCATGTTGAAATAGACCGCGTCGTCGCGGATCCATTCCGGCGGCAGCTCGACGATTCCGGTGGGTGTGCCGTCTTCCACGAGCTCGTACGGATCGTCGTCGGCCATCAGGCTTGAATCGTAGAGCAATCCCATCTCGCGGATGATCGTGAGGGTGTTGGGCGAGAAATCCCAGCTTGCCGTGCGCATGCCCACCGGCTCGCGGCCCGCCAGCTTCGCCAGAACATCGGCCGCGCGCAGCGAAAGATCACGCTCCGCCTCGAGCGGCAGCGTTGTGTTGCGCTCATGGATCCAGGAATGGATGCCGATCTCGTGGCCTTCTGTCGCCAGCCCGCGCACCTCATCCGGATAGAGCAAAGCCGAGACCGCGGGATAGAAGAAAGTCGCCGGCACTTCCTCCTGCGCCAGCAGGCGGCGGATGCGCGGCACCGCCTGACGTGAGCCGTATTGCCCCTGGCTGATACGCATCGGGCTTTCATCAGCGTCACGCAACGGGATCGTGTCGTGGTCGGCATCGAAGGAAAATCCGACTGCGCAGCGCGCGCCGTTCGGCCAGTGCGCGGGCTTGAGGCTGAGCCCGGCACGTGCGCGGCCAACGATGCGACGCCACGTCTCCTCGGGCCATTGCCAGGGTTCGGGGGCGGAGACAGTATCGTTCATGCCGATGCTTCCCTTGCGGTCCGCCTGAACATAACCCCGCCTTCCTCGCCCGCAAGCCGGCGGGTATAAATCTGCCATTCCCGTGTTGCGAGGCGACGATGTTCGAGACGACCATCGCCGGCAGCCTTCCCAAGCCCGCCTGGCTTGCCGAGCCGAACGTTCTCTGGGCGCCCTGGCGTTTGACGGGGGCCGCGCTCGCCGATGCGCAGCACGATGCCACGCTGCTCGCGATCAAGGAGCAGGAGGATGCCGGGATCGACATCGTGACCGACGGCGAGCAGTCGCGGCAGCACTTCGTGCATGGCTTCCTCGCCTACGTCGCCGGCATCGATTTCAATCGCCGCGTCGAGATGGGAATCCGCGACAATCGCTACAAGGCGATGGTTCCCACCGTCACCGGCGAGCCGCATCTCACCGGCCGCGTGCATGCGACCGAGGCCCGTCTCGCCCGTGCGCACACGAAGCGCAAGCTCAAGTTCACCTTGCCCGGGCCGATGACCATCGTCGATACGATTGCGGACGAACATTACAATGACCGCATCAAGCTCGCGATGCGCTTCGCCGAGCTTCTCAACGAGGAGGCCCGCGGTCTCGAAGCGGACGGTGTCGATACCATCCAATTCGACGAGCCCGCCTTCAATGTCTATCTCGACGCAGTGAAAGAATGGGGCATCGCTGCGCTGCATCGCGCGATAGAGGGACTGCGTTGCAAGACCGCCGTGCATATCTGCTACGGCTACGGCATCAAGGCCAATCTCGACTGGAAGAAGACTCTCGGCGCCGAGTGGCGCCAATACGAGGAGATTTTCCCAGCCCTTGCGGAGAGCCGCATCGACCAAGTTTCGCTCGAATGTCGCAACGCGCACGTGCCGATCGATCTCATCGGCCTGCTCAAGGGCAAGGACGTGCTCGTCGGCGCGATCGACGTCGCCTCCGATCAAGTGGAGACACCTGAGGACGTCGCCGAAACGATTCTTGCCGCTGCGCGCTTCGTTCCCAGGGAACGGATTTTCCCCTGCACGAATTGCGGCATGGCGCCGATGCGCCGCGACATCGCGATGGCAAAGCTCTCGGCACTCGGTGCCGGCGCAGCCCTCGCCCGCACCCGCGTCTGAGCATGGGAGTAACCGGTCCCGCCCAGATGACCGCGGAGGCGCTGCTCGACGCCTATGCCCGGCGTGTCCTAAGCCCTGTCGAGGCCCTCGCCGCGGTAACCGCGCGCATCGAGCGCCACAACCCTCAGCTCAACGCCTTTGTCGTGATGAACCCTGCTGCCGAGGCCACCGCCCGCGAAAGCGAGCAGCGCTGGCTGGCTGGCAGGCCGCTCAGCCCGATCGATGGCGTGCCCTGCACCATCAAGGATCTCATCGATCTGGCGGGCTTTCCGACACGCCGCGGCAGCCGGCTCACTTCCCTCGATCCCCTCGCCGAGGATTCGCCCGTCTCGCTCGCGCTGCGCTCCGCCGGCGCCGTCATCATCGGCAAGACCACCACCACGGAGTTCGGCTGGAAGTCGCCCGGCGATTGTCCGCTCACCGGCATTACGCGCAATCCGTGGAACCCACGCCATACGCCCGGGGGCTCCTCCGCTGGCGCCGGGGCCGCCGCGGCGGCCGGCTTCGGGCCGCTCCATATCGGCACGGACGGCGGCGGGTCGATCCGCATTCCCGCCGCCTGGTCAGGAATCGTCGGCCTGAAGCCGAGCTTTGGGCGCGTGCCGCAATGGCCTCTCGGCGCCTTCTCCACGGTCGCCGTCGCCGGGCCGATGACCCGCTCGGTCCGCGATGCGGCACTTCTCCTTTCCGTCATCGCGCGCTTCGACCATCGCGATCCCTACGCGCTGCCCGACGATCCGCGTGACTGGCGGGCCGGCATCGAGGACGGGGTGGCAGGGTTGCGCGTAGCGCTCCTCGCCTCGCCCGGCTTTGAGGCCCCGCTCGACGCGACCGGCCGCGAGGCGCTCACCCACGCCGCCGATCTGCTCGCCAAGGCCGGCGCGATTGTCGAAGAGGCCGATCCCGGCCTTCCTGATACGCGTGCGATTTTCGCGCGGATCTGGGGCGTTGCGCTCGCGCGCCTTGTCGAGTCATTCCCCGAGACCCGCCGCCGCATGCTCGATCCCGGCCTGCTCGAGGTCGCGGCGAGTGAGCGCAGCATGACGGCGGCCGAATTCATCGACGCCGAATCGCTCCGCCTCTCCGTCGCGCACGCGATGGCGCGTCTGCACAGAAGCTACGATCTGGTGCTCTGCCCGAGCGTGCCCATGCGTGCCCCGCTTGCGGATGCGCCGACAACCAATCCCATGGACGCGCTCTGGCAGCAATGGGCACCCTGGACCTTCACGTTTAATTTGAGCCGCCAGCCCGCGATCAGCGTGCCGCTGAGCGTGGATGATATTGGCCTGCCGCGCTCGGTGCAGATCGCCGCCGCGCTCTACCGAGACGACCTTGTGCTCCGCGCTGCCCGCGCGATCGAAAGCATGAGCGATCCTCTCGGCTGCGCAACGCCGGAGTAGGCGGCGGCCTCACGCCACCTCGTTCATCGCCTCGCCGAGCAGCGCGATTCCGAGGTCGATCTCCGCTTCCGAGACCGTGAGCGGCGGGGCGATCCGCATCACCCCGCCCGAGGATCCGGCGCGCACGATATTGGCCGAAAGCCCGAGCGTGAGCGCGCGGTCCGTCACCGCGTCCGAAAGCTCCGCGGCCGACCGGCAGCGCCCGCCTGTCTCGTTCACGAACTCGATGCCGCGCAGAAGGCCGCGGCCACGAACATCGCCGATCCACGCGTAGCGCTCCTTGAACGCCTGCAGCCCCACCGCGAGCCGCGCCCCCATCGCCTCCGCCCGCGCCGCAAGCCCGTCGCGGACGACGATCTCCAGCACCTTCAACCCCACGGCCGCCGGCAGCGGATCGTTCGCATGCGTCGTGTAGAAGAGGAAATCGCGCGCATCGCAAGCATCGCTGATCGCCTCGCTCGTCATCACCGCCGAGAGCGGCAGCCCCGCGCCGAGCGTCTTGGAAAGAACGAGGATGTCGGGCGTGATGCCCTCGCGCTCGAAGGCGAACATCGCTCCTGTGCGCCCGAGCCCCGTTTGCGCCTCATCGAGGATCAGCTTCATGCCGCGCTCGGTGCATTTCTGCTTGAGCGCGCGGAGATAGCCCTCCGGCAATTCGATGATCCCGCCGCTCGAAAGGATTGGCTCGGCGATGAAGGCGGCGAGGTTGCCGGTGCTCTGCCGGTCGATCAGATCGAACGAGTCGTCGAGCTCGGCGCGCCAATCCACGCCCGCGAATCGCGGCCGGAACGGGAGCGGGGCGGGGATCGCGAAGGAGCCCGCCGCCGCCGGCCCATAGCCGCGCCTTCCCGCCTTGTAGGTGGCTGCCGCCGCGCCGCCCGTCATTCCGTGCCAGGACTGCGCAAACCCCACCACCTCCCACCCGCCAGTCACCAGCTTCGCGATCTTGATCGCGGCTTCGTTCGCCTCCCCGCCGGTCGAGAGCAGCATCACCTTGGGCAGCCCCGGCACGTGCCGCGCCAGCGCCTCCGCGAGATCAACCACGGGCGCGCTCAGCATGGAGGAGAAGAGATGGTCGAGCGTGAGGCTCGCCTTCGCCATCGCCTCGCTGATCTCGGGGTGCGCATGGCCGAGGATCGCGCTCATCTGGCCGGAGGTGAAATCCAGCACCTTCCGGCCCGCTTCGTCATAGAGGAACGAGCCGGCAGCGCGCACCGGCACGAACGGCACGAAATGCCCGCCATAGCGCAGCATGTGCCGCTCCGCCCGTGCCCGGAACGATGCCTCGCGTTCGCTCACCGTTGCATCCACGTCACCGTCTCCCCTGCCGCCGCAAGCGACGATAGCGCCGCAGCCTGCGGCAGCGAAGCCCGCGATATTGACAGCTGCCGCGGATGAGCTGACCCAGAGCATGACCGCCTGGAGCAAAATCCCCGTGACCGATCCCGCCGAACCCCTCATCGCCTGGCTCAATGGGCAGCTTGCCGCCATGATCGCGCTGCTGCGCGAGATCGTCTCGATCGACAGCGGCAGCTACAACAAGCCGGGCATCGATGCGGTTGGCGCGGCACTCCGCCATTTCCTTGAAAGCCACGGCATCGTGGTCGAGACCATTCCCCAGAAGAAACACGGCGATTGCCTGCGCGCGCTCGTTGCCCCTGGCGTTGCCGCCGGCGCTGCCACCGCCAACGCAAAAATCGTGCTGATGGGCCATCGCGACACGGTTTATCCCGATGGCGAGGTCGACCGCCGGCCATTCACCCTCATGGACGGCATCGCGACCGGCCCGGGTGTCGCCGACATGAAGGCCGGATTGGTGATGAACGCGTTCATCCTTGCCGCCTTCGCGCGCTGCGGCGGCGCGCCCGGCCCCCTGGTCGGGCTCTTCACCGGCGATGAGGAGATCGGCAGCCCCGAGGGCCGCGCGGTCATCGAAGCGGAGGCACGCGACGCCCGCGCCGTCTTCAACAGCGAGCCCGGCCGGCTCTCCGGCAATGTCGTCAGCCGGCGCAAAGGCGGCGTCTTCATGGTGATGCGCATCGCAGGCAAGGCCGCGCATTCCGGCGGCAATTTCACGGACGGCATCAGCGCGATCGAGGAACTCGCACGCAAGATCACGGCGATTCACGCGCTCACCGACCTCGATCGCGGCATCACGCTCAATATCGGCCTCGTCTCCGGTGGCCAGAGCGTCAACACGGTCGCACCCTGGGCCGAAGGCCAGATCGACCTCCGCTACGTGAACCCGCCCGACCGCGACGAAGTGATGGCGAAGATCGAGGCGCTCGTCGCGCAAAGCTTCGTTCCGGGCACCAGCGCCACGATCGAGATCCGCGGCGACTTCCTGCCGCTCACTGAGAGCGAGGCCTCCGCGCGCCTGCTCGCGCTCTACACGAAAGCCGCAGCAGCCAGCGGCTTCATCACGCGCGGAGAATTCTCCGGCGGGTGCGCCGATTCCGGCTTCACCGCCGCCGTCGGCGCGCCGACGATCTGCGCGGTCGGCCCCATCGGCGGCAAGGCCCACAGCCCCGAGGAATTTCTTCGCGTCGACAGCATTCTGCCGCGCGCCTCGGCGTGCATCCGTGCAATCCTCAGCCTCTCAGAATCCGGATTGTAGGAGGTCCGACCAGCCCCTCGATTCACGGCCCGACCGGCGCCACTATGCGACCCGCCTCCACCCGTTCCTCGCAACGAAAGCCGATGCCATGGCGGAGATCCTGATCACGACGACGAATGATGTCCCGGCCGCGCGGATCGTCCGCGTGCTCGGCCCCGTCTATGGCACCGCCGTACGCTCGCGCAGCATCGTCGGCAATATGCTGGGTGGCCTCCGCGCGGTCTTCGGCGGCTCGCAAACGGGCTATGCCCAGATGGTGAGCCAGACAAGGGACGAGGCGCTCGCCGCGCTCAGGGAACACGCCGCTTCCCTCGGGGCAAATGCCGTCGTCGCCATGCGCTTCGACTCGGGCGAGTTCGATTCCGGCCAGGGCCAGGCCATGAACGAAGTGACGGCCTACGGAACGGCGGTTGTTATCGAGGGCGGCGAGCCTTCGCAAAGCCCCTGGACCAGACCCGGTCCGTAACAGCCGCTTACTGCTTGCGGCAGAGGGCGTGCATTTCCCACCCGCCCATGCTCGAGCCGCGCACGATCTTGAGATCGCCGTTAGCCCGGTCGAGCGTATAGAAACCCTGATCCGCCGCGTTGTGCCAGGAGATCAGGCGCTGCCCGATCGTTGCCGGATATCCATCAACCGTTCCGTTCCCGGAATCGACCTGCAGTGTCCAGTCTGCACCGCTTTGCTCGTTGGTGCATCGAAACGTCGTCGTTTCTGCCGCAGCCTGGCCGGGCCGCGCCGAACCCGCGATGAAGCAAATCGCGATCAGAGCAGCGCGCACACCGGGCGAGCTTGATTTCACCATCGCCAGGGGGCTCCGCCGCTGACCCACGGCAGGGGACGCTGTCCCCTGCACTCCTGCCAGGGCCCGGGGCCCTGGACCCCCCAAAGTTCTAGACAAACGGATTGCAGAGGCTCCGCCTCTGCCGGCGACGGCACCCCCGCCATATCTGCGCGTCGGGATGTCGGTGCGGAGGGCGGAGCCTCCTGCTTTCAACAGTCTCCTCATCATCTCCGAACCATGCCATGCCTTGCCCGTGAGGGCGAGGTGCGGGCTTCAGGCCGTCTGCTGCTGGCCCGCCGGGTCGGTAGCGAGCGGCCGCCAGTCGCGAAAGAAGGCGGTGCCGATCTCCGCGGCGAGCAGGATGAGCTTGCTCTGCAGATTGTCGAGGAACGCATGCAGGCCACCGGCAGAAAGCCGCTCCACCTCCGCGCTCCCGATCAGCGCGCGCATCTCCTCCGCCCGCTCGAGCGCCGCTCGCGTGCCGCCGAGCCCGTATCGGATGCGCAGGCTGACGAGATGCCGCTCGATCTCCTCGAGGCAGAGCCGCACGCTGCGCGGGAAGGATCCGTCCGTAAGCAGAAAGGCGACGACATCGGCCGGCGAGAAATCCACCGGTGCGACGCGCCGGAATGCGTGGTACCCGGCCGCCGCGCGCAGCACCGAGCCCCATTGCGTAAGTTCCACCACGCGCCGCTCCTCGCGCGCGTACGGAACCAGCACGTGGAACTTGATGTCGAGCAGCCGCGTCGTCTGATCGGCACGCTCGATCAGCCGGCCGAGCTCGTGGAAATGCCAGCTCTGGTCGCGAAAGAAGGTGCCCTCGGTGATGCCGGTCTGCGCCTGCACGCCCTCGCGGATGCGGTCGGTGAGGCGCGAGAGCGCATCACCCTCGAGCTCCGCCGGCGAAATCGCGGTGAGCGCATGGTGGAACTGGTTGAGCTGCTTCCACATCTCGGTGCTGATCAGCGGCCGCAGCACGCGCGCATTGGTCCGTGCCGCCTCGATCGCGGCCGGAATCGAGGTCGGATTGTCTGCCTCGATGAGGTAGAAATGCTTGATCGCCTCAGGGTCGGCGACGCCGTGCGCCCGCGAAAAACTCTCTTCGTCGGCGTTGATGCGCACCAGCGCGTACCAGGATTCGCTCTCTCGTCCCGGGCTTTCGAACGTGTAGGTCACCTCGATCAGCCGCGCGATATTCTCCACCCGCTCTAGATAGCGGGCCATCCAGAAGAGGCTTTCGGCGTAGCGCGCGAGCAGCGGCGGCGCCAGGTTCACGCCGATGCCCCGTTCGGCGCCCCGTTTGGCGCCCCGTCCGCCAACACCCAGGTATCCTTCGAGCCGCCGCCCTGCGAGGAATTGACGATCAGGCTCCCCTGCTTGAGCGCGACGCGCGTGAGCCCGCCCGGCAGCACCCAAGTCTCGCGCCCGGTCACGGCGAAGGGGCGGAGATCGAGGTGCCGCGCCCGGATGCCCTCCTCGCAGAGCGTCGGCCCTACCGAAAGCCCGACCATCGGCTGGCTGATCCAGTTGGCCGGATCGGCGGTGAGCGCCGCTCGCGCCCGTTCAAGCTCGGCCACCGATGCGCGCGGCCCGATGGTGATGCCATAGCCGCCCGATTCGCCCACCGGCTTGACGACGAGATCGGCGAGATGATCGAGCGTATAGGCGAGCCCCATGGCCTCGCGGCAGATATGCGTCTCGACATTCGGCAGGATCGCCTCTTCGCCGAGATAGTAACGAATGATCCGCGGCATATAGGCGTAGATCGCCTTGTCGTCCGCCACCCCGGTGCCGACCGCGTTGGCCAGCGCCACATGCCCGCGCCGCCAGGCGCCGATCAGCCCCGGCACGCCGAGCAGGCTGTCGGGGCGGAACACGGTTGGGTCGAGAAAATCGTCGCCGATGCGGCGATAGATCGTGTGCACCGGTCGCGGTCCGGCGATCGTCTGCATGAAGACGCGATCGTCCTCGACGCTGAGGTCCCGCCCCTCGACCAGCGGCACGCCCATCTCGCGCGCGAGGAATACGTGCTCGAAATAGGCGGAATTGTAGATCCCGGGTGAGAGCAGCACGACCTGCGGGTCGAGCGCCGCGTCGGGCGCAATCTCGGATAGCGCCGCGCGCAGCCGCTGGCCGTAATCATCGACCGGGGCGAGCCGCATCCCGGCCATCAGGTCGGGAAAGGCGCGCAGCATCAGATGACGGTTCTCGACCACGTAGGACACGCCCGAGGGCGTGCGCGCATTGTCCTCGAGCACGCGGAACTCGCCCGCCTCGTCGCGTACGATGTCGATCCCGGCGATGTGCACGTAGGTGCCGAAGCGGACCGGGAATTCCTCCATCTCGGGGCGGTAGTTGGCGTTGCCGAGCACGAGCTCGGCCGGCACCACGCCGTCCTTCAGGATGTGCCGCGCGTGATAGATATCCTCGAGGAACGCGTTGAGCGCCGCCACCCGCTGGCGCACGCCGCGATCGAGATGCGCCCATTCCCCAGCGGTGATCAGGCGCGGGATGCAGTCGAACGGCAGGATGCGGTCGATCGCGTTGGCCTCGGAATAGACGGTGAAGGTGATACCGAGGTTGAAGAGGTCCGTCTCGGCCGCCCGCGCGCGCGCGCGCAAGGTGCCGAGGCCGAGCGCGGCGATGCGCCTTCGGATCGCCGCCGCCGCCCCCTTATCGCCCTCCCGTTCGGTGCCGAGCTCGCAGAAGAACGGGCCGCAATCATAGCCAAGGAACGGATCTTCGACTGCCACGTCCATCGCGTTGCTTCCCTGCCGCGGCGGATTGACGCCGCAGAGCGAGCCTACACGCTTCCTTTCTCGCAGGCGCGAAAAATCCGGGCTCGCCGCGCCGGGCACCTTTATGCAAAATCTTGTCCCCTCAGGTCCGGGCCCGCCCCACATGTCGATCCACACCGCCCTCACGCACCGAACGCATTATCGTTACGATCGGCTGGTCACGCTCGGGCCCCAGGTGATCCGCCTGCGCCCGGCCCCGCACACGCGCACGCCGATTCTGTCCTACGCACTTTCGGTTGCGCCCAAACCGCATTTCCTCAACTGGCAGCAGGACCCGCAGGGCAACTTCCTCGCCCGCGTCGTCTTTCCCGAGCGCGTGCACGAATTCACCGTCACGGTCGATCTCGTCGCCGACATGGCAACGATCAATCCGTTCGACTTCTTCCTCGATCCGGAAGCGGAAACCTGGCCATTCGCCTATGATCCGCTGCTCGAGCACGAGCTTCTCCCCTATCGTGCCGCGGAGCACCCGGGCCCTTTGCTCTCCACCCTCCTCGATGAAACTCCGCCCGACCCGGTCCGGACGGTCGATATGCTGGTCGCGCTCAACCGCCGCGTGCGCGACCGCATCGCCTATATCGTCCGCCCGGAGCCCGGCATCTGGTCGGTTGAGGAAACGCTCGGCAAGGCGCGCGGCTCCTGCCGCGATTCCGCCTGGGTGCTGGTCCAGGCGCTGCGCCGCCTCGGCTTCGCCGCCCGCTTCGTCTCCGGCTATCTGATCCAGCTCGTTCCCGACGAGAAACCATTGGAAGGCCCGCCAGGCCCCTCCGCCGACTTCACCGACCTCCATGCCTGGGCCGAGGTCTATCTTCCTGGCGCCGGCTGGCTCGGGCTCGACGCCACTTCCGGCCTGCTCGCGGGCGAGGGCCATATCCCGCTCGCCGCCAGCCCCGACCCGATCTCCGCCGCCCCCATCACCGGCATGGTCGAGGCGTGCGAGGTTGCCTTCAGCCACCACATGGAGGTGCGGCGGATCCACGAGACCCCGCGCGTCACCAAGCCCTACACCGGGCCCGCCTGGCGCACGATCACGGAAGCCGGGGAGCGTCTCGACCGCGCCATGGAGCGTTCGGGGATCGCACTGACGATGGGCGGCGAGCCCACCTTCGTCGCCGCCACTGACCGCGACGCCCCCGAATGGAACACGACCGCGCTCGGCCCCACCAAGCGACGCTATGCCGGCCGCATGCTCCGCCGCCTCGCCCCGCTCTGGGTGCCCGGCGCCGCCCTGCAATACACGCTCGGCAAGCAGTATCCCGGCGAGCAATTGCCGCGTTGGGCGCTCTACGCCCATGGCCGCGCGGATGGCGAGCCGGCTTGGCGCCGTCCCGACCTCTTCGCCGCCGATGAGGACACCGAGTCCGTCACCCCCGCCGACGCCGTCCGCTTCGCCGCCCTCCTCGCCGAGCGGCTGCAGATCGATCCCGCCTTCCTGATCGCCGCCTACGAGGACGTGCATTATTATCTTTGGCGCGAGAAGCGCCTGCCCGCCAACGTGCTCGCCGAAGACAGCAAGCTTGCCGACCCGCTCGAGCGCGCCCGCCTCGCCCGGGTCTTCGGGCAAGGGGGCGCGGGCGGCCTCGCTGCCTCCGTGGGCTCCGTGCTGCCGCTCCGCCGCGTGGCGAGCAACGGCACCCGCCGCTGGCAGTCCGGCAAATGGTTCTTCCGTGGGGGCGAGATGTTCCTCATCCCGGGCGATTCGCCGATCGGGCTCCGCCTGCCGCTGGAGAGCCTGCCCTGGGTCTCGCCCGAGCGGCTGGAGCAGGAGCAGGAGACCGCGCCCGATCTCTTCGCCCCGCGCGCCCCGCTTCCCCCGGCACAGTTCTTCCACCGTCTCCCCTCGCGCGTCCCCGTCCCCGGCCTCGAGTCAGGCCTTTTCCGCCCCGTCGCCCAACCTGCGCCCGAGATCGGCCGCGAGCAGCCCGACATCGTCCGCACCGCGCTCGCCGTCGAACCGCGCGAGGGCAAGCTCCACGTCTTCTTTCCACCCCTCTTCGCCGCCGAGGACTGGCTCGATCTTGCCGCCGCGATCGAGGACACCGCCGCCGAGCTCGACCGCAAAGTCGTGCTCGAAGGCTACCTGCCGCCGCGCGACCCCCGTCTCGTCCATTTCTCCGTCACCCCCGATCCGGGCGTGCTCGAAGTGAACATCCCCCCGGCGCGCTCCTTCGCCGAGCAGGTTCGTCGCACCGAGGATCTCTACCAAATCGCCCGCGAGGAGGGCCTGGCCGCGGAGAAATTCATGCTCGACGGCCGCCATGTCGGGACCGGCGGGGGCAACCACGTGGTGATGGGGGCGGCCCAGCCTGCGGCGAGCCCCTTTCTCCGCCGCCCCGATCTTTTAAAATCCGTGATCGGCTTCTGGCATAATCATCCCGCCCTCTCGTACCTCTTCAGCGGCCTCTTCATCGGCCCGACCAGCCAGCATCCGCGCATCGACGAGGCCCGCGACGACCAGCGCCGCGAGATCGAGATCGCCTTCTCGCAAATCCACCCGAGGGCTGAGGCCGCGCCCTGGATCGTCGATCGCATCTTCCGCAACCTCCTCGTCGATGCGACCGGCAACACCCACCGCACCGAGTTCTGCATCGACAAGCTCTACGCCCCGGACGGTCCCGGAGGGCGCCAGGGCCTGGTCGAGTTCCGCGCCTTCGAGATGCCGCCCCACGCGGAACTCTCCGCCGTGCAGATGCTGCTCGTCCGCGCGGCGCTAGCCGCCTTCTGGGAAACGCCTTATGAGCGGCCGCTCATCCGCTGGGGCACACGCCTCAACGACGATTTCATGCTCCGCCATTACGTCGAGGCCGATTTCGCCGACGCGCTGGCCGAGCTCGCCGGCCGCGGCTTTCCGCTCGATCCCGCCTGGTTCGCGCCCCATCTGGAATTCCGCTTCCCCGAGATCGGCGCTGTCACCGTCCACGACATGACGCTCTCGCTCCGCCACGCGCTCGAGCCCTGGCACGTGCTGGGCGAGGAGCAGGCCGCCGGCGGCACCGTCCGCTACGTGGACAGCTCTGTCGAGCGGGTCGAGGCAAGCGTGGCCGGCTTCTCGCCCGAACGCTTCACCCTCGCCTGCAACGGCATCGCCGTTCCGCTCGCGCCCACCGACACCGCCGGCTTCCATGTCGCCGGCATCCGCTTCAAGGCCTGGGCCCCCCCCAACGCGCTCCACCCCGCCATCGGCATCCAGACCCCCCTCGTCTTCGACCTCTACGACCGCTGGAACGGACGCAGCCTCGGCGGCCTCACCTATCACGTCGCTCATCCGGGCGGGCGCCACTACGAACGCTTTCCGGTCAACGCCAACGAAGCCGAGGCCCGCCGCCGCGCCC
>JASHRV010000151.1 GCA_030037175.1 Acetobacteraceae bacterium
TCTTCTCGGTCGCGGCGAGCTGATCGGCGATCGCCGCATCAACGGCATCGAGAGCTTCTGGAACCAGGCCAAGCGTCATCTGCGCCGCTGCAACGGCATCCCGCGCAGGCACTTCCACCTCTATCTCAAGGAGTGCGAATGGCGGTTCAACCATGGCCCCGCCAGCCCCTTTAATAAAACGGATGGGGGTCTGGGGCCTCAAGGCCCCAGGATCATTTTATCCCGCTCAGATGGCACGTGCCGCAGCCGTTCTTCTCGGTCGCGGCGAGCTGATCGGCGATCGCCGCCTGGTTGCCGCTTTGCACCGAGGCGAGCAGCAGCGCGGCGTTCGTGTTCATCGCGGCATTGGCGGCGCGCGCGCGTTCCGGGCTCATGTCCACGTATTCCTGAGAGGCGAGTTCGGGTGGAAAGAGCGCCGGCACCTGTTTCGCCCAGGAAGCCAGATCGCTCGCGGCGCCGCTCGCCTGGGCTTGGCTTGCGCTTCCATAGAGGTAGGCGCGGATCTGGTTGATGTCCGCGAGCATGTGCCGCATCGCGACCGCCTGCGGCGTCGGCTGCGGCGTGCCGGGGCCGGTTTCGCCGCAACCGGCGAGCAGCGCCAGGCTCGCGAGAATCGGGAGTGTCGCGCGTAGTCTCACGGCGGTTTGCCTCCGGTCAGTGCGGCTCGGGAAGCTCGACGATCTTCCATGCTCCTCCCGGAACCTGGCACCAGTTGACCGTGTAGTGATCCAGCGTGTTCCGAACGGTTGCGAACGCGACCGTGTAGTTGATCGTTCGGCACGGCATTCCATGCGTCTCGAAGCTTTGCACGAGCGTCACCTCCCCGGCATCGCCCGTGTCGGGATTGCGCCAGCGCTCCACCGTGCCGATCGAGCGCCCTTCGTAGAGCCGGGCCGCGGCGGCGTGCGCCCGGTCGATATCGCCCTGGGTCAGTCCCGGCCAGGCAAGAGAGGGTATCCCTACGGGCAGGGGCTGCGCCGCCGCCCTGCCCGATGCCGCCGCTGCGAGCAGCAGCCCGAGAACAATGCCGGGACGCCGTCGTGTGGAAAAAGAACCGGAGCGCAGCATGGGAACCCGCGATCGTGACCGGCGGCGATCATTGCGCCGAATGCGGATAACTTCACCCCCGGCGATCCGGGTCAAGGCCGGGCGGAGGAAATCTCCTCCCGTGCCGCCTTGGGCGCGACCGCGTTGGCGATCATCTCGCCGAACGGCCCGAGATTCCGCCCGCCCGCCGGCGGGCCTGCCGCGTGATCGAGATCGAGGCGCGGCAGCACGAGCTCGGCGAAGCGATAGGCCTCCTCGAGATGGGGATAGCCGCTCATGATGAAGTGGTCGATCCCGAGCATCATGTATTCGCGCATTCGCTTGGCAACCGTCTCCGCATCGCCGACGAGCGCCGTGCCGGCACCGCCGCGAACGAGGCCGACGCCGGCCCAGAGGTTCGGGCTGATCTCGAGCTTCTCGCGCCTGCCGCCGTGCAGTGCGGCCATCCGCTGCTGGCCGACGGAATCCATCCGCGCAAAGACGGTCTGGGCCGCGTCGATCGCCTCGGCATCGACATGCCGGATGAGTTCATCGGCCGCCCGCCATGCCTCGGCTTCCGTCTCGCGCACGATCGCGTGCAGGCGGATCCCGAAGCTGAGCCGCCTGCCGCGGCGCGCCGCTTCCAAGGCGACGCGCGCGAGCTTCTCCGCCACGTCCCCGGGCGGCTCACCCCAGGTCAGGTAGGTGTCCACCAGCTCCGCCGCGACCGCGATCCCGGCATCGGAGGAGCCGCCGAAATAGAGCGGCGGATGCGGCCTCTGCACCGGGGGGAACATCAGGCACCCGTCATCGATCCGGATATGCGCCCCTTGGTAGCGGAGCAGCTCGCCCGCCATCAGCGCCTTCCAGACATCGAGGAACTCGCGCGTCACGGCGTAGCGCGCCTCGTGCGAGAGGAAGAGCCCATCGCCCGCGTTCTCGACCGGATCGCCGCCGGTCACGATGTTGATCATCAGCCTTCCGTCCGAGATGCGATCGAGCGTCGCCGCCATCCGTGCGGCGAGCGAGGGCGGCACGAGGCCGGGGCGAAAGGCGACGAGGAAGCGGAGCCGGCGGGTGAGGGGGACGAGCGCCGCGGCGATCACCCAGGAATCCTCGCAGGAACGCCCGGTGGGCAGCAGAACGCCGTAATAGCCGAGCCGGTCGGCCGCGCCCGCGATCTGCGCCAGATAGGAGAGATCGACCGCGCGGCCCCCCACGGAGCTCGCCAGATACCGCCCGTCGCCATGGGTCGGGAGGAACCAGAGCACGCGCGCCCTCTTGGCGGGAGGAAGTTCCATGGCTCAGCTCCCCGCGTCCTCTGCGACCACGATCGGGCGCGGGATCAGCCTGAGCGCATAGAAAGCATCGGCGATCTTCTGCTGCTGGCTGAGCACCGCCCGGGTCGTCCGCGCGATACCGTAAGTGTCGCGCGAGAGCTCGACCTCGAGGATGGCGGGGCTGATGCCGAGAAGCGGCGCGACCTCGGCCGCCACCTTGGCCTTGTTGGCGGGGATATAGGCCTCGATCGATGCCAGCGCCTCGATCGTGGCGCCGAGTGCTGCTGATCCGGAGTCCGCGAAGTCGCGCCGGGCAAGATAGAACGGGTAATTCGGCACGAGGCCGCTGGCATCGACGAGCGGGCGTGCGCCCGCCGCCTGGGCCGCCGCGTAGAACGGGTCCCAGATCACCCAGGCATCGACCGCGCCGCTGAAGAAGGCCGGCTGGGCATCCGCCGGCGCGAGATAGACGGGCTCGATATCGGCATAGCGGAGTCCCGCCCTGCGGAGTGCCGCGACGAGCAGCCAGTGGACGTTGGAGCCCTTGTTGAGGGCGATCTTCCGGCCCTTGAGGTCGGCCAGGGCGTGGATCGGGCTCTCCGCATGGACGAGGATCGCCTCCGTGTGCGGGGAGGCCGGGCCGTTGGCGAGATAAACGATCGGCGTGCCGCCCGCCTGAGCGAAGATCGGCGGCGTTTCCCCTGTGTAGCCGAGATTGACGGCGCCCGCGTTGAGCGCCTCGAGAAGCGGCGGACCTGAAGGAAACTCGTTCCAGGTGACGTCGAAGCCGAGCGGGCGGAGCTTCCGCTCGAGCAGTCCTTCGCCCTTGAGCACAACGAGGGCGGTCGCGGATTTCTGGTAGCCGATTCTCAGCGTGCCTGCGGCGGCGAAGGCGCGGGTTCGGTTAAGGAGGAGCGCCGGGGCGGCGAGGGCGCTCGTCTCGATGAGGCGGCGGCGGTGCATGGGCGGTTCCTTTCCGAGGAGATTTCTCCCATCGCCATCCTCGCTGTTTATTCTCTACTGAGTCAATCGAATTTATAGAGTCATTTGGCTATCATCGTGTCTGCCGCCGCCGCCGCCTCGCCCCGGCCTGCGCCGAGCGCGTCCTTGAGCGTCGTATGGTCGAGCGTGTTGGCAATCGCCTCGCGCACCCGGCGCATCACCCGGCGTATCTCGCATTGCGCCTCGTCGGGGCAGTCGGTGCAACGCTGATAGAAATTGACGCTCGTGCAGGGCGTGGGCGCGAGCGGCCCGTCCATCAGCCGCACGACCTGGCCGAAGGTGATCACGTCCGCCGGCTTCGCCAGGGCATAGCCTCCCCCGCGCCCGCGGCGGCTGCGCACGATCCCGTGCCGCTTGAGCTCGAGCAGGATGGCCTCGAGGAATTTCTTCGGCAGGTGCTCGCGCTCGGCGATATCGCCGATCAGCAGCACATCCTGGTCCTGCTCGCGGGCCAGCACGAGCAGCGCGCGCAGCGCGTATTTGCATTTCTGGGAAAGCACCTC
>JASHRV010000152.1 GCA_030037175.1 Acetobacteraceae bacterium
GTCCGGGTCGGAGCGGATTTTCTGCCACTCGGCGACGGCGCGGTCCCAGGCGGCGCCGGCGGGGGCGAAATCGCGGCCGCGGAGATAGTCGTAGGTGGTCTGGTCGGGATTGATGTAGCCGCAGCGGGCGCCGGCCTCGATCGCGAGGTTGCAGAGGGTCATGCGCTCCTCCATGGAGAAGCGGTCGACCGTGTCGCCGCCGAACTCGTAGGCGAAGCCGACGCCGCCCTTGGCGCCGAGGACGTGAATGACGTGGAGCGCGACATCCTTGGCGTAGACGCCGGGGGCGAGGCGGCCGGTGATCTCGATGCGGCGGACTTTCAGCTTTTCCATGAGCAGGGTCTGGCTGGCGAGCACGTCGCGCACCTGCGAGGTGCCGATGCCGAAGGCGATGGCGCCGAAGGCGCCGTGGGTGGAGGTGTGGCTGTCGCCGCAGACGATGACCATGCCGGGCTGGGTGAGGCCGCGCTCGGGGGCGACGACGTGGACGATGCCGTGCTCGCCCTTGGCGGGGTCGAAATAGGTGAGGCCGAATTCCGCCATGTTGCGGCCCATCGTGGCGACCTGGGCGGCGGCCTGGGCGGCGGCCATGGGGTCCCGGTAATCGTCGGGGCGGCCGGAGGTGGCGATGGCGTGATCGGCGCTGCCGAAGGTGAGCGCGGGGTGGCGGACGGCGAGGCCGCGCTCGCGCAGCGCCTCGAAGGCCTGGGGGCTCGAGACCTCGTTGAGGAGGTGGAGGCCGGCGAGGAGCTGGTACTGGCCTTGGGCGACTTCGCGGACGACGTGGCGGTTGAAGACTTTTTCGTACAGGGTCTGGCCCATGGCGCCCCTCCGGTATCCCAGGGATTGGGAAATTGGGATACCAATATGGAATACCATAGGCAAGCGCCGATGGGAATCCCTATCTGCATGCCCGACCCTCATGCCGAACCTTCCTTGGGTGAGAACCGCCATGTCGCAGATGCTTCAGATTTACGACCAGCTCAGGGAGATGATCCTCTCGCTCGATCTCGGCCCGGGCGAGCGGATGACGGAGCGGTGGCTGGAGGCGCGGTTCCAGGGCTCGCGCACGCCCGTGCGGGCGGCGCTGGCGCGGCTGGAGGGCGAGGGGCTGGTGCAGCGCGAGGGGCGGGCCTGGATCGTGGCGCCGATCGATCTTCGCGAGCTGGAGGCGCTGGAGGAGTTCCGCGAGCCCTTGGAGGCGATGGCGGTGCGGCTTGCGTGCGCGCGGGCGGGGGAGGCGGATGTGGCGGCGATCGAGGCGATGCTGGATGCGTGCCAGCCGGGCGTGAAGCGGGAGGAATGGCACCGGGTGGGGACGGATTTTCACGTGGAGATCGCGCGGCTTTCGGGCAACCCGTTCCTGGTGAGGGCGATCGAGGGGGTGATGGCGCTGCTTTCGCGGGCAAGGTGGCTGGAGGTGTGGACCGAGCCTTCGCGCGAGCAGGCGTGGGCGGAGCACCGGCGGATTCTGGCGCTGATCCGGCAGAAGCGGGCGGAGGAGGCGGCGGCGGAGGCGGTGCGGCATGTGCGCGATACGCGCGACCGATTGTTGCGTTCCCTTAACGAGGACCGGCGCGGATTGCGCGCTCGGGGATTCGCCGTGGTGGGTGCGGGTGCGGGTGCGGGCGCGCGATGACGATGGAGGGGGACAGACGGGGGCGGGGCGCGGCGAGCGAAGGGCCGTGGCAGCGGAATCTCGCGGTGTGCGTGTTCGGCTCCTTCACGACCATCGTTGCGATGACGATCCTGCTGCCGTTCCTGCCGCTTTATGTGGAGGAGCTCGGCGTGCGCGGGCATGCGGCCATCGTCGAATGGTCCGGCGTTGCCTATGGCGCGACCTTCTTCTCCGCCGCGTTCGCGGCGCCGATGTGGGGGCGGCTTGCCGACCGCTACGGGCGCAAGCTGATGCTGGTGCGCGCGAGCCTCGGGATGGCGGTTGCGATGTCGCTGATCGGGGTTGCGCACACGATCTGGCAGCTCGTCGCGTTCCGGCTGCTCGCGGGCGTGCTCGGCGGCTATGCCTCGGGCTCGACCGTGCTGGTCGCGGCGCAGACGCCGACGAACCGTTCGGGCTGGGCGCTTGGGATTCTTGCCTCCGGGGTCATGGCGGGCAATCTGGTGGGGCCGCTGGTCGGCGGCACGCTGCCGCCGCTGATCGGCATTCGCGCGACCTTCCTGATGGCGGGCGCGGTGATCTTCGTCGCGTTCCTGGCCACGACCTTTCTCATTCGCGAGGCGCCGCGGCCGAAGCGGGCGCGCGGGGAGAAGATGCGCGGGGGCTGGCAGATGGTGCCGGACAAGCGGCCGATCGTCGCGATGCTGGCCACGGGGCTTCTGCTGATGGTCGCCAATATGTCGATCGAGCCGATCATCACCGTTTATGTCGCGACGCTCGTGCGGGCGGCGCATGTGACGTTCGTCGCGGGGCTGGTGATGTCCGCGGCGGCGCTGGGGAGCATTCTCTCGGCCTCGCAGCTCGGGCGGCTCGCCGATCGCATCGGCCATTGGAACATCATCGTCGCGTGCCTTGCGGCGGCGGCGGTGCTGCTGATTCCGCAGGCGCTCGTCACCGCGGGATGGCAGCTGATCTTGCTGCGCTTCTTCATGGGGCTCGCGCTCGGCGGGCTGCTGCCCTGCATCGCGAGCGTGATCCGGCACAATGTGCCCGAGACGATTGCGGGGAATATTCTCGGCTATTCGGTTTCCGCGCAGTTCGCGGGGCAGGTTCTGGGGCCGCTGGCGGGCGGGTTCGTGGGCGGGCATATCGGGATGCGGGCCGTGTTTCTCGGCACGAGCGTGCTGATGCTCGCGGGCGCGATCGGCAACCGCGTGGTGCAGAAGCGAAACGGGCGGTTGGAGATGGGCGCGCGGTGAGGGTTCGTTCGGAGGCCCGAGATGGGGCCGGGTCCGGAAAACGGGGAAAAGTCTTTTTGCTTCTTTTTCTTCAGAAAAAGAAGTTCTTTCCTTTTAGGCCGGCGCTGAAGCGGGTGCGGAGGCGGCGGCGAGGGCTTCGGTGAGCGCGGCG
>JASHRV010000153.1 GCA_030037175.1 Acetobacteraceae bacterium
GCGGGCAGGGGAAAGATCAGGTCGAGATTGATCGAACCGAAGACCACAATCATCGCTGCGGCACCGCGCCTATCACGCGTCCTTTGCCAGCGCCGCCATGAGCTCGGAAAACTCCCGCTTGCTGAGCCCGCTATCCGGCTGCTCCACGCGCTCGCCGGCAAGCATGCGGCGGAGCACGCGCAGCATCGGCGCGGAGAGGCTCGCTGCGCCGAGCCGATAGTCGAGGAAGGCCTGGTGAGCGAGCGGCACCCAGGCGGCAAGGATCTCGAGCATCGCCTTCGCATAGGCCCGGATCTCGTATTGCGCATGCGGGTCGGCGCGGAGCTCGAGAAAGTGGAGAAGATTGTGCAGGTCGGTTTTCCAGTACCACTGCGTGTACGTGTTGAGGGTAAGGTTCATGCGCGCAAGCTCGCGCGCGAGGCCACTTCGGGCGGGATCGTAGCCGGGCGACTCGGCCGCGTCGTTGAGCAGCGCGAGATAATCGGCGTGGCTGCGTTCGGCATCGGCGCGCAGCGTCGCCAGCACGAAATCGGCCTCCGCCGTCTCAAGCACCTCTCCGCGGCCCTGGCGGTTGGCGGCGGACTGGGCGGCGAGATGCTCGGGCGCGGGGAGATAGAATTCGCGATCGAGAATCGAGTAGCGCGCCGAATATTCGTTCACGCTCGCCGTGCGATGGCGGATCCACTGCCGGGCAACGAAGATCGGCAGCTTCACGTGGAGCTTGATCGCGCACATCTCGAAAGGCGTGGTGTGGCGATGGCGCATCAGATAGCGGATCAGGCCCGCATCCTCGCTCACCTTGCGCGTGCCGCGGCCGTACGAGACCCGCGCCGCCTGCACGATCGCCGAGTCGTCGCCCATATAGTCGATCACCCGGACGAAGCCGTGATCGAGAACGGGAAGCGGCCGATAGAGCAGCGCCTCGAGTGCTGCCACGCTGCGCCGGAGCGTGGTGCTGCGGTCTTCCCGTGCCGCTTCGATCTCGGCTTCCTGCTCCCGGGTGATGGTCATGGTGATCCTTCCAACATCGAAGGCGGCACCCTATATTGCGGCTGCCGGCTTGCCGGCTATGGCGATAAACGGTGCGTGGAATAAGCGACGTGGACCCGGGGGCAGTGCCCGGCGCCTCCACCAGTTTCCACCCTCCCGGCGCGTTTGCCGATGGGGGTGGCCGAGACGGGGGCGAAACAGGCTCGACACGCGTGGTAAAGACCCACTTTTCGCTCGGCATGGTACCGCCGTCATCGGGCCGTTTTACAAGTGCCAACGACAACATGGCGCTCGCTGTTGCCGCGTAAGCGGCAATAAGCGCGGTTCGGGGGGCACCGGGCAACAGAAGCCCCCCACTTCCACCATCTTTGCCTTTGGCGCTCCGCGCGACGGGGCTATTGAGATGCACGAGCCACGGGAACGAGAGGATGGACGAGAAGGAAGCGCCGGCAAAGGAAAGCCTGCTGCCGTACGAGGCCTGGGCCGCGGAGGCATTGCGGCGCGTGGCGATGGAGGCGCTCGCCTATGCCGCCAGCCATGGCCTGCCCGGCGGGCACCATTTCTACGTGACGTTCCGCACCGACCATCCCGGCGTGGAGATGCCGCCGCATCTGCGGCAGCGCTTCCCCGAGGAAATCACGATCGTGCTCCAGCACCAGTTCTGGGACCTCGCCGTCGATGAAGCGGCGGGACGATTCCGGGTCGGCCTCTCCTTCGGCGGCGTGCCCGCGACGCTCGTCGTGCCCTTCGCGGCGCTGACCGCCTTCGTCGATCCGGAGGTGCAGTTCGGGCTGAGCTTCAAGCCCGTCGCCCCGGAGACGGCGGAGGAAAAAGCAGCGGCGCCGGCCGAGCCCGAGCCGCCCGAGGCTTTGCCCGAGCCGTCCGCGGCGGAGCCGGAGGAGGCGCCACAGGTGGTCAGCCTCGACGCCTTCCGTCGCCGCCCGACCCCCAAGGAATGAGCCCGAAAACATGACGGAGACGTCGCGCGTCCCGCGCCCGGTGATGCTCGTGATCCTTGATGGCTGGGGCTGGCGGGAGGAAGAAGCGGACAACGCCGTGCGGCTGGCGAAGACCCCCGTCTTCGACAAGCTCTGGGCAACCGCGCCGCACGCCTTTCTCCACACCTCCGGCCGCGATGTCGGCCTGCCCGAGGGCCAGATGGGCAATTCGGAGGTCGGGCACCTCAATCTCGGCGCCGGGCGGGTGGTGGTGCAGGATCTGCCGCGGATCGATGCCGCGATCGAGGACGGCAGCCTCGCCCGCGCGCCGGCGCTCACGGAGCTCATCGCCGCGCTCGGCAAGAGCGGCGGCACCTGCCACCTCATGGGGCTCGTCTCGCCGGGCGGCGTGCACTCCCATGAGCGCCACGCGCTCGCGCTCGCGCGCGTGCTGAGCGCGGAAAAGATCCCGGTCCGGCTGCACGCCTTCCTCGACGGGCGCGACACGCCGCCGATGGGCTCCGCCGAAACATTTCCCCCTTTTCTCGAATCCCTTCCGAAGGGCGCCTCGGTCGCGACCGTCTCGGGTCGCTATTTCGCGATGGACCGCGACCACCGCTGGGACCGGGTCGAAAAAGCGTACCTGGCCATCGCCGAAGGAGAGGGGCCGCGTTCGAAAGACCCGTTCGATCCGGTCGCCGCCGCGCATGCGGCCGGCACGGGCGACGAGTTCGTCCCCCCTTCCGTGATCGGCGATTACCACGGCATGCGGGACGGAGACGGCCTGCTTTGCTTCAATTTCCGCGCCGACCGCGTCCGCGAGATCCTGGCCGCCCTGCTCGATCCCCACTTCGACGGTTTCGCCCGGAAGCGAAGGATCGCCTTCGCTGCCGCGGCCGGGATGACGGAATACAGCGCAGCCCTTGCGCCTTTTCTCGGCGTCCTGATGCCGGGGGTTCCGCTGCGGCACCTCTTGGGCGAGATCGTCGCCGCTGCCGGGCGCAGGCAGCTCCGCATGGCGGAGACGGAAAAATATGCTCACGTCACCTACTTCCTGAACGGCGGCCGCGAGGAGCCCTTCCCCGGCGAGGACCGGATCCTGGTGCCTTCGCCGAAAGTGGCGACCTATGATCTCAAGCCCGAGATGTCGGCGCCCGAGCTGACCGAGAAGGCCGTCGCGGCGATCGATTCGCAGAAATACGATCTGATCGTGCTCAATTACGCGAACCCGGACATGGTCGGGCATACGGGCCGGCTCGATGCCGCGATCCGCGCGGTGGAGACGGTCGATCAAGGGCTTGGACGGATCGTGGAGGCGATCGGCCGCGTTCACGGGGCGGTCCTGATCACCGCCGATCACGGCAATTGCGAGCTGATGCGCGATCCGGCGACGGGCGGCCCGCACACCGCCCATACGACCAATCCGGTGCCGGTCATTCTCGTGGGCGCAGGTAAGTCGCTGCCCCAGGGGCTGCCCCGGGGCGCGCATCTCCGCCCGGGCCGGCTCGCCGACGTGGCGCCGACGCTGCTCGCGCTGATGGGTCTCCCGCAGCCGGCCGAGATGAGCGGCCGTTCCCTGATTGTCGGCGATGCGGAGCCGGCTGCCGGCTAGCTTCCTTTTGCTTCTGCTGGCTGCCGCCGGGCCGCCTGATCCTGGGCCGGCC
>JASHRV010000154.1 GCA_030037175.1 Acetobacteraceae bacterium
CGGCACGAGCCGCGCCTTCGGGAAACGCGCCGCGAGCGAATCCACGAGCGCGTTCTCGTCCTCGCCGAAGGAGATGGCGGAAATGCCCCTCTCCGTCGCCGCAACCAAAATCTTTCCAAGCGAGCAGATGCCGGTCGCATACCGGATCGCAACACCCTCGCCGCCGGCGCGCCAGGCCCGCGGCGTCATCCCGAGGCGCGCGCCGGCCTCGGCATAAAATCGCCCGCTCGAGTTGAACCCCGCATCATAGATCGCCTCGGTCACCGTTTCCGCCCGCCCGAGCGCGCCTTCGACCCGCCGGGCACGAAGCTGCGCGGCATAGGCCATGGGAGTCGCCCCGGTCGCTGCCTTGAAGACCCGGTGGAAGTGAAAGCGGCTGAGGCCGGTCGCCCGCGCCAGCGCCTCGAGGCTCGGCGTCTCTTCCGCTTCCTCGATCATGCGGCAGGCTTTTGCCACGGCCGCTTCCGCTCGCCGCGCGGGATCGGGCAGATCGGGCCGGCACCGTTTGCAAGGGCGGAAGCCCGCCGCCTCGGCTTCCTCGGCGGAGGCGTGGAAGCGCACATTCTCGCGCCTGGCGAGCCGGGCGCCGCAAGCCGGGCGGCAATAGACACCCGTGCTCCGCACCGAATAGACGAAGGCGCCCTCAGCCCGCCGGTCACGGTCCATGACGGCCTGCCAGCGCTCGGCATCGGTCGAAAAGACAGAGGCCGTATCCATTTTCTTTCCCCTTTCTCATCGGCACGGCCTGGGTCCCGCGCCATCTGCCGATGCGTTATGGGGGGCGCCGCACCGGCATGCACTCCGGCCCTTGCTGCCGAATTCTCTTATTTCGTCGGGGCGATGCCGCCCAAGAATTCCGCAAGCCTGGACGCCCATTTCTGCCAGTCTATCCCCGAGGCAAGATGGCCGGCATCGCTGTCGATCTCGAAATACTCCGCTTTCACGCCGGCTTGCTTGAGGGCGGCCATCACGCCGGGAGCAAGGCTCGGCGGGAAAAGCGTGTCGGTGCGCGAGAGCACATAGAGAAGCGGGGCCCGGATGCGGTCGAGGACCGGCTCGACCGTGAAGCGCAGCGCGGCGCGGCGAAGCACTATCAGAGAATTGGGGTCGAACTCCGTGGCCCAACGGTGCGCAAGCGCGCGCAACCGTCGCTCACGCGCCGCCCGGTCCGGGATCTCCGCCGCGAGCCGCGCCTCCAACCCGTAGGTGCGGAGCGTGGCGATGCGGAACTCCGTCATCGTCTCGATCATGCCGCCGCGATCGTAATAGTCCCCGCCGTTCCAGTTCGGGTCCCGCGCGAGTTGATCGATCAGCGCCTGAAGATCGGCGGGCCGCGCGCGGGGCGAGGACACCACCGGGACCACGGCATCCATGAAGTCCGGGCAGGTCACGGCCCACTGGAACGCCTGCGTGCCGCCATAGGAAGGGCCGATGACGGCGACGAGATGCTCGATGCCGAGTTGGGAGAGGAGGGCGCGTTCAGCCGCGACGATGTCGCCTACGGAGATGTCCGGAAAAGAGGGGCCGTAGGGCCGGCCGGTGGCGGGGTCGATGCTTGCCGGACCGGTCGAGCCGTAGGAGGAGCCGATCATGTTCGGGCAGATGACGAAGAAGCGATCCGTGTCGATCGCCGCGCCTGGACCGACAAGGCCCGACCAGGACCCTTCGCCCGTGGTGGCGCCGGATTCGATCATGCGCGGACCGGAGGTGTATCCGTGGGTGACGAGCACCGCGTTGCGGCGATCCGGCGCAAGATGGCCGCGAGCGAGATACGCGACCGACACCTCCGCGAGCGCCTCGCCATTCTCGAGGCGAAGGGTGCCGATCGCGGCCGTCTGCAATGGCAGCGAAGCAGGAACGTCGTTCACGGCTCCGTCCTTCCCTCTCTTATCTCTTGAGATATTGAAGGCATCAAAGATCGATCCACGAAAGGTGCCCGCCCTTGCCGGCGCCGGTATCGAGGAACACCGCCACACCGCCCGCCTCGTTGCGGCGGATATAGGGGCGGCCGTCGCGGCTGCGACAGTCATGGCCACAATAAACGGTGAGGCCGGACGGGATCCGCTCGACCCAGCGGAGGCTCCTTTCCGGGTAGCCGTCCGGCTGGGTGCGGCCGGTCGGCTGGCCGTAGAGGGCACGGGCGAGAAGTGGCGGGACCGCCCCTCCCGCAATCGGCGCCGCCGGGGGCGCCTCGTGCAGCATGGCGGGATCGAAGGCGGCATGAACGAAAAAATACGGACCCGTGATGAGCCAGGCGGGAGCGCGCGCGATGGCAGCCGCCGCACGCGCGGCCAGCGCCGGATCGAGAGCAGCGAGTGTCGCCGCGAGAGGTGCGTCCCGCCGCACTTGCCGGCCCGCAAGCGCGCGGGCGAGCTTGAGATCGTGGTTGCCGAGCAGGAAGAGGCCGCGACCGGCTTCGAGCAGGTCGAGCATTTCCGTAAGCGCCCCCGGGCTGTCGGGGCCGTGATCGGTGAGATCGCCGAGCTGGACCACGAACCGCCCGGTGGCCGCAGCGGTGGCCGAAGCGGCGGCAAAGCCGCGCGCGTCGCCATGAACATCGCCCACCACGCGGATCCGGCTCGCCGCCGGCAGGGTAGGGGTGGTTGCCGACACGGGCCTCGTTACAGGCGCGCGAGTGCGGCGATCCGCGCTCCGAGCGCTATGAAAACAGCGCCCGCCACGCGCTCGATGCCGTGCCTGACGCGGCGATAAAAGCTCTGCACGCGCGGGGTCGAGAAAATGCAAGCGATCAGCACCGCCCAGACCACCTCGTCGGCCGCGACGACCGCAAGCGCTCCGATCCGGAGCGGGAGCGGGGCATGGGCGGGAATCAGGGCAACGAAAATGCTCGAGTAGAAAACCACGATCTTCGGATTGGTAAGCCCGAGCGAGAGCCCGGTCAGGGCCGCACGGTGGCGGCGCTCGAGCGCATCCACGGGCATCGTCGCCTCCGTGCCGTCCGGATGGCGCCACGCGGCAAGGCCGAGCCAGATGAGGTAGACCGCGCCGGCAAGCTGGAACAGGCCATAAAGCGTGGTGAAGCGGGTCATGATCGCGGCGATGCCAAATGCGGCGGCGGCCGCCCAGAGAGTGGCAGCGAGGGCGACGCCAAGCCCGGTCGCGAGGCCGATCGTCCGCGAATGGCCGGCGGCGGCGCGGCTCACAAGAAGGAAGGCCGGGCCCGGCGAAAGGCAGGCCAGCATGTTGGCCGCCGCGATGCCGGCAAGCGTGAATGCGTAGGGCATGTCATTTCCCCTCATCCCTCCTCATTCTTCTCCTGGAGGAACGAAAGGAAAAACCTAACGCCAAGACATGCGTTCGGCCAGCCGTGCGCGGAGGCAGCGGGTCAGACGGTGGCGATCGGGCTCGCGGGGGAGCTGGTGGCGCCAGGGAGGCGGAGCGGCGGGGCGGTGAGGAGAAAGCGGCTGCGGCCGTGTTCGCGGAGCCAATCGGCAAGCTCTGTGAAGAACCAGAGCTCACCGATATGAATGCCAAGCTTGAAGAGGCAGTGTTCGTGCAGCGGCAGGGCGGGGCCGGGGGCGCGCAGTCCGGGAGCGATGACGAGAGGGGTCGCGTTCTCGATGCCGAAATTATCGGTCGCGATCGCGACGACGCCGCTTTGGGTGATCCACTTCAGCAGGTGAGGATCGTGCCCATCGAGCACGGCGCAGGCGTCGCGAAGCGTGGGGTCGGGCCTCCCGCCGGCGCGTATGAGAAGGCGGCCCATGCCGGTGCGCAGGCAAAGAATATCGCCTTCCTCCACCATGACATCATCGGTTTGCATGATGCGGCGGAGCTGCTCGTAGCCGACGACGACGCGCTCATTGCCGAAATGGCGGTGAAGATCGATCAGTACGCCGCGGCCTTGCACGGCGGTTTCGGCCATCACCGCGGCGGAAAGAGCGGTGGCGCCGAGCGCGCCTTGCGTGCCTTGGCCAGTCGCGGGATCGACGACGGGATAACCGTTATAGAATATGCATTCAGGCACGCCGTCGCCGTCCGCGTCGAACAGCGCGCCCTTGTGTGACAGGGCCTCCCAACGTGTGGAGTGATGAGGATAGATCAGGACCGCCTCCTCGCACCCGACGTCGGTACGAGAGGGGTCGAGGCGGTCCATCGCGAAATTGAAATAGACTTTTCCGCTGCGCGTGACGGGATGAAATGAGGGCGGGCCGTCGCGGCCTTCGGATTCGAGATCGCCCGGGTGGTCGAGAGGCAGGCTGAGACAGAAGGCAATGCCCTCGCGAACCTCGGCCGCGGCTGTGCGACGCCGTTCGGGGGTGATGAGATTGAGGCGGCCTCGCTGATCTTCGTCTCCGAATGCGCCCCAATTGGCTCCGGGCGGGCGGTTTCTCCAGCGCCGCGGCGAGAAGCTATCGGCGCCGACGCTGCCATCTTCTTCCTGCAGGAACGGCAAGGAGGGCGATGAAGGAGTGATTGACTCGGCGGTGGGTCGGTCGCCGCTCAGTCCCCACAACTTGCGGCCGAGACTCACGGCACGACACATTTATGCGCGCCAGAGTGATTGAGCAGGATCCGCGCACACAAACGGTCGTCCATTTTTTCGAAAGCCCCCTGTTTATCTAGACTATTTTCCAGGTTTGATTTGTGCAGCGCACATTACAGTGGCCATTGTTCCGGTCAATAACTATTTTCTTCGCAAAAAAGGAACATATACAGATTTATTTTACAAGATGACGATAGATTTCATAGGTATGCGACAAAATCCGCGCGGTCGAATGAACATTCTACAACAAGAAATTGGCAAAAGAGGCGTTCACGATGACGTGACAAGTAAAACCTTGTAAAGATATGAAAAACGCGTTGCCCTTTCGGTCGGACATCCGGCAGCCTGTAAAAGCGCCGGACGCGGCATAGCCCGACGCTCACGATCGGGTGAAGCGCCGGAAAAGCCCATCGAGCGCCAAGGCCTGAAGATCGAGCGCCAAGGCCTGAAGATCGATCGACTGCCAAAGAGTTTTGAAAACACATAGCTTGGCCCGGCTGTTTCCATGCCATGTTCGAACGGGATCACGCGAGCCACGCGATGTGTCAATAATATATTTTATAACAGATTTGAGATAGCAAGATTATAATAAAAGATTAAAGAATATTTTTTAGCTTGTTCACATTCGACCCAAGCTTCAAACATAAACTTGCTTGCCAGCCCCAAATGCCGCCGGGCAATCGACATGCCTGCAACATGTCTCCGGACCCCGCACCGTCTCGTGACTCCGAACGGCGGATGGAATCCCCTCGCCGGCCACCGGGTCCGGAAAACGGAGAACGGTCTTTTTGCTTCTTTTTCTTCAGAAAAAGAAGGCTCTTCCTTTTCAATTTCTTATCAAGGTGCCTGACACCCTCTGGGCATAACACCCTCTGGGCGTGATCCCGCTCGCGCTAGCGCGGGATGCGTTCGCTCTCGCTCACTTATCCCGCGTCTCACCTTTATTTTCCCCGCGTGATCGAACGCCTTCGGTTTTCCCATCTTCGGCGATCACGCTCTAACCCATCATTCGTGCTCGTCTTGCCCCGCGGGTGCGCCACGCTCCGGCACATCGCCGCCGACGCCTCCCGGCGCGTTCATCTCGGCAAACAGCTTCATGATCTCGATCGGAAAGGGAAAGACAATCGTCGAGCTCTTGTCCCCGGCGATATCGAACAATGTCGCGAGATAGCGGAGCTGCATCGCCTGCGGCATCGGAGCAAGAATGCGCGCAGCCTCGAGCAGCTTCTGTGCTGCCTGCTCTTCGCCCACCGCATTGATCACCTTGGCGCGGCGGTTGCGCTCGGCCTCCGCCTGGCGGGCGATCGCACGCACCATGCTCTCGTCGAGGTCGATGCGCTTGATCTCGACATTGGATACCTTGATCCCCCACGCATCGGTCTGCTGATCGAGCACCTCGCGCACATCCGTGTTGAGCTTGTCGCGCTCCGCGAGCATCTCGTCGAGATCGTGCTTGCCGAGAACGGAGCGCAGCGTGGTCTGAGAAAGCTGGCTCGTCGCCTCGATGAAATCCCGGACCTGGATCACCGCGCGCTCGGCATCGACAACGCGGAAATAGATGACGGCGCTCACCCTGACCGAGACATTGTCGTGCGAGATCACGTCCTGCGGCGGCACCTCGGTCACGATGATGCGCAGATCGACCCGCACGATCTGTTGCACCAGCGGAACCATCAGCACGAGGCCGGGCCCCTTGGTGCCGGTGTAGCGGCCGAAGGTGAACATGATGCCGCGCTCGTACTCGCGCAGAATGCGCACCGCCGCGCTGAAAAAGAGGAAGGCGAGAACGATGAGAACGACGATCGCGACGGAGACGGAAATCATGACGGTCTTCCTCTCTCTTGATTTTTTTCCGGCAAAACCGGGACGACGATAAGCACGAGCCCCTCGCGCCCGCTGACCCGCACGTGCATCGCCGGCTGCAGCGCGGCCCCGGACCGCGCGCTCCAGATCTCGCCCATGACCCGCACGGCGCCTTCCGTTCCCACCCAGGAAACAACGACGGCATCGGCGCCGATCAGCGCCTCGCCCCCGGTCGCGACCGGGCGCCCGCGCGCGCGGATCAGAAGTGCCAGGCCGAGAAGGAAGAAGGCGGCGGTTGCGAGCGTCGCTGCCAGCACCACGGCGAGCGGCAGGCCGAATCCGGGCCCCGCGCCGTGGAACATCACCACCGAGCCGATCGCAAAGGAAACGATCCCGCCAAGCCCGATCACGCCGAAGGCGCCGATGAAGATCTCGGCCAGCATCAGCCCGATCCCGAGCAGCACCAGCCCCGCGCCCGCGTAATCGATCGGCAGCAGGCCGAGGCCGAACAAAGCGAGCAGAAGACTGATCGCGCCAATCAGGCCGGGCAGCACGCCGCCCGGGTTGAGAAGCTCGAAGACCAGCCCCCAGACGCCAAGCAGCATCAAAAGATAGGCAAGGCTCGGATCGGTGATGATCGAAAGAAAGCGCGTGCGTCCGTCGGGCGCACGCAGCACAGGCACAAGCCCGGCGGTCGCAAGCTGCACGCGCTCGCCGTCCGCCGTCACCGTCATGCCGTCGATCCGGCGCAGCAACACGGGCACGCTGCCCGCGATCACGTCGATCACGTGCTGGCGGAGCGCCTCGTCGGCGGAGAGGCTTGCCGCCCCGCGCACCGCCGCCTCCGCCCAGTCGGCATTGCGGCCGTTGAGCTCGGCGAGGCCCCGGATATAGGCGATCGCATCGTTGAGGATCTTCGTGGCCTCCGCGTCCGGCGGACCCGTCTTCCCCTCCGGCCCGCCGCCCGGGAAAAGCGGCGCGCCGAGCGCCACCGGCGTCGCCGCGCCCAGATTGGTGCCGGGCGCCATCGCCGCAACCGCCGCCGCGTAGGCGATATAAGTCCCGGCGCTCGCGGCGCGCGCCCCGCTCGGCGCGACATAGGCGACGACGGGCACCGGGGAGGCGAGGATGGCGCGGATGATCGCGCGCATCGCGGTATCGAGCCCGCCCGGCGTGTCCATCCTCAGCACGATCAGCCCGGCCACGTTCGGGTTCGCAGCCTCGATCCCGCGAACCACATAGTCGGCCGTGGCCGGGCCGATCGCGCCGTCGATGGTGAGAATTTCAGCCTGTCGCCGGCCTTCTGCGCTCGCGAGCGAAGCGCATCCCAGCCCGACGAGCCCCACGAGCGCGGCGAGAAAGGCGATCAGGCGCCCCGCACGCTTCCCGGCACGCTTCCCGGGGCGCTTGCCGCGCCGGCCGGGCGTTTGGCCGCCCCTCAGGCGAGGCTGATCGTGCCGACCTCGGGGCCTTTCGCGCCCTGAACCACGTTCATCCGCACCGCCTGGCCTTCCTGCAGCGGCGGAAGCCCCGCTTCCTCGAGCGCCGAGGCATGGACGAAGACGTCCTTCCCCCCGCCCGGAGGGGTGATGAAGCCGAAGCCCTTCTCGGCATTGTACCATTTGACGACGCCGGTCATCTCGACCGCCGAGCTCAGATCCACCGGCCGGCGCGGCGCCCGCGGCGCCCGGGGCGGTCGCGAGCCCATGCCCATACCCATGCCCATGCCCGGTCCGCCACGCGTGACCGGCTGGGCCGTGCTCTCGTCCACCGAGAGAACCTGGCTCACCTGCCGGCCCTTCTGGCCCTGGCCGACGCGGATGCGCAGCGTCGCTCCGGGGCTGACGCTCTGGTGCCCGGCCGCCTGCAGCGCGTTGGCGTGCAGGAACGCGTCGCCGGTGCCGTCGGCGAGCGCGACAAAGCCGAACCCCTTCTCGGGGTTGAACCATTTCACGGTTGCCTGGGCTTCCGGCCCGGCGGCCGGGCTCTCGAAGCGTGGAAAAGAAGGCATGGACGGCGTGTTGCCGAAGAAGTTGTCATCGTCGAAACCGCGGCGGCGCGGCTGCCGCTGCCGGTCGTTCCTGGGGGAGCGCAAGTGTGGAATGTCCTTTCCGTACGTTCGGTCGCGTCGCAGGCTGTTACGGTGCGGCGCGGCCCGTGCCACGGCACCGGATGTGAGGCGGGGACCTCGCGGCAGAGTTGGAGCGCGGCCCCATCAATTCAAGCTGCCCTGCTATCCTCCCCTCACTCCGCCCGCGCCCGGCGGCGACAGCCGGCGGCGGGCCGCAAAAGCTTAGATGATCTGGGGACGGAATTGAAGCCTTGCGGTTCGCGGCGCCGACTTTAGAGCGGGATGGGATCGCTCGGCGCTCACCCATCCCGCTCTAGCGCCTTGTTTGATCGCGTGATTCAGACCTCCGGCGCCGGGGTCCCCAGCGGACAGGTCCGCTGGGGTGCCCCGGTTCCGCCTCCGGTCATCACGCTCTAGCGCTTTGTTTGATCGCGTGATTCAGACCTCCGGCGCCGGGGTCCCCAGCGGACAGGTCCGCTGGGGTGCCCCGGTTCCGCCTCCGGTCATCACGCTCTAGCGCTTTGTTTGATCGCGTGATTCAGACCTCCGGCGCCGGGGTCCCCAGCGGACAGGTCCGCTGGGGACCCCGGTTCCGCCTCCGGTCATCACGCTCTAGGGCGGGCGCCCGGCGCGGCGCGGGCCGATCGGGAAGCTCGAAAATCGTTCCCGGCCAAGCACAAAGACCCGTGCGCCATGCGGAAAGAGGGCCCGGATGACAGGCGCATGAATATCCTGCCCGCCGGCCCCGAACCCCGGCAGCAGCACCCGTGCCGCATCCGCGACGAAGCAGGGCAGGGCGGCGGCATCCGGCGTGCCGGGCGGAACCGCCACCGGCCGAAGATGGGCCGCGATCTCGCCCCGCGCCGCCTCCGCCGGGCGGTTGCGGCCAAGGCAATTGCGGCCAGGGCAATTGTGGCCAGGGCAATTGCGGAAGATGAGCGGGGGGCAGGATTCGGCCGCGATCTCGCTCAGCACCAGCACCCGGCGCGGCCGCCAGCGCCGCAGCATCGCCGCGAGAGCGCGCCCCGGCGGGGGCTCGGCGAGCGCCAGCACGCCTTCCCGCGGCCAGAACAACGCCCCGCTCGGATCGAGCAGAAGCCTCTCGCCCGCAACATGAACCGGCGCCGGCGTCATCTCCCGCCCGGCGAGCCCCGGCGTTTCCGCTCCGGGGGCCTCCGCCCCGCCACCTCCCGATCAGATCCTCTTGACGGCATATCCGGCCGCCAGCGCGGCGGTGATCTCATCGGCATGGGCGGGATCGCGCGCCTCCACCATCACCTCGAGATGGGCGGACTGCACGGAGGGCGAGGCGAAGAGCCGTTGATGCGAAACTTCAATGACATTCCCCTCGTGCGCAGCGATCCGTCCGGCGATATCGGCGAGCACGCCCGGCCGGTCCGGGATCTCGAGCGAGAGCCGCAGCAGCCGCCCGTCGCGGAGC
>JASHRV010000017.1 GCA_030037175.1 Acetobacteraceae bacterium
CCGATGCCGTCGCCGAAACCAAACCCTCCAGGCCCGGGCACGGAGAGGCCGAGGATCGCCATCACGCGGGTTTCGAGGGCGCGACCCGCGGGGCTTGCCCCGGTAAAGCTGATCCCAAGCCACGCTGCCCCGAGCAGCACGACAAGGCCAAGCATGGTCCAGCGGATGACCCGAAGCATGATCTCCTGCGGCTCGGGAAGGCCCTGACGATCCGCAAGCCGGCAGCACAAGCGCAGCCCGGCCGGCGGACATCATCGCGGCCCGCCCGCGAAGTCTATCTCAATGCGGCCAGGGCGAAAACCGCAGAACGATCCATGAACAGCGGAACGCATCGCAGATCGGAAGCCCAACGGGAAGCCCAGTGGGAAGCCCCGTGGGAAGTTATGAACCCGGCGCCAGGGCCGCCGCAGATTCGGCATCGCCGGATTCCTGAGAGCCAAAAGCCTCGTCCCAGCTGCCGGTGGTGGCGGCCTTGCTGTATTCGGTGGCGCGGTTCTCGAAGAAATTGGTGTGCTCGACCGCATTCAGCATCTCGTCGAGCCAGAGCAGCGGATGCCGTTCCACGTTGTAGAGAGGTTCGAGGCCGAGCTGGGTGAGGCGACGGTCGGCGATGTAGCGGATATAGCGTTTGATGTCGGGCGCGGTAAGCCCCTCGACGGCGCCGAGCTCGAAAGCGAGATCGATGAAGGCGTCCTCGTGGGTGACGATGGTCGCGCAGATCTCGGTGATCTCGCGCTTCAGATCCTCCGTCCAGATCTCCGGATTCTCCTCGACGAAGGTGCGGAAGAGGCGGATCACCGAGATGCAATGCAGCGTCTCGTCGCGCACCGACCAGGAGATGATCTGGCCCATCCCCTTCATCTTGTTGAAGCGGGGGAAGTTGAGGAGGATGGCGAAGGAGGCAAACAGCTGCAGCCCCTCGGTGAAGGCGCCGAAGGCCGCGAGGGTTTTCGCGATCTCATAGCGGCTTTCCACGCTGAAGGACTGCATGTAGTCGTATTTGTCCTTCATCTCCTTGTATTTGAGGAAGGCTTGGTACTCGATCTCCGGCATCCCGACGGTATCGAGCAGATGCGCGTAAGCGGCGATATGGACGGTTTCGATGTTGGAGAACGCGGAGAGCATCATCAGCACTTCGGTGGGTTTGAACACCCGCGCATAGTGCTTCATGTAGCAATTGTTCACCTCGACATCGGCCTGGGTGAAGAAACGGAAGATCTGAGTCAGGAGATTTCGTTCCGCTTTCGTCAGGTTCTTGTGCCAGTCCTTGACGTCGTCGGCGAGCGGGACCTCCTCGGGCAGCCAATGGACGCGCTGCTGCGTGAGCCACGCCTCGTACGCCCACGGATAGCGGAACGGCTTGTACACGGGATTTTCGGTGAGGAGGTCGGACTTCACGATCATCGCGCCCTTCGAATGCCGCGATTCACTGACACGCCAGGCACTCCTCATAGTCCGTGACCGTTGCCACCGGTTTCGGCGCCACGACGAGCGGCAGCTCGGCCTCTGCCGCAGCCGTGGAAAGCTCAGCCGGGCGCACCGCCTTTTCACCCACATTGTCGGCCCGCTGGATGGAGAGCGAACGGCAGTAATAGAGCGACTTCAGCCCCCTCTTCCACGCCATCATGTGGATCTGGTGCAGATCGCGCTTGTGCACGTTGGCGGGAAGGAAAAGATTCACTGACTGGCTCTGGCAGATATAGGGCGCGCGATCGGCCGCATGTTCGATGATCCAGCGCTGGTCGAGCTCGAAGGCGGTCTTGAACACCGCCTTCTCCTGCCCTGAAAGAAAATCGAGATGCTGCACGCTGCCCTTGGTCCGGGTGATCGAGGACCAGACCTCTTCCGTGTCCATTCCTTTCGCGGCGAGCACCGGCTGAAGGAAACGGTTGCGCACGGTAAAGCTGCCGGAAAGCGTCTTCTGGAGGAAGACATTGGCTGCGATCGGCTCGATCCCGGGGCTCGAATTGCCGGCGATGATCGAGATCGAAGCGGTGGGCGCGATCGAAAGCTTATGGGAAAAACGCTCCATGACGCCGAAATCGGCGGCATCCGGGCATGGCCCGCGTTCTTCGGCGAGCATGCGCGAAGCGGCATCGGCCTGGGCGCGGATATGCTTGAACATCCGCTTGTTCCATACCTTGGCGATGACGCTCTCGAACGGCACATTCTGGGACTGGAGAAAGCCGTGGAAGCCCATCACGCCGAGCCCGACCGAGCGCTCGCGCATGGCCGAATATCTCGCCCGCTCCATCTCCGGCGGCGCGCGGTCGATGAAGTCCTGCAGCACGTTGTCGAGGAAGCGCATCACGTCCTCGATGAAGAGCGGATGCTCGTGCCACTCGAACCATGTCTCGAGATTGAGCGAGGAAAGGCAGCAGACGGCGGTGCGCTCGCGCCCGTCGCGATCACGGCCCGTGGGAAGCGTGATCTCGCTGCAGAGATTGGAGGTCTTCACCTCGAGCCCGGCGAGCTTGTGATGCTCAGGTCGCGCCCGGTTCACGTGATCGCTGAAGACGAGATAGGGCTCGCCCGTCTCGACGCGCGCGGTGAGGATACGGATCCAGAGCGAGCGCGCGGAGATACTGCGGACGATGCTGCCGTCTTTCGGCGAGATGAGCGGCCATTGCTCGTCTGCCTCGACCGCACGCATGAATGCATCCGGCACCAGGACACCATGATGCAGGTTGAGCGCCTTGCGATTGGGATCGCCCCCGGTCGGCCGGCGCATCTCGATGAATTCCTCGATCTCGGGATGAGAAAGAGGCAGATAAACGGCCGCGGAGCCGCGACGGAGCGAGCCCTGCGAGATCGCGAGCGTCAGGCTGTCCATAACCCGGATGAAGGGAATGACACCCGAGGTCTTGCCGTTCTGGCCGACTTTCTCGCCGATCGAGCGCAGATTGCCCCAGTAGCTCCCGATGCCCCCACCCTTGGAAGCGAGCCACACATTCTCGTTCCAGAGATCGACGATCCCCTCGAGGCTGTCGGAAGCTTCGTTGAGAAAGCATGAGACCGGCAGACCGCGGCTGGTGCCGCCGTTCGAGAGCACCGGCGTCGCCGGCATGAACCAGAAACGGCTCATATAGTCGTAGATGCGCTGGGCGTGCGCTGCATCATCGCCGTAATAGCTGGCGACGCGCGCGAACAGGTCCTGGAAGCCCTCGCCGGGCATCAGGTAGCGGTCGGTCAAGGTAGCGCGGCCGAAATCGGTGACGGCGGAGTCGCGCGTGTGATCCACGCGAACCTGATGGCGTCCCTGCATCTGAACTGCGTCGAGCACGGCGGACCCCCTGCGACTGGCGAACTCAGCAATGGGCTGAGACTCATCATCATGCGCGCATCGCACTGTCTTTGACAACATCTAGTGAGCGGGCTTCGCGTCTGCCACTAGATAGAGTGAATTTCATGTACGTGCCGTAGCTTCCCGACCACACCGTTCCAGCTTTGTTCAAGCACCGCAAGCGCCTGATTCGCGGCCCAGGCGCCCGAATCCGCCGCCCGCCCTCGGGGCTTGAGCGCAGATCTTCGCGCCCTGCCCCGCCCGTCCGCCGGCCTCCTTGGGCGGGATGGACCGCCTCCACCCCCCGTGACACCCTCGGCTGTGAAGCAGGAGGGAACGGCGCCGCCGGGCGGCTGGCCGCCCGGCACGCCACGCCGGCCTCCGCGCCCGAAGGAGGACGATGACGATGCCGCACCCCCTTCTGCCGGTCTCACGCGAGGGCACGATCGCCAGCGTGACGTTCAGCCGGCCGGAGATCCGCAATGCCTTCAACCGCGGGATGTGGGAGGGACTCGCGGAAATCATGGCGGAGTTCTCGGCCGACGACACGCTCCGCGTCGTCGTGCTGCGCGGCGCCGGCGGCGCTTTCTCGGCCGGCGCGGATATCGGCGCCTTCGCCGAGGAGCGCGGCACCCGCGCGCTCGAGGACCGCTATGGCGAGATCGTTCACCGCGGCATGCAGTCGATCCGGCTCTGCCGCCATCCGGTGGTGGCGCTGATCGAAGGCGCTTGCATCGGCGGCGGCGCCGGAATTGCGACGATGTGCGATTTCCGCGTCGGCGGCGAGGGAATCCGCTTCGGCATCACCGCGCGCAATCTCGGCATCTGGTACGCCTATGCCGAGATCGATCCCATCCTCTCGCTCGTCGGCAGCGGCGTGGCGGCCGAGCTCCTGATCGAAGGACGCATCTTCAATGGCCGCGAAGCCTACGAGAAAGGCCTGCTCTCGCGTGTCGTGCCGGATCGCGAAGTGGCGGCCGAAGCGCTTGCGCTCGCGCAAAGAATCGCCGAAGGCAGCCCGCTTTCGGCGCGATTCCACAAACAGGCGATCCGCCGCCTTCGCGGCCCGCTCCCGCTCACCGCGGCCGAGGAAGCAGAGGCCAACGGATTTGCCGAAACGGAGGATTTCCAGAATGCGTTCCGCGCCTTCCTTGCCAAGCAGAAACCGCGCTTTGTCGGGCGCTGAGCCAATTCACGTCAGGAGGATCGCATGAAGCTTGCCTATTTCAACGATTTTCGCCTCGGCGTGGTGAACGGCGAAAACGTGGTCGATGTCATGGACGCGGTTGCCGACATTCCCCACACCGATCCGGGCAACCTCATGAATGGCCTCATCGCGCGCTTCGCGCGCTATCGCACCCGCATCGCGCAAGCGGCGGAAACCGGGCGCGCCATCCCGCTTGCGCGCGTGGAGCTGCGCCCGCCCTTGCCGCGGCCGGGCAACATCGTCTGCATGGCAGTGAACTACATGGAGAACGGAACGCTGCCGGCGCCGCCGCCGATCAATGGCTTTCACAAGACCCCGAACGCCATCATCGGCCCCGGCGATACGATGGTGCTGCCCGATGTGCCGGCGGGCATCTTCGAAGGCGAGGCCGAGCTCGCGCTCGTCATCGGCAAGACGGCAAGCCATGTTCCGGCCGCGCGCGCCATGGAGCATGTGTTCGGCTACGTCAATTTCATCGACGGCTCGGCGCGCGGCCTGCCGCCGCCGCAGAACGTGTTCTACCAGATGAAGTCGCGCGACACGTTCGCCCCGATCGGTCCCTGGATCGTCACCGCCGACGAGATCGCCGATCCGCAGACGCTGCGCATCCAGCTTTCCGTCAACGGCGTGCTCAAGCAGGATTTCTCCACGAGCGACATGGCGCACAAGATCCCGCGCTGCATCGAATGGGTGTCCTCCATTCATCGCCTCGACCCTGGCGATCTTCTGGCAACGGGAACGAACCATCGCGGGCTCTCAAGCCTGCAGGATGGCGATCGGGTCGAGATCGAGACCGAGGGGCTCGGCCGGCTCTCGATCCAGGTTCGGGACGATCTTCGGCGGCGCTGGGCGCGGCTTACGCGGCTCGAACATCGCGAGCAGGGCGGCGAAGGGCCGTACACAGCGCAGACCGGAGGCAGGTACGCGCCGACGAGCCTTCAGCCGACCGGATCGAGCGAGAGGTCGTAGGTGCAGCCGGGCGGCGGGCGCCAGAAGCGACCGTCGAAATGGCTGCCGATGAACTGGCCATAAACGTAGGTCGGGCCTGTCTGCATATGCAGCGAGCCGTCCGGCTGGATGACGCCGCGATAGGCACCGAAATTTACGCGGTTGCCGTTGACGACGAAGTTGGTGACGCGAATCTGCTGAGAGCAGAGGGCGCCCTGGTTCCTGAGGACGTAGCCCGTGCCGGCATAGGGACCGCTCTCGGGTGCCGGAGCCGAGGGAGGTGCCATGCCGGGCGGTGGCGGCGCCCCCGCCTCCACCCCGATGCCGGGGCCGGCGGGACCCGGCGCCTGCACGGTGGGACCGTTGTACGCGCAGGAACCCAGCAGCAGCGTCAAGGCAACAAGAGAGCGCTTCATCTCGGGCCTGGTCATCGTTCTCCGCCGCTCACGCAGGAAGCCGCTCACGCAGGAAGCGGAATGAATTCGCGTTCGTCTCCCGGAACAAGCCCGAAACGACCCGACGTCCAGTCCGCCTTGGCCTGCTCGATCCGGTCCTTCGAGCTCGAAACAAAATTCCACCAGATATGGCGCGGCCCGTCCATGGGCTCCCCGCCGAGCGCGAGCAGCCGCACCGCGCCCAGGGCGCGGAGGCTGATCGGATCGCCCGGGCGGAAGACAAGGAGGCGCATCGGAGCGAAGATTTCGCCCGCGATCTCGATCTCGCCTTCCAGGAGATAGAGGGCGCGCTCGGGATAGTCCGCGGGAAGCGGCATCGCCGTGCCCGGATCGAGCCGGACATCGAGATAGAACATGGGAGAGAAGCTGCGCACCGGCGAGGAGAGGCCGAAAGCCTCGCCGGCGATGAGCCGCGCCTC
>JASHRV010000018.1 GCA_030037175.1 Acetobacteraceae bacterium
GGGGGCCGCCGGCAAGGTCCCGGTCTTCGGCCTGCTCAAGCGCGGCGGGCGGGTTTATGCCGTGATGATCCCAAACGCACGATCCTCAGTGTTGATGGGCATCATTCGCGAGCGCATCAAGCCCGATAGCATCATCTACACCGACGCGCTGCACGCCTACGACATCCTCGATGTCTCCGAGTTCCACCACCATCGGATCAACCACTGCGAAGCCTATGCCAGCCACGGCAAGGTCCACATCAACGGCATCGAGAACTTCTGGAACCAAGCCAAGCGGCACCTCCGCCGCTACAACGGCATCCCACGAGCAAGCTTCCTTCTCTTCCTCAAGGAATGCGAGTGGCGCTTCAACTACCGACCCCCCTCAAGGCTCTTGAAGACACTCACCGCATGGGCAAAACTCTAATCATCCCCCTTAGCTATGCCAGCCCCTTGAGGAAAGACTACAACGATGAGCGACCTCACTCGGTCCCGGGCAACTTGACGCCTCGGACCTTCATCGAACAGCCCTAATCGGCCCGAAAAGTTGTATAGCCCACGGATCAGTGTTCGGGGCAGTACCATTCCAGCCAGTTTCCATACCTCAGGTCGGACCACTTCAATGGGGGAGGATCAACGTGAGATTGTTGGCTAGAAACACTTCCGGCGGAAAATACTCAGGTACGACATCGATTCAGAGATATAGTTCTCTAAAAACCTATATACCCCGCTCAAACTATACGAGATTTTGTTTGGGCACAGGCAACTGCAATCGCGTGGCGAAGTTGTTCCTCATCGAAGGGTTTTTCGAGCCACACCATCCCAAAATCGTCGATAACATGCGCTTCGCGGCCGGATACAATGATGGTCGGTAAGTCAGGCCTTTCTCTAAGAAGCTCTGAAACCAACCGTGCGCCATCTGCATCCGGCAAGCCAGCGTCAGCGATAACCAGATCGGCATCACTTGCAGCCAACCTCGCCTCGGCGGCAGAGCCAATAGCGCGTACGCTGTGTCCCATAATTCCGAGCAATTCGGCGGTGGTTTCGCGCACCAACGGTTCATCTTCAACTAGAAGCACTCGGAGTGGCTTTGTCGGTGGCTGCCGCATCCTTTCAGTTGGCGCTGCCTGAAGCGCTTGGCGGATCGCATCGGCCAGGACTGACCGAGTCCAGGGCTTACGGATTGATCTAGCTCCCGGTTCTAGCAACTCGGCTGAAAGTTGTGGATCATCCGTGTATCCGGTCGTGAATAGCACGGCGATCCGAGGCAGAATCGACCGCGCAGCGTGTACCAGTTCGGTCGCCCCGAGACAGCCGGGCATCACGACATCAGTGAACAGTACATCAGGACGTGCGCCGCTCTGAAGAAGCTGAAGCGCGGCATCTGCATTTTCGGCTTCGAGAGTACGATAGCCGAGATCACGCAAACTGCTCACCGCGACTGCGCGCACTGCCCGGTCATCTTCCACTACGAGTATGAGCTCGTTCGCAGCTGGTGCCGGCTGTGACGGACGCCTCGGCGCGCTGAGCAGAGCATGTGTTCTCGGAATGTAAAGTCTGACCGTGGTTCCTTCACCCGGTGCGCTGTCGATGTGTAAATGGCCGCCGCTCTGACGGACTAGGCCATACACCATGGAGAGACCGAGCCCAGTGCCGTGCCCCGTGTTCTTGGTGGTATAGAATGGCTCTACGGCACGCACGATCTGCTCGGCGTCCATGCCCTTGCCAGTGTCAGCTACCGCAATCATTACGTACTGGCCAGGAGTCACCTCCGCATGATGCGCGGCGTATTTCTCGTCGAGCACCCGGTTGCTGACGATGATCACCAACCTTCCACCGCTTGGCATGGCATCCCGAGCATTGAGCGCCAGATTGAGAACCGCGTTCTCGAGCTGCTGTGGATCCGTGCGAATGGCCCACAAAGTCTCGCGCTCGTCGAGCGCAAGGCGGACCTCGTACATCTCGCCGAGCGTTCGCCGCAGAAGCTCGGCAGCACTCCGCAGAAGCTCTCCTGGGTCGATTACTTCGCTGGCAAGAGGCTGGTGGCGAGCGAAGGCAAGTAAGTGTCGGGTCAAATTGGCGCCACGCGCGACTCCGGCCATCGCTGATTCTAACCGGATACGTAACCCACCTTCAGCCGGCAGTCCGGACGCAAGTTGTTCGAGATTGGCAGAAATAACCTGAAGCAGGTTGTTCATGTCATGTGCAATACCGCCAGTGAGTTGGCCTAGCGCGTCCATTTTCTGCGCTTGGCGTGCCAGCTGTTCGGCCTCGACCCGTTTGCTAATGTCGACCACAGCGAGGATCTGCCCACCATCAGGCAACGCACTGCGCCAAACCTCGAGGATCCGTCCCTGCCGATGCGTCTCCGCCACAACTGGCTCAGCATGCGGGCGCGGTTCGTCAAGGAGGGGTGGGAACCAGTCGTCCGTAGCGGCGGCGAAGCGGGCAAAGCTCGTGCCTATCTTGCCGAGTTCGGGCGCGAGTCCTGTGGTAGGAAAAAAAGCGCTGTTCCAGAGTACCAGCCGGTCATCGCGGTCAAACACTGCCACACCATCGCGGATGTGGTTGACCATTGCCACGAGCCGTTCGCTTTCTCGGCGTAAACTGTCTTGGACCACGATCCGCTGTCTGTGGCCAACCAGAAAGCCGAGTATGGCGACACCCAGCAACACGATGCTGGCAGCCGCCATAATCGCGAGCCCCAGCACGACCTGTTGACGGTCGTACTCCAGCATCGCGAAATCTCCTTGCCGCTGCAACGCGGCCTCGTCGGCAACCTCCACGATTGCGGCGCGGATGGCTGCCGAGTCGGCCTGAGCGGATGCGATCGCCGCAGGTATCGGATGCGCTGTCGGATGCTGTCCAACTGAAGATTGCCGAGCAACTGTTTCAAGGGAAGCCACGTGCAATTGAACCAGCAAAGACAACAACCCGAGGCGGGGACGAAGCCAGGCAATCTGCGATGCGTCGGCTGATAGACTGGCGAGAGCAGCACGCGCCCGCGCTTCGGCGGCCTCAAAGCGCGCGAGATCGGTCGCGCTACCGGTTAGAAGAAAGTCTCGCTGTTTCAGTTCAACGTCCAATATTGTTACGAACAGTGCTTGCGTTGCATCATAAACTTTGCGCGCGTCTTGGGTTTGGGTAAGCTCAGATTTCATTGCTTCTGCTGAGAATACGGCGACTCCTCCAGAGACGCCGAGTGTGACTATGATAGTGAGCCCCAAAAATAGAGCGACGGGGCTAGCAATTAGGTTAATAAGGTTAAGCGGAGAGATTCTCAATCTTTTTGCCATAACGGCGCCTTGAAGCGCGTGATAAACGCTATATGCTTTGCCTGTTCGTCGGCATTTGGCGCCATGCGGTACGGTGTGTGATTGTGAGTGCCGACGACGCACTCCCGCGGTACACCCGTGGCGCGCTCGAGTGCGAGTCCCCGCTGTCGCCCGCCCGTAAGCTCCACATAGACAGCGGCCAGGAGCCGACAATCGAGCAATGCATTGTGGCGGCTACGTTCCGCAAGGCTGATTGCAAACCGTCGGCAGAGCGCATCCAATGTATTCGTTGCGCCTGGGAAAAGGGACTTGGCTAGCGCAAGCGTATCGATCATGCGTGCTCGGGCGAGTCGTGCTTCGCCACAACGCAAGAGTTCGGAATCCAGGAAAGAAAAATCAAATGGAGCATTATGGGCTATGATCGGGTCTAAACCCAAGAAGGCGAGGAAATCTTGGGTCACTTCCGCAAAGCGCGGTTTGCCGATCAGGTCTGTATCTCGCAAGCCATGGATCGCCGTTGCCTCTGCTGGCACTGAGCGTTCGGGATTGAGCAGCCTATGGAAGAATCGTCCGGTCGGCAGGTCATTACTAAGCTCGATTGCCGCGATCTCGATCACTCGATGCCCTAGTGCTGGATCTAGACCCGTTGTTTCGGTATCGAGCAGAATTGACCTCGTCACGCGAGCAGCCTCCTGAGAAGGCGACGCAGCACACGCTGGCCGTGATACCGCGAGAGGCCGGTCGGTATCACCTGGTCGGCTCTCCTGCGCCTCTCCCGATCCGGCATCTGGCGGGCGAGTATGGCGGAAAGCTCGCCCGGTTGCATCAGGCCGCGCCGTCTGAGGCGGGCGCGCTGGACGGCGGCGGGAGCGGAGACCACGATCACGTCGTCCACTCGGCGCTCGCCCCCGGTCTCCAGCAGGAGGGGGATGTCGAGCACGGCGAGGCGTCGGCCGGCGCGGCGCGCTCGGGCAAGGAAGGCCTGCTCTTCTGCACGGACCAACGGATGGAGAATGGATTCAAGTCGGGCGAGTGCGGCCGGATCGGCGGTGACGCGGGCGCGCAGACGGGCGCGGTCGACGGCGTCGGCACGAACGACCTCTGGGAAGGCAGCGGCGATCGGCGCGACCGCGCGGCCGCCGTGGCTGACGAGAGTGTGAACCGCATGATCGGCATCGAACACGGGAATGCGTGCCCGCCGAAAGATCCCGGCCGCCGTCGATTTACCCATCCCCATGCCGCCGGTGAGTCCGATGATCCGCATTTCGAGGTGCCTTTCAGCTTTTAGCGCCGGCGCGCGGGCGCATCGCTGAAGCAGGTCGCGATCGGACGGACTTGGCTGATCGCGTGACTCTGTTCGGCACGGCAAAGAGCGAGGGTGCTTTCCGTTCGTCCTGACTTACGGACAGCACTCTAAGAGGCGGCTAAATCGCTAGCCACGAAATTGAAGAGCTCGCGATCCACCGCAGGGTGGACGCCGAACCAGGCGGTGAATCCTTCCACGGCCTGGTGAAGGAGCATGCCGAGGCCGCCCACGGTGGTGAGCCCGTGAGCGCGGGCGGCGGCGAGGAAGGGTGTGAGCAGCGGTACGTAGAGGATGTCCGCGACGACAAGGGAGGGCGCGGCGCGGGAGAAATCAACCTTGAGAGGCGGGGTGCCCGCCATGCCGGCCGAGGTGGTATTGACCACGAGCGCACGGTCGGCGAGCGCGGCTGAGCGGCGCTCCCAGGCGATAACGGAGAGCGCGGGGAGCAGGCGCGTGAGAGCGGCGGCGCGCTCGGGCGTACGGTTGCTGATGGCGACCTTTGCCCCAGAGTCAAGCAGGGCGGCGGCGATATCGCGCGTAGCACCACCGGCACCGAGCAGGAGGGCCGGACCGGCCGAAGGATCGATGCCGTGGTCGCGGAGATTGGCGAGGAACCCAGCCCCGTCAGTGCTACTGCCGTGAATCCTGCCGTCGCGGAAGACAAGCGTGTTCACCACCCCGACCCGGCGGGCCGGATCGGTGCGCGTGTCGCAGAGCGCAAAGGCCGCCTCCTTGTGCGGGGACGTTACGTTGCAACCCTGGAAGCCGCAAGCGAGCAGGCCATGGAGCGCTGGCGCTAGGGAGTCGGGGCGGACCGGGAGGGGAAGATAGGCCCCGTCGATCCGGTATCGTTCGAGCCAGAACCCGTGTAGGCGGGGCGAACGCGAGTGGGCGACCGGCCAGCCAAGAAGGCCGGCGAGCCGCGCCTGACCAGAGAGAACCGACATGGGGACACCAAACACTGACCTGCCGGTCCTGACAACTGTCAGCGGGGTTACGTCTAGCGAACGATGCTATCCTATACTTTATATTTATATTTCCTGCCGTTGCGGCAGGAACTCGACGTCACGGTGGACCTGCACTGAAAGCAGTACACCGAATCCCATCATCGTCGTGAGCAGGGCGGAACCCCCGTAAGAAACAAGAGGCAGCGGCACGCCGCCGACCGGGATGACCCCCATGACCATGGCAACGTTCACGAAGGCATAGAGGAAGAAGTTCACGCCAAGACCGAAAGCCGTGAGGCGGCCAAACTGATGGCGCGAAGCGAGGCCGATCGCGATCGCCGTGAAGACGATGAGCGCAATGAGGACGAGTAGGGCGAGGCTGCCGACGAAGCCGAACTGCTCGGCGAAGAGGGTGAAGATGAAATCGGTCTGCTTCTCTGGGAGGAAATCGAGACTGCCTTGAGAGGCGTGCAGGAAGCCCTGGCCCCAAAGGCCGCCTGAGCCCAGCGCGATCTTCGACTGGAGGATGTTGTAGCCAGAGCCGAGCGGATCTCGCGAGGGATCGAGGAAGGTGAGGATGCGGGCCTTCTGGTAATCGTGCAGATGCGTGTAGGCGATGGGTGCGGCGACGCCGAGCAGGGTGGCGGCGAGACCGAATAGCCAGAGCCTGGCGCCCGCGACGAAGAGGACCGAGGCACCAACTGCGAGCACGATCACCGCAGTGCCGAGATTTGGCTCCTTCAGGATCAGCGCGACCGGGGCGAGGATGGCGAGCACCGGGGGCACGAGGAAGGCCGGATTGCCGACGCGTTCCCAGGAGGCGCGGTGAAACCAGTGCGCGAGGGCGAGGACAAGGGCTGGCTTCATCAGTTCGCTCGGCTGTACGGCGAAGCCGCCGAAACTGAGCCACCGCTCTGCGCCAAGCCCGACTGAGCCGAAACGGAGCACGAGCGCGAGCATCACGAGTGAGACGAAATAGAGGGGCCAGGCGAGGCGTGCGATGTGGCGGATATCGGTCAGCGCGATCGCGAGCATGAGGGCGAAGCCAGCCGCGAAGCGGATCAGCTGGGGTTTTGCGTAGGGCGCGAAGGTGCCGGCGGCAGAATAGAGCGAGAGCGCACCTATACCGGCGAGCGCGCTGATCAGGATCACGAGGAACCAGTTGATTTCGGCAAGCTTGCGCGTGAGATCGAACGCGGCAACGCGAAGCAGCCGTCCCTCGGCGGCAATCACGAGCGGGGATCCCCGGGCACGCTGCCGGGCGCCACGCTTCGGCTCGCGGGATCGCGAGCGAGCACCGCCTCCATCAAGTCGCGCGCGATCGGTGCCGCGGCGTCGGCGCCTTCGTTGCCGTGCTCGACCACCACCGAGAGCGCGTAGCGCGGTGCCGCGAACGGGGCGAAGGCGATGAAGAGCGCGTTCGGCCGAAACTTCCAGGGTAGCTGGGCGGTGTCCTCGTTCTGCGGGCCATCGAAGACCTGGGCGGTACCGGTCTTGCCGGCCATTTCCATATTCGAATCAGGGAGACGCGAAGCATAAGCCGTGCCGAGGGGATTGTTGACGACCTCGCGCATGCCCTGCCGCACCAGAGCGAGATAAGGCTCGGGCACGCCAAGATCGGGCGCGGGCGGATGAGCTATCGTCTCGGCGCCGACGGCGGCAGCGACCCGGGGTGAGATCACCCGCCCGGTCGCGACGCGGGCGGCCATCAGCGCGAGCGTGAAGGGCGTTGCCTGGACGAAGCCTTGGCCGATGCCCTGGATCACCGTGTCACCGAGAGTCCAGGGCTTGCCCTGGCCTGCCCGCCATTCTCGGGTGGGGACAAAACCGGGGTCGAAGCCGGGTAGGTCGATGGGCGGCGGGGCGCCGATGCCGAGCCGACGCGCCATCGCGGCAATCCGGTCGATTCCGGTGGCTAAGGCAGTATGATAGAAGAAGACATCGCAACTCTGACAGATGGCGCTGGTAACGTCGAGCGAGCCGTGACCACCGTGGTTCCAGCACCAGAAGCGGTGATTGCCTAGTTCGAGATAGCCGGGGCAAAAGAAGTGCGTGCCGGGAGTGATCGCGCCCGAGGTGAGACCGGCGAGTGCGACGACGGGCTTGAACGTCGAGCCGGGCGCGTAGAGACCTGCGCCCGCCTTATCGAGCAGGGGCGCGCGCTGATTCGTGACCCATTCCTTCCACTGGCGGGCGGGAACCCCGGTGTCGAAGAGGGTGGGGTCGAAGGAGGGCGTGCTGCCCATCGCCATGACCGCGCCGCTGCCGAGATCGAGCACCACGGCGCTGGCACTCTGCTCCGTCGCGAGCCTCGTGGCCATGAGTTGCTGCAGTCCGGCATCGACATGGAGCCGGACCGTCTCGCCAGGCTGGCCAGGATCGTGCGAAAGGTCGCGGATGACGCGCCCGAGTGCATTCACCTCGAGCCGCACCAAGCCCGGCTGGCCGGTGAGCGGCTGGTTCTGCTGGAGTTCCACGCCGCTCTTGCCGACCCGCATGCCGGGGAGGTTTAGCACCGGCGTGCCGGCGAGCTGGCCCGGCACAGGTGGCCCAACATAGCCCACGAGATGCGCGAAGTCCGGCCCGAAGGGGTAGAAGCGGGTGGTGCCTACATCGACGAGGATGCCGGGCAGGGCCGGTGCATTAACCGCGAGCCGCGCCATCTCCTCCCAACTCAGATAATCACGGAGAAGGACAGGAATGAAGGGCTGATGGACCATGATCGCATGCGCGATGCGCTGGCGCTCAGCAGGGTCGAGTGGGATCAGGCGCGAGAAAGCGGCTAGACTCGCACTGGCGTCCTTCGTCTTCTCGACCATCAGGAGCGCGCGCCAGTGCGGCTTGTTGCCGGCGAGCAGCGTGTCGTAGCGGTCGTGGATTTCCCCGCGGGGTGGTGCGACCAGCCGCGCGCTCACCCGATTGTCCACGGCGAGAGTCGCGTAGCGCGCGCCGTCGATCACCTGCATCCGGTAGAGCCGGAACCCGAGCATGCCAAACAGGCTGGCTTGGCCGAGAGCCGCGACCAGCGCGCGGCGGGTGAAGACGCTGAGCCGCTTGCGCTCCCGGCGCATCTTCAGACCCGTTCCCAGGCAGCGATGCCGCGATGCGTCTGGGTGAGCAGCGCTGCAACCAGCGGATAGAGCCCGGCGGCCAGCACGAACTCGAAGAGCGCGGGCTGCGGCGGAAGCGAGCGCAGGAGGAGCAGGCAATTGGAGCTCCATTCCAGCGCCGCGGCGCCGGCCGCGACCGCGATGAAGAGCAGCCAGACGAGCAGGAAAGGCTGGTTGGCGAGCCGGCGCCGCCAGCTGACGGCAAGTCCGTGGACCAGCAGGAGCGTCAGCACTTGGACGCCGAGCGGAGCAAAGCCGAGCAAGTCCGCGAAGAGGCCGAGCACGAAGACAACCGGCGGCGGCATGGCGGCCGGGCGGAACACCGACCAGAAGAAAACCGAGGCGAGCACGAAGGCGGGCATCAGTTCGGCCTGGCCGGGCAGGTCGAGCGGGGCGGCGGCGAGCAGCATTCCAAGCGCGGTGCTCACCGCGGGGACGCTTTGCCGCCCGAGCGTGTCCAGCTGGCGCAGGAGGCTCGGCGAGGGCCGGATGCCGGGGGTCCGGTCAACCTCCATGCCGGTCTCCTGACTGCGTGCCGGCAGTTCGGGCTGGCTTCGGGGCCTCTGGCGAGACGATGCCGTGCAGTTCGTAATCAAACAGACGAAGGAAACTGAGTTCGTCGAGCTTAGCCATGGGAATCACCTCGACCGTCCCCCCCTGCCCGTAATGCACTACGCCGACAGGTAGACCGGGCGGAAAGGCGCCCGCGACACCGCTCGTGACCAGCTGCTCACCTTCGGTCGGGGTCGTACCCGGCGGCCAATAGAGCAGCTCAGGGTCGGGGCCGTTTGTACCGGCGACGATAGCGTTTGCTCCTGTCCCCATTAGCCGGACCGGGATGCGGCTGTTGAGATCGGTGATGAGGAGCACCCGGGCGCTTTCCGCGCCCACCTCTGTCACTCGCCCGACCAAGCCATGCGCGTCGAGTGCGATCTCGCCCACATGCACGCCGACACCCCGCGTGACTGCCACGAGCACGGCGCGGTCATAAAGGCCGCCGGCATCTGCGACCGCGCGAGCGGTGACAAATGGCACCGCCGGGTCCGGAATCCAGTGCAGTTGGGACTTAAGGCGCGCGTTCTCCGCCGCGAGCGCCACCGCCACCGCCTGCCAGCGCCTGAGCTCGGCATTTTCCGCGCGCAGCCTTCCGTTTTCGGCTTGCAGGTCCCAGAGATACCCAATCTCTCCGACCGCATCTCTGACGCGTGCATAGGGGCCGGTGAGGCCGGCGTAGATAGGCGTCAACGCGTCGGCGAGCGCCATGCGCACGCGATCGGTGAACCTCTCATCGACCCGTCCCGCCAGCATCAATCCGATGGCCGCGGCCATCAGAACTGGCAGGCTAAGCTTCTCGAGCGCCTCCCGCATCGAGATGGAAAGCCGGATCACTCCCCCTACTCTCCTCTGCCAGTGCCCCCCGATCAGCCGATTAAGAGTAACGCCTCATCAGTACATCGTGGTGAGGACGTTGCGAAGTCGTTTCATTTCCTCAAGCGCCCTTCCAGTGCCAAGGGCGACGCACTGAAGCGGATCCTCGGCGACCACGACGGAAAGACCGGTTGCCTCGCGCAGCACCTGATCGAGCCGGTGGAGCAGCGCCCCCCCACCCGTCAGCACAATGCCTTTGTCGACGATGTCGGCGGCGAGCTCGGGCGGCGTGTTCTCCAGCGCTACTTTCACCGCTTCGACGATCGCACCGACTGGCTCGGCGAGGCTTTCGGCGATCTGGCGCTGGCCGACAACAACCTCTCGAGGCACGCCGTTCATCAGATCCCTGCCGCGGACTTCGCGTAACGGCCCTTCGTCTCCATCTTGAGGCGGCATCGCGGCGCCGATATCGATCTTGATCCTCTCCGCCGAGCCTTCACCGATCAGGAGATTGTGGTTGCGGCGGATATAGCTGATGATCGCCTCGTCCATCTTGTCCCCGCCGACGCGGACGCTGCGGGAATACACAATACCGCCAAGCGAGATAACGGCGACCTCTGTGGTCCCGCCGCCGACATCGATCACCATGCTCCCAGATGGCTCGGTCACCGGTAGGCCGGCACCGATCGCGGCGGCCATTGGCTCCTCGATTAGCAAGACGCGGCGCGCTCCGGCGCTCTCCGCGCTCTCCTGGATGGCGCGGCGTTCGACGGCGGTCGATCCGGAAGGAACGCAGACAATAATCAGCGGGCTCGCGAGGATACGTCGATTATGAACTTTGCGGATGAAATGCTTGATCATTTCTTCTGCCACCTCGAAATCGGCGATAACGCCGTCGCGCAGTGGCCGTATGGCCGAGATGTTCCCCGGAGTGCGGCCAAGCATCTGCTTGGCTTCGTCGCCCACCGCCAGCACCTGCTTGCGACCCCGCACATCGGCGATCGCCACCACCGAGGGTTCGGCGAGGACGATACCACGCCCCTTAACGTAGACCAGCGTGTTGGCGGTGCCGAGGTCGATGGCCATGTCGGCCGACATAAACCCGAGCAGCCGTGAGAACATCGAAAAGCCTTATGCGGAAACGATGGTGCGGCTTAGCGGCAGCGCCGGCCCGCCACAAGGGGGCTCGGCGCCGCGGCGCGAGGGGGCGTCGTTGCACTGAGCACGGCACGCCGGAACGGGGAGAGTCCCGAAGGGGCGAGGGAAGATTAGGCGCTGCGGCGGAAACGCGGGAGGCACGGGAAGGCCCCGCTCAGGCCGCGGCGGACCCGACCGAAGGCGGCAAGCCCGGCCAGCCGGCGGTCGAAGAAGGCGAGCGTTGCTTCCTCGTCCTCACTTTCGTCGGCAAGCCAGTAGAGGAGCGTCGCAGAATAGACCGCAGCGAGGCTCGCGCGTTTAGTGTACCAGGTGAAGTCGGTGGCACGCTCGCCGGCAGCGTGCCAGATGCTGTCCACCGTGCGCGCAGTGATGTGCGCTAATGCCGGCAGCCGGCCGGCCCCCGCTAGGAGGGAGAGCCCGCGTCGCATCGCCTCGCGGTGGGGGCGGAGCTGGCGGAACCGGAGCACCACGAGGACACGAACGCGGGCGGCAAGGCCTAGACCTTCTCCAAGCCCGTCCGGGCCGGCTGCGGCTGCCTTCATCTCGCGGTCGGCGAGGTCGCACCAAGCCTCGAACATGTCGGCGGGGCCGTTGGGGAAGAGGTTGCGCCAGAGCTCGGGCGGCTCGTGAAGCGTGACAAGTCCGGCCGCGAGCGCCCGCACGGTCCAGCCATCGAGCGGCACATTCGGGAGCATCGCCCGGATCGCCGCGTCCCGCTCCGGGCTCGGCTCTGGTGCGGCGATCATCGTCCTGGCTTTCCCGTGTCCGTCCGGGCCAGTTCCTCGGTGAAGCCGAACAGCGAAAAATCCCGCATCCGCATTGGATAGAGGATGCCGTCCAGATGGTCGTGCTCGTGCTGCACGAGGTTGGCATGAAAGCCGCTCGCCACGGCCCCGACCGCCCTGCCCTCGCAATCTACCCCGGCATAGCGGACGCGTGGCGAACGTGGGACCGCACCGCGCAGGCCGGGGATCGAAAGGCAGCCTTCCCAGCGGAGCTCGCGTTCCTCGCTCAGGAGATCGATCTCCGGGTTGATCACCACGGTGACCGGCAACGGGCCGTCTTCCGGGCTGCTTCCCGCCCGTTCCGGGGTGATGCGGAAGACGAAAATCCGAAGCGGCATGTGGACCTGCGGCGCGGCAAGCCCGGCGGCGCCCGCATCGAGCAGGGTGTCGATCATATCGGAAACGAGGTGCCGGATTTCGCCGGCCCCGGGGTCGGCGACCGGGTCGGCGCGGCGGGTCAGGATCGGGTGACCCATGCGAGCGATCTTGAGGATGGCCATGACGGAACCAAGATTGTTTGAAGGCAGGGGTTTTGCGAGGCGCGGCGGAGTGTTATAGGCCCGGCTTCCGAAGGTTCCGGATCGGGCCGGAACGGTGACGGCGGAAAGGAGAAGGCGGCCAAGTGCAAGTGTTGGTACGTGACAACAATGTCGACCAGGCGCTGAAGGCGCTCAAGAAGAAGATGCAGCGGGAGGGAATATTCCGCGAGATGAAGCTCCGGCGGCACTATGAGAAGCCGTCCGAGCGGCGTGCCCGCGAGGCGGCCGAGGCGGTGCGCCGCGCCCGCAAGCTGGAGCGCAAGCGGCTCGAGCGCGAAGGTTTCTGAGCGCATTTTCCGCGGGTGGGCGGCGCGCGGCGGGGGCCAGTCGATGAAGCTGATGAGATGAAAAGGAAGGACCTTCTTTTTCTGAAGAAAAAGAAGCAAAAAGACTTTTCCCCGTTTGCCGGACCCGGCCCCACCCCGGGACTCCGAACGGAAAACGGATAGAAGTTCTTTGGTTCTTTCTTTCAAGAAAGAACAATTTTTTGAGCGCAGGCAGTTCCATTCCACTCTAACGGCCAGCGCCCATCATGGCCACCCCGAAAACGGCAGCGGCGAGGGTCGCAACGCCGATCAGGAGCCTGAGGCGCGTTGCGAGGGCTGCCGCCTCGCGCTCGAAATGCGCCCTGATCCGCGTGCGCTCGCGGGCGACCCGCTCGAGGAGCGTGCCCTCGGGGAGGGTACCGGGGCCGCTCAGGACGGCATCGGCGCTGTCGCCGAGGGCGGGGCGGACTGCCGCGAGCCGCGCCGTGGCGTCGGGGGCTGACGCGGCGGCGAGGACCTGGTCGAGCGCGGCCTCGCGGACGAGCGCGCGGCTGAGGGGTACCGGGGCCGCATAGGTTGCGAAGATGCCGGCGAGGCCGACAATGACGAAGGCCATCGCAAGGAAGCCCGCTGCGCCGCCGCTCGGTCTGCCGGCCACCTCGCTCCGTCCTCCATGCCCGACACGGGGCCGGACTCCAGCCTCGGTGCACCTCTCTGTCAACCGGAGCGGGTTGACAGGAAAGGGTCCGCCCCCTACGTCGCCTCTTCCTCTCGGGAAGCCTCGTGTCATGAAGATCCGCAACAGCCTCCGCTCGGCCAAGGCGCGCGACAAGAACTGCCGGCTCGTGCGCCGGCACGGCCGGGTCTATGTCATCAACAAGAAGAACCCCCGGATGAAGGCCCGTCAGGGCTAGCCCCAGCGCTTGCCGGGGGAGGCGGGGCAGCCCATCCTGGGAGCATCCTCGGAAGCGGAGGGCGCGCGTGACCGTCCAGCCCGAACCGAAAGCCTCGGTGCTCGCCCGGTGCGGGCAGATCGTCACCGGCCTCAGGGAGGCTGCGGGGGTGGGCGCCGTCATCGCCGACCTGGTCTCCTTGCGCGCCTACGAGACCGACGGGCTCCCGGCCTATCGTCAGACACCGCTGGCCGTGGTTCTGCCGGAGACAACCGAGCAGGTCGCCGCCGTTCTCGCCTTCTGCCAGGCGAACGGGGTGCGGGTGGTGCCGCGCGGCGCCGGGACCAGCCTCTCGGGCGGGGCGCTGCCGCTCGCCGATGCGGTCGTCATCGGCCTGATGCGCATGAATCGCGTCCTGGCCATCGACTATGCCGACCGGGTCGCGACCGTGCAGGCTGGCGTCACCAACCTCGCGATCTCCGGCGCGGTCGGGGGAGAGGGATTCTTCTATGCGCCCGACCCGTCGAGCCAGCTCGCCTGCATGATCGGCGGCAACATCGCGATGAACTCGGGCGGCGCCCATTGCCTGAAATACGGCGTTACCGCCAACAACGTGCTCGGCCTCACCATCGTGACCATGGCGGGCGAGATCGTCACCCTGGGCGGAGCGCATCTCGACGCGGCGGGCTATGATTGGCTCGGCATCCTGACCGGCAGCGAGGGGCAGCTCGCCATCGTCACCGAGGTGACGGTGCGCATCCTGCGCAGCCCGGAGGGCGCGCGCGCGATGCTCGCCGCCTTCGCCTCGAACGAGGTGGCCGGCGCGGCGGTCGCGGCGATCATCGGCTCGGGCGTCATTCCCGTGGCGCTCGAATTCATGGACAGGCCCGCCATTCACGCCTGCGAGGCCTTCGCCCATGCGGGCTATCCGCTCGATGCCGAGGCGATGCTGATCGTCGAGGTCGAGGGGAGCGAGGCGGAGCAGGACGCGTTGCTCGCACGGCTCGCCGCGATCATCCGCCGGTTCGACCCGCTCAGCCTCAGGCTCGCCGCGACCGCCGAGGAATCGGCCGCCATCTGGAAGGGCCGCAAAGGCGCCTTCGGCGCGATCGGGCGCATCAGCCCGGACTATCTCTGCATGGATGGCGTCATCCCCACCTCCGAGCTGCCCGCGGTGCTGGGCCGGATCGGCGAGATGAGCCGGGAATACGGGCTTGCTGTCGCCAATATCTTCCATGCCGGGGACGGCAATCTGCACCCGCTCATCATGTTCGACGCCAATGACGCGGCCAGCATGGCGAAGGCGGAAGAGTTCGGCGCCGAGATCCTCAAGCTCTGCGTTGCCGTAGGTGGCTGCCTCACCGGCGAGCATGGCGTGGGTATCGAGAAGCGGGACCTGATGCCGGTGCAGTTCTCCGCCGACGACCTCGACCAGCAGCGGCGCATCAAGTCGGCCTTCGATCCCGACTGGCTGCTCAACCCGAGCAAGGTCTTCCCCCTCGGTGCGCCGCCCGTTCTCGAGGCAGCATGAGCGGGATCGCCGAGGCGCCTGGCGACGATGCCGGGATCGTCGCGGCGATCAGGGACGCGGCGGCCGCGGGTGAGCCGCTCGCCGTTTCCGGCAACGGCGGCAAGCGGGCGATGCTGCGGCCGGTGCGGGCGGCGCGCGGCCTCTCGACGCGCAACCTCTCGGGCATCGTTTTTCATTCGCCGGCGGAGCTCGTGCTCTCCGCCCGCGCCGGGACCCCGCTCGCGGTGATCGAGGCGGCGCTCGCCGAGCATGGCCAGCACCTGATCGCCGAGCCCCCGGACCTCGGCCGGCTGCTTGGCGCGGCGGCGCCGCCCACGCTCGGAGGCATGGTTGCGGCCAATCTTTCCGGTCCGCGGCGCATCTCCGGGGGCGCGATGCGTGACCATGTGCTCGGCGTGCGCGCCGTAAACGGCGAGGGGACCGTCATCCGTTCCGGCGGGAAAGTGCTCAAGAACGTCACCGGGCTCGATCTCTGCAAGCTGCTCGCGGGCAGCCACGGCACGCTCGCGGTGATGACCGAGATCACGCTCAAGGTGCTGCCGGCGCCCGAGGCCACGATGACGCTCGTCCTCCCTGGGCTGGACGCCGCGCAGGGCGTGGCGGCGCTCGCGGCGGCGCTCGGCTCGCCCTTCGGGGTCTCGGGTGCGGCCTATCTGCCGGCAGCGGCGGCCGCGCGCGTGCCGGCGCTCGACCCCGCGGACACCGGAACGGGCGCGGGTGTGGCCGTGGTACGGCTCGAGAATTTCGCGCCGAGCGTCGCGTACCGCGCCGGGCGTCTCGCCGAGGCGCTCGCCGGCTTCGGCGCGCCGCGGCAGATCGAGGATGACGGGAGCCGCGCGCTCTGGCGGGCGATCCGGGATGCGGTGCCGCTGCCGGTTGCCGAGACGGACGCGGTCTGGCGCGTCTCCGTCCGCCCGTCCGCGGCACCGGGGCTTGTCGATGCGCTCGCCGCGACGGGCGCGCGGTGGTTCCTGGATTGGGGCGGCGGGCTGGTGTGGATAGCGGCGCCGGCTGAGGCGGCCACCCATCGTGTCGTCACGGCGGCGACCGCGGCGGCGATGGGCGCCTGGATGCTGCTCCGCGCGCCCGAGGCGCTCAGCGCCGGCATCGATGTTCTGCCGCCGCCGCCGGCGGTGCTTGCCCGCCTCACCCGCCGGGTGAAGACTGCCTTCGATCCCCGGGGCATCCTCAACCCGGGACGCATGTACGCCGGGATCTGAGCAGGCCCGATGACGCTCGCCTCCTGGCTTATCATTCTCGCCCTGATGGCCGGCTTCGGCTGCGATGTCGCGGCGCTCTACCGCGTGCGCCGCGACAACACGCTGCTCGCCCGCATGCTGCTCGTCTTCTCGCTCCTCACGCTCGCGGTGCTGCTGGTCTATGCGTACGCTTTCAATCCCTATCCGCAGAAGCCGGCCGTCACCTACGGATTTCTCGGGGCTGCCATGGTGCTTTTCGCGGCCGGCGTGCTCTTCGCGAAATTCGCCCCGAGCGGCGCGGCCCAGAGGCTCTCGCCGCAGGCGGTGCGCGCGCTCCTGCCGGAGAGCATCATCGAACTCACGCCCGAAGAGATCCGCGCCATCGTGCCGGCAAGCCTGCGCAAGCACGCGGACCACGAGCTCCGGATGATGATGCTGGCATATCTCAGCCGCAGCCCTCCGGGAACGATCCGCAACCTCACGCCGGAGCGTTTGCGGGCGCTGCTCAGGCGCGAAATTCCGCGTTCAATTCTCGATTCGCAATAATTCATGCAGACCAGGTTCAGCGCCGAGCAGCTCGCCGACCCCGATCTCGCCGCCTGCAACGACGTGCTGCGCCGCTGCGTCCATTGCGGCTTCTGCACGGCGACCTGCCCGACATTTGTCCTCCTCGGCGACGAGCGCGACAGCCCGCGCGGGCGCATCTACCTGATGCAGGACATGCTGGAGTCGGGCCAGCCGGCAAGCAAGGAGGTGGTGCGGCACGTCGACCGCTGCCTCTCATGCCTCGCCTGCATGACGACTTGCCCCTCGGGCGTCAATTACATGCATCTCGTCGATCATGCGCGCACATACATAGAGCGCACCTATCGGAGGCCGGCCGCGGAACGGATGCTGCGCGCGCTGCTCGCCACCGTGCTGCCGCGGCCGGGGCTTTTTCGCGCGGCGCTGCGCGCGGCGCGGCTGGCGCGGCCGTTCCGCGACCTGCTTCCGGCAAAGGGCGCGCTCGGGACACGGCTCAGGGCCATGCTGGACCTCGTTCCCGCGCGCCTGCCGCCGCAAGGTGCCGCGAATGCCCCGCGCACGCACGCGGCCGAGGGCACGCGGCGCGCCCGGGTGGCGCTGCTGGCCGGCTGCGCGCA
>JASHRV010000155.1 GCA_030037175.1 Acetobacteraceae bacterium
TATGTCGAGATACCTGTATTTGGCCGTTCCCTTCTGCCGCTTGACACGCCAAGAACCGGTCCCTTCATCGTCGAGCAGCCTGACAGCACGACGATCGTCTTTCCCGGTGACCAAGCACGTGTTGAGCGGCACGGCAACCTGATCATCGATATCGGCTCCAATGGCTGAGCCCTGGACAACGGGATCGGTGGTCGTCACCGGGGGCACCGGGTTGGTCGGCCAAGGGATCGTGCGCGCCTTTCTCGAGAAGGGTGCATCGGTGGCGGCAATTGGAAGCACCGCCGAGCGGGCACGAGAAACGGAGGCGGCGCTCGGGACCGCAGGCGGTCGCCTTCTGGTGGCCAGGGCGGACCTTGCCGAGCCAGGGGAGGCGGAGCGCGTGCTCGCTGCAATAGAATCGGCGCTTGGCCCGATTGCAGTCCTCGTGAACGCCGCCGGCCGCAATTTCAATCGCGCACTTTCGGATCTGACCGGGGGGGAGTTTGATCGGATCATTGGCGCTAATCTCAAATCGGCGGTGTTTATGTGCCGCGCCGCCGCCAGTTCCATGGCCGAGCGTGGGGTTGGCGGACGCATCATCGTCATTACCTCGGGTAACTACCGCTACATGCGCCCCGATGCGGCGCTCTACTGCGCTAGCAAAGCCGCACTCGAAATGTTCGTGCGAGGTTTCGCGCTCGAATATGGACGCCGCGGAGTTACTGCCAACGCTGTGGCACCGGGCCTAGTCGCCAACATCGGTAATCTGGACCCGGGATTCCTAAGAGTCAGCGATTATTACCGCGACCAAGCGCCTACGGGCCGCCTCGCGACGAGCGGTGATATCGCCGCGGCGATCCTTTATCTGGCCTCAGAAGCAGCTGCAGCCGTAACCGGCGAGACCATCGTCATTGACGGAGGCTATTCGGCAGGCCGTTGCGATTTTCCACGCCGGAATTCTTGAAGGAAACTGGCATGCCAGACGAACATCTGTCGCCCGCAGTATCCGGCTTCGCAGATCCCGTGTTGCTGGAGGTGATCCGCAACCGCCTCGACGTAATCGCTACCGAGATGCAGTCGGCGCTGATCCGGAGCGCCTTCTCGGTGGTGCTAAAGGAGGGAGCGGACGGATCCTGCGCGCTCTTCACGGCCGACGGTCAGACGATGGCCCAGTCCGTCGCGCTGCCACAGCATCTGGGCGTCCTGGCATCTACCGTGCGCTCTATCCTGCGGCGCTGGCCGCTCGCTGCCATGGGGCCAGGAGACGTCTTCGTCATGAACGACCCCTACGATGGTGGTACCCATTTGCCAGACATCACGCTGCTGACCCCCGTCTTCTGGGAGGGTCAGGCGATCGCGCTTGCGGCCTCTATGGCCCACCAGCAGGACCTCGGCGGTATGGCGATCGGCAGTCTGCCGCCGGATGCAACGGATCTGTTCCAGGAAGGCCTAGTCCTGCCGCCCGTGCGCCTCATGCTCGGCGGAACGTTCGACGAGCAGATTCTCAGCATCATCCTTAAGAATGTTCGGATTCCGGGGCACACGCTCGCAGATCTAAATGCTCAAATCGCCGCTGTGCGTTCCGGGGCGGACCGCTTCGTCACCCTCTGCGACGAAGTAGGGGGGCAGCGTGTGCTTTCTGCAATCGCCGAGCTGATGGATCGAGCGGAGCAGATCACTCGGGCACGAATTCGAGACATCCCGCCGGGAACCTACCGGTTCTGGGACTTTCTCGACAACGACGGCATCGTGTTGGACCGCAAGGTCCGCATCGAGGCTACCCTGACGGTCGCAGACGATTCCATTCATGTCGATTTTTCCGGCACCGACCCGCAGGTGGTGGGAGCCGCGAATGCTGCTTTCTCTCATGCGGCCTGCGTCGCCTATTATTGCGTGCGCTGCGTGACCGACCCGACATTACCCAACAATGCTGGCTGCTTTCGCCCGATTACGGTGTCTTTGCCCGAGGGGTCGGTCGTGAATCCTCGGCATCCCGCAGCGGTCAATGCCCGAACCATGACGGTTTGCCGGATGACCGACGTGATCTTTGGTTGTCTCGCTCAGGCCATCCCCGAGCGGGTTCGGGCGGCATCGAGCAGCATGCAAGGTGTGAGCTTTTCCGGGCGCCGCAGGGACGGAAGAGCTTTCGTCTATCTCGAGCTCTTCTGCGGCGGTATGGGCGCGCGGCCGACCCAGGATGGAGTCGACTACATCGAGACCGATATCACCAATATGATGAACACTCCGACAGAGGCGCTGGAGCTCGAATATCCGTTGCGCGTGCGCTCGATGCGTCTGAAGACAGACTCGGGCGGCGCCGGGCGGCGGCGCGGCGGTCTCGGAATGCAAAAGATCTTCGAAGTGCTGGAAGGAAAGATCGAGGTAACGCATCGCGGAGACCGACACTTTAGTCAGCCCTGGGGGCTAATGGGTGGTCAGGCTGCGATCCCGTGGGCAAGCGTCCTTTCCCGGCGCACCGGCGAGACGCACAAAGTGCCTGCGCGCGAGCGCTTCACCATGCTTACGGGCGATGTGCTTGACTGCGTTACGGCCGGGGGTGGGGGGTACGGCGATGCATTGCTGCGCACGCCTGAGGCGGTACGCGAGGACGTGCTCGATCTCAAGGTTTCGCGGAAAGCGGCACTATGTGACTACGGCGTGGTCTTGGACGCGAATGGAGCCTTAGACGAGCCCGCAACGCGCGCCCGACGTGACGACCTCGCCGCGACACGCGGGCCGGTGACATGGACCTTTGATCGCGGTGCGTCCGGTCGCAGCTGAACAAGATACATGAGCCAGAAGGAGTAATCCAGAATGAGCGAACTCTCTGAAACTGCCGCCGCCGACGTGACGGTAAGCGAACGGCTTCAAAGCATCTTCGTCACCACAGAGTATCGTGGTCCTTACCAGAGTGTGAACCACGTGCGCGACCTGCCGGACATCTATCTCGATGAGCCGACAGAGCTCGGCGGCAGTAACACCGGCCCAACGCCGCTCGAGATGACCCTCTGCGCACTCAATTCCTGCACGGCGATGATCATGAATATTCTGCGCCGAGAGATGCGGTTTGATCTGAGCGGCGTGCGTTTCGAGGCGGAAGGCATGCACGATGTCCGTCGCGCCGAAATGCGACGTACCGGAAAGCTCTTCTCGGAAGTGGAGCCGATCGCTTATCACTATCACAAGGTTGTGCAAAGAGTTTTCATCCGGACTGGCGAAAGCGATACTCGGCTTGAACAGTTCCGTTCTGAGGTGGAACGACTTTGCCCATTGCACGCACTACTCCGAGATGCCCGCGTCCCGGTCACGACCGAGTGGCGACGCGAGAGCTAAAGCAGGCGGGTTCGGCGATCGATAACAGGGAGAACAACATATGTCTGGAACAGCATGGCCCCTTGGCAGACGTGCAACACTTGGTTTGCTTCTTGGAGGATTGGCGCCCGCAAGCGTCCGCGCCGCGAGTACCAAAGTTGCGAAGCTCGGCGTTTCGGCGCCACTCACCGGCAATATGGCTCAGTACGGCGTGGATATCCGCCGCGGTGTCGAGCTTGCCGTCGAGGGCTTGAACAGCAGCCACAGCATCCCGGGCGTGACGTTCACCATCGAGATACAAGACAGTGAGGGTGATCCAGAACAGGCTGCGAACGTAGCGCAGAAATTCGCCGCCGAAGGAGACGTGCTGGCAGTGATCGGAGATTTCTCGAGCACGGCTTGCCTCGCTGCAGCGCCGATTTATCAAAAGGCCGGCATCATAATGATGACGCCGACGGCGTCGGCGCCCGATATCACCAAGACCGGAGACTACATTTTCCGCGACACGCCAATTGCGTCGACCGAGGTCAATGCTACGGTCGACTGGGGCGTGAAGGACTTGGGGCTCATGCGCGCCGCCGCTATATGCCGCAACGACGATTACGGTCGCAGCTATGGTCCACTCTTCAGCGCACGGAGCGAGGCGGATGGCGCCAAAATGCTCTCCGTGCAGTACTTCAACCCCGGCGACAGCGATCTGAAGCCCCTCATCACCGGCATGCGCGCGCTGAAGCCGGACGTCGTCTTCCTGGCGCTCTTCTATGTCGAGGCGGCACTACTATTTCAGCAATCTCGTGATATGGCGTTTCATCCGACGTTCATGTCGGGAGCCGGACTCTTCAGTCAAGAGCTTGTAAAGCTGGCCGGCTCGTCGGCAAACGGACTTCTTCTGGTGTCGGCGTACTATCCCGGCGCCAATCGCCCTGAAGTGACGGACTTTGTCACCGCTTACCGAACGAAATTCGGCAGCGAGCCGAGCAAGTTTGCCGCCCAAAGCTACGACGCCATAAATCTGATCGCGGAGGCAGCGAAGCGGGCCGGATCTACGACGCCTGCGGAGGTGCGAGATGCACTCGCAGCAACCAAGGATTATCAGGGCGTGATCGGCAGCGTGAGTTTCGATTTACACCGCGAGGTCGTTCTCAATCTGCAGCGCCTTGCACTAACGAACGGCAAATTCGTAGCGTGGAAGCAGTAGGGCAAGACCGCCGGTGCGTGTCGCGGCGGTGACCGGGGCAGGGCAGGGAATGGGCCGGTCTCATGCCCTGGGGCTGGCCCGTGCCGGGTTCACCGTTCTGGCCGTGGATTTGAGCGAAGTGGCCCTCGATGCCCTTGTCGCGCGGGCATCCGAGGACACACTGGACCTGCGGCCCATGGTGGCCGATGTGTGCAGCGAGCGAGGGGCTTGGGCGATCGCGGAACGGCTCGCGGAGGAGTTCGGCCGCATCGACGTGCTCGTATGCAACGTAGGCGGAGCACTTGGAGCGGAGCATTTCGGCGAAACGTCACTCGATCTCTGGGAGCGCACGCTGAGGCTCAATTTGACGAGCCAGTTCCTTTCCATCCGTGCAGTGCTGCCGATGATGCAAGCGCAAGGAGCCGGGCGGATTGTTACGATCGCCTCGTCCGCTGTCTCTAGCGGCATTACGGCGGCGCTCTATCGTGGCGAGCGTGCCGCCAACCTCGTTCCCTATGTCGCCGCTAAAGGTGGCGTCGTGGCAATGACGCGCGCGCTCGCACGTGAGCTCGGACCCTGGGGCATAACCGTCAATGCCGTGGCACCCGGGTTTACTCCGACCGAACGGGTGCGCGCACGATTTCCTGAAGCGGCCATGGCCCGCTTCATGGCCGATCAGGCGATCGGGCGGCTGCAATCGCCTGCCGATGCAACCGGCGCGGTGGTGTTCCTGGCCTCCGTTGAGGCGACTTTCATCACCGGCCAAGTGATCCGAGTCGATGGCGGTGGGAGCATGGGTTAGTGGGAATCCTTGATGGAAAAGTTGCCCTCATCACTGGTGCGGGGTCGAATGTAGGTCGCGAGGTGGCGAGACGCTTCATCGTCGAGGGAGCGCAGCTAGTGCTTTGCGATCGCGATACCGCGCCGCTTCAGACGCTGACTATGGGCGGAGCGTCTGTTGTCGTGGAGGAAAGGGATCTCACGGCGGCCGCCGCCTGCGAGGCGATGGTCACGCGGGCGGTAGACGCATTCGGACGCGTGGATATACTTTGTAATACGCTTGGCATTGATCCCCCCCAGGCGCTCGATCTAGTGCGAACGAGCGAAGCAGACTGGGACCGTATCCTTTCGGTCAACCTGAAAGCAGTGTTTTTGAGCTGCCGCGCCGTACTGCCGATCATGCGCGAGGCGAGACGAGGCAGTATCGTCAGCGTCGCATCGCAGGGGGCCCTGCTGGCGCTGCCTGGCATGGCGGCCTACGGCGTCTCCAAGGCCGGTGTCGTGCAGCTCATGCGTCAGATTGCAGTCGATTATGGCAAAGAAGGCATTCGGGCCAATTCCGTGTGCCCGAGCGGCCTTGAGCTTCCCTCGCGCGACCGGCTCTCGGTGCTCGCGCCCGAGCAGATGGAGCGCCGTGCTGAAACGATGCGACGCGTCGCGCCGCTTGGGCGGGTCTGCACCCCAAGTGACGTCGCGGAGGCCATGCTTTTCTTGGCAAGTGATGCGTCGGGATTTATCACCGGTGCGGCCGTCCCGGTGGAGGGCGGAGCGACTAGCGTGCTGAGATTTTGACCAAAGGCGGATCGAGATGCAGTGGGGATTGATCGGAACCGGTGGCCACGCCGAGAGGATCGCTGCGGCGATCGGGAAAACACGGGGGGAGCGGCTCGCAGGTGTCGTCGGAAGCAGCCCGGACAAGGCGGCGGCGTTCGTTGCCCGCACAGGCGTGGGTGTCGTCTTCCCAACCCTCGAGGCGTTGCTGCAGGACGCGGCGATCGAGGCAATCTTCATCGCGACACCGAACGAGCGCCATCGGCTCGAAACAGAGCAGGCGGCAGCAGCGGGCAAGCACGTGCTTGTCGAGAAGCCGATGGCCCTCACGGCGGATGATTGCCAGTCGATGATTGCGAAGTGCCGGGCGGCCGGAGTGAAGCTCGGAATCGGGTTCCAAGCGCGGCACCACCCCGTGCACCGCGAAATTCGGCGCGCAATCGCGGAAGGCGAGCTTGGCGATCTCGTGCTGTTACAGGGAGAATGGTTAACGGCGTATCCTCCCTGGCGCAATTGGCGCGCCGATCCGGCACGCGCAGGATCAGACGTCCTGGGCGCGGTCGGTGTACATGTGCTCGACCTTTTGTCCTTTCTGGCAGGCGCTGACGTCGTCGAACCGGCGGCAATTGTCGATACCTCTCCCGAGACAAGGATGGATCAGACACTTGCCGTATCACTGCGCTTCGAAAACGGATGCCTTGGCGCCGCGACCATGACCCGCCGGTCCCGCGCGCCATTTAATGTAGTTCGCGCACTCGGCACACGCGGGACCATCACCGGGATCGGTACTCTCGGAATGGTGCCGACGGGACGGATGCAAAAAAGCGACGGCTCACAGATCGCCGAGACCACACTACCCGTGCCGGACTTGCTTGCGGTACAGTTCGACGCATTTGCCCATGCCGTCGCGACCGACACCGAACCAAGCGCCTCGGGGACCGACGGGCTCAACTCGGTTCTGCTTTCCGAGCGGCTGCTGAGAAGGCCGGGTAGCGGATAATGGAACGCCGCTATACGCTCGCCCATTGGGGAGCGTTTGAAGCGGACGATTCCGTTGATAGAGGCTTGCACCCACTCACCGGCGATTCGGATCCGCTGACGATCGGCGCGGACCAGTTGTGCGAGCATGTGGAAAGGCTCCGTGTCCGGGCGCCTGCGGTCCGACGCTCCTGGCTCGTTGGTGGCCCGGGTGCAAAGGGCGATCAGCGCGGGCGCGAAGAATTCGTCGAAATGGACTGGCCGACCGCTCTCGACCTCGTTGCGCGGGAAATCGAACGCATTCGGGCTCGATACTCTAATGACGCCATCTTCGGCGGATCCTATGGTTGGTCGAGTGCGGGCCGATTCCACCACGCGCAGAGTCAAGTACACCGTTTTCTGAACTCAATTGGCGGCTATGTGCGCCACGTCGATACATACAGCCTCGGTGCTGGGCGAGTCATAATGCCCTATGTCATGGGCGAGATCGACGATCTCATTGCCGAGCACAGCTCTTGGTCAGTGTTAGCCGAGCACACGCGGCTATTCGTGGCGTTCGGCGGCGTCCCGCTAAAGAACAGTCGTGTCTCGCCGGGCGGAGCTACCGATCACAATGTGCGCCGGTCGCTTAATGAGATGGCCGCGGCCGGAGTGCGTTTTGTGAATGTGAGTCCGCTCCGCGATAATCTCGAGGCGGGTGATTGCGTCGAGTGGGTCCAGATCCGCCCGAACACCGATGCTGCCCTGATGCTTGCCCTGATATTTGTCTTGATCGATGACAACATGATCGACCAGGAGTTCATCGCGCGCTGCTGCTCAGGGTTTGACATCGTGGAGGCCTACGTCTGCGGCCGGTCCGACGGTGTGGCCAAGGAGCCGCGGTGGGCGGCTGCGATCACCGGCGTATCCGAAGAGCGGATCCGGACCCTGGCGCATGAGATGGCGGCCACGCGGACCCTCATAAACGTTGCCTGGGCGCTGCAACGGGCGGAGCACGGGGAGCAACCATTTTGGGCGGCAGTTACGTTGGCATCAGCCCTCGGCCAGATTGGGCTTCCAGGGGGAGGGATTGGCTTCGGCTACGGAGCGATGAACGCGATCGGTAGCGACTATCCGCGATTTCGCGGGCCGACGCTTCCACAGGGACGAAACCGGATCGAGGCGTTCATACCAGTTGCCCGTATTGCGGATATGCTGCTCCACCCAAAAGGAGAATTCCGCTACCGCGGACAAGTGCGCGCTTACCCAGAGATCCGGCTTATCTATTGGGCAGGCGGTAATCCGTTCCATCATCATCAGGATTTGAACCGGCTTAGGGACGCCTGGGCACGACCGGAGACCATCATCGTGCACGAACAATATTGGACAGCGGCGGCGCGCTTTGCCGACATCGTGCTGCCCGCGACGATCGCTATGGAAAGGAACGATATCGGGTTTGCTACGCGCGAGCGCTATATGATTGCGATGAAAAAGCTGGTCGAGCCCTCAGGCGCGGCGCGAGATGATTTCGCGATCTTCGCAGCTCTTGCTGAACGGCTTGGCGCAGGTAAAGTCTTTACCGACGGGTTGGACGAGCGCGGCTGGCTCGCGCGAATGTACGGAGAATCACGCGAATCCGCCCGTCTGCAGGGTATAGTCTTGCCACCGTTCGATCGGTTCTGGAGCGAGGGTATCATCGATCTTGCACCTTACCGCCGAAGTGTCACGTTCCTTGATAGCTTTCGGCGCGATCCGGTAGCGAGTCCCTTGACCACTGAATCCGGTCGGATCCAGCTTTTTTCGCCAACCATCGCGCACTTCGATTTGCCGGACTGCTGGGGACACGCGGCCTGGCTCCCTCCGAAGGAGTGGATAGGTGCGGCCCCGAAACCGGACGCGCTACACCTCATCTCAGATCAGCCGGCGAACAGACTGCATGGGCAGCTTGACCACGGGAAAGCGAGTGTCGAAGGAAAGATCGACGGCAGGGAACCAATACTTATGAACCCTTTTGATGCGGCTCGCCGGGGCATCGAGGATGGGATGGTTGTCGAGGTCAGCAACGGGCGCGGACGATCGCTCGCCGCCGCACGGCTCAGCGAGACCGTGATGCCCGGCGTGGCGAGGCTGCCCACCGGTGCGTGGTACGACCCCGATCCCATCAAGGCGACGGAACAGCACGGTAACCCGAACGTCCTGACATGCGACAGCGGCGCGTCTGAACTTTCCCAAGGGTGTAGCGCAGGCAGCTGTCTGATTTGGGTCCAGCCCTTTGTCGGAAAGCCGCCCACGGTTGGAGTGCGCAACCCGCCAAGGTTCGCGACCAGAGGCCAATATTTGGGAGACCATCCAGTAACAGAAGCGGAAGATCGCGCGGGGAACGATTTGAAAGGCCGTGGGGACACCGTGCGTCCGTTCTAACGAGTGGCAGTAAGACGCCAAACTCCGCCACGGCCATAGCGGAAGGTCGGCCAAGGGGCGGGACCGTGGCACGCAACAGACACGGGCTATCTTGGGTTTCTCGGCTCTCTAGCTCGGGATTGAGATTTGGAGCGACGCTGAAACCTCTTCTGCCTTGCCGGCGGGCGCTCAGGATTGGGGCGGCGAGAGCTCGGGCGCTGAATTCATGGAAGTGCGTGCGCGATTAACGACCATGCGGTCGTGCAGGCGGCGAATCGTGGATGAACCGGTAGTTGTGCAGAGGAAGGGCAGGAGCCCGTGCAGAAAACAAGCGAGGCCGCCGCCGATCATGTCCGCCGAAAAGCTCCAGGCCGAGTGGAGATGTTGAAGATAGGTTTCGCCGACCGAACGCGGATGGTCGGTGAACGAAAGGCGCGGCATGAGATTCTGCTCCCAATAGCGGCTGCAACCAGCGAAGTATATGCGGAAGGGAATGGAAATTGTTTATGAATTTTGCCTTTTTCGCCTTCGATAGGGAACAGAATTCCATAACCTCGGGAAGTACTAGGACGTCTTTCTATAGGAGATCGGTGTGCGGAAAGTCGTCCCCCCTTGGAGAGCAGCGGCAGATTGCGGCTGCTGGCGAGAGCGTAGACGGCGCAGTCGCCGAGGTTGAAGCCGGCGCGGTGGCGGCCCTTACCGTAACGGAGGAAGGCCGAGCGGGCGGTTTGGGTGGGTGCCTGGTCCTGGGGCACGACTCGCATGCCGGCTTGCCTGACCAGCGCGTCGAGCGCGGTCCAAGAACTCGCGTCGCCGTGACGCCCGGCGAGGACCAGGCTGGTCTCGAGCAGGCTGATGGATGCGAGCAGGTAGCCATCCGCTTCGACGATGATCCGCAAGAAGGCGTCCGCTTCGGGTTCAGGGCGCAGAATCGCGATCAGCGCCGAGCTATCGACGACGATCACGCCGGCAGACCATTTTTCATCGTAGAGATCGGCGTCGGTCAGCAAGTCGTGGCCCTGCAACCGGGCAGCGCTGCGCAGGCTGATCGCGCGCAGCTCATTAAAGCGCACTCGCGCCTCTGCTCGCCTGGCGGGGCGGCGTCGGATGCCATCGGGGATGAACTCGGCGCCGACCTGCTCCAGCACGGCGCGCACACGGGCGCGCGTGGCTGGTGAGCCTGAGACCGGGACGGATATCGTCGCGGCGGGTGCCGCGCTCGGGGAAGGTTGCCAGGATTCGGTACGTCGCCACGATCCGCTGCACGTAACGCCGCGCCCGGTCCAAGCCGCCATGCCGGGCGAGGTAGTCGTAGAGTTCGACCAGGTCAGACTCGGCCTCCGGCGCGAAGACGACGCTATGCGCCACGCTTGGCTCTCAGCCGTTTGGCGTGATGCTCACGGAGGTTTTGCAAAACCCGGGTGGCCGGAATCGCGCGGGACGGATCGGTCTGCATGGCGTCGTAGGTCAGGACGACCTCTTCGCGCAGCCAGCGCTCGACTGCGGCGTCACGCTCTTGCAGGGCCCGCAGCCCGGCCCGCACCACCTCGCTGGCCGAGGCGTAGGTCCCCGTGGCAACCTGGGCATCGATATAGCTTGCCTGTTCGGCGGGCAGGCTGACGGTGCGTTTCTCGACGGCGGCCACGGCATCCTCCGAATCCGAAGCATAGCGCCTGGTATGAAAAAGTCATACCAAAAATCGCTGCTCCGAGCCGGGGAGCACGATGATCCTCCTGTACTCCGTGTCCCAGTTCCGATACAATTCACGCGACAAGATGCCCAAAGTCCGGGAATCCCGCGCGAGCCTGCTGGCGTCGATCCAGCTCCCGCTGTTCGCCGATGATCGTGCCCACGATTATCACGGCAATCGCCCTCTACTTCGTCTCTGCAGGACTGCACCTCGTAGGCAGCATCATTTGGATCGGTTGCTGCCACGCCGCGATTGGGCTTCCCGTGGTGGTTCTAATCCTGATCTCCGCACTGCAGGGAATCGATCGCAACCTCGAATGGGCGGCCCTCGCCTGCGGGGCGAGCCGGCTTCGCATGTTTCTCTGCATCGTCGTGCCACTTGCGGCCCCTGGCATGGCCTCGGCGGCGCTGTTTGGCTTTCTCGCCTCATTTGATGAGCTTCTGATCGCACTCTTCCTCTCCGGGATCCGCATGCAAACCCTGTCGGTGCGCATCTGGAACAGCCTCAGTCTGAATGTCGAACCCACCATTGCCGCGGTGAGCGCCTGCCTGATCGGGCTTACCAGTGTCATTCTGCTGCTCAGCACAGCCCTTCGCGGCCGGGTTCCCCTGCCGCAGCGCAGAGCTTGACTACGGGAGTTCCTATGCCGCATCCACATTTCGCCACCGCTGAGTTCGTCTCCCGCCTCGCCCGAGTCCGGGAAAGGCTTGGTGAGGCTGAGGTAGCGCTTGGCCTCTTCGATGAGATCGAGGCCATGACCTGGATCTCGGGCTACGGCAATTCCGAGAACCGCTGGCGCGTGGTTGGCATTCCCCTCACAGGCGAGCCCTTCTTCCTGATCCGGGCGCTCGATGCCGGGCCGTGCCAGCAGCGAAGTGCGATCACAGACGTGCGTTCGTTCCGAGATTGGGACGACCCGATGAACGCGCTGGCCGCGATCCTTGCCGAGCGCGGTCTCGACCGTGCACGCATCGGGCTCGATTTTGGCTCCTACTGTATGCCGCCTGCGCGCTTCGCCTGCCTCAAGGCGGCGCTGCCCGAGGCCGAAATGGTCGATCTCGGACCGATGATCGCCGAACTACGGCTTATCAAATCCGAGGCCGAGATCGCCCTCCTGCGCCGCGCCGCCGCCATCGCCGATAAGGCACTCCTCCGCGCGGCGGCGGCCTCGGCGCCGGGCGCCTCGCAGCGCGATGCGGCGTGCGCCGCGATGGCTTGCTTCATCGAAGAAGGCGCTGACCCGTCCGCGCCCGGTCCGATCAGCGCCGGCGGGGGTTGGGATTTTCTCCACGCTGCCCTCGACGAAGCAACGCTCGCGCCGGGCAGCCTCGTGCATATCGAAGTCACGCCCCGCATCTCCGGCTACAGCGCACGCACGATGCGCTGCGTCGCTCTTGGCGCGCCGCGCCCTAGCCTGACGGACGCTGCCGAGCGGCTTGCCGAGATCCAGGACGTGCAAATCGCGGCGATGTACCCCGGAACGGAGGCCTCCGCCATCGACGCGATCCTGCGTCAGGGTGTGCTTGCTAAGGGTCTAAGGCAGGACTTCGACAATATCACCGGCTATACGCTCGGCCTCTACGCTCCGGCGGGGCCGCGCACCAGCGACTTCACGCGCTGCTTCCACCCAGAGGCATCGTTCGGGCTCGAAGCGGGCATGGTCTTCCACATGTATGTCTCCGCTGCCGGCGTGTCGCTCAGTGAGACCGTACTGGTGACCGAAAACGGGCCGGAGCGCCTGACGACGCTCCCGCGCACAATCCTCGTCAACCAGTGAGCGGCGCAATGCCCGAGAGAACAAATGATACGATCATCATCGGCGCCGGCGTGGTCGGGCTCGCAACGGCGCTCTATCTACAGCAGGCCGGGCAAACGGTTGCGGTGATCGATCCGCTTGGCCCTGCCGGCGGCGCGTCCTTCGGCAATGCCGGGATGCTGAGTCCCGACACCGCCGTCCCGATTGCGCTGCCGGGCATGCTCCGCCAGGTGCCTCGCTGGCTCGCGGACCCGCTCGGCCCGCTCGTGGTACGCCCTAGTCTGAAAACCTGATCAACATATTGATGAGTATGTAGTGTTGTGATTCGCTGACATCGATTGCGGGAGATCGATATGAGCGAATTGGACTGGCTGAGCGACGAGGCATGGGCGGCGCTTGAGCCGCATTTGCCGAAGAACCGCCCTGGCGCACGCCGGGTGGATGACCGCCGGGTGATCAGCGGCATTCTGCATGTGCT
>JASHRV010000156.1 GCA_030037175.1 Acetobacteraceae bacterium
GGCCGCGGCCCGGGGCCGAACAGCGCGTCCGCCAGCGCATGGCCCTCGGCGGTCGCCACCGGCGTCAGCTGCAAGCGGTCGGTGACATCGCCGATCGCGTAGATGTGCGGCTGGCTCGTCGCCCAGGTCGAATCGACGATCACCGCCCCGCGCGCGCCCGTCACCACCCCGGCCGCATCGAGCCCGAGCCCGGCGGTGTTCGGCGCCCGGCCCGTCGCGAAAAAGACGAGATCGGCGGTCACCGTGCTGCCGTCGTCCAGATGGAGCGCCCGCGCCTCGCCCGCCCGCTCCAGCCGCATCGGGTGGGTGCCCGGATGGAGATTGACGAACCCCGCGCGCAGCGCCCCGGCGAGCGCCTCGCGCAGATCCTCGTCGAACCCGCGCAAAGGAAAGGGCTGGCGATAGACAAGGTGCGTCTCGGCGCCGAGCCCGGCGAAGATGCCCGCGAACTCCACCGCGATATAGCCCGAGCCGATGATCGCCACCCGCCGCGGCATCGCCGGCAGGACGAAGACATCGTCGGAGACGATGGCGAGCTCATGGCCCGGAATGTCGAGCGGCACCGGATGCCCGCCGGTCGCGATGATGATCCGCTCGGCCGTGACGCGGCTCTCCCCCACCGCGAGCGTGTGCGGATCGAGCAAGCGCGCCTTCGCATCGAACGCCTTCGCCCCCGCCGCCTCCAGAACCTGGCGGTAAAGCCCGGAAAGCCGCCCCACCTCGCGGTCCTTCGCCGCGATCAGCGCCGCCCAGTCATGCGTCGGCCGGGTTTCGCTCCAGCCGAAGCCACGCGCATCCTCGGCGAACGCGCCGTATTCCGCCGCCTGCACCATCAGCTTCTTCGGCACGCACCCGACATTGACGCAGGTCCCGCCCCAGAACCGGGCCTCGGCGATGCCGACGCGCGCCCCATGCCCGGCCGCGATCCGCCCCGCCCGCACCCCGGCCGAACCGCCGCCGATCACGAAAAGATCGAAATCCATCGCCCGCCCTCAAGCCGGAATCGCCGGCAGGGGAATCTCCTCCCAGCCCGTCAGCCGCTCCACCGCCCGCCCGATCCGAAGCAGCATCGCCTCGTCGAAGAACCGCCCCACCAGCTGCACCGAAAGCGGCAGGCCCGAAGCCGAAAGCCCAACGGGCACGCTCATCGCCGGGTGCCCGGTCAGGTTGAAGGCCCCCGTCTGCAGCGGCGACCAGGCCGCCCGCGGATCGGCCGGCTGATCCAGCCGCGGCGCCGGCGCCAGCGAGCACGCCGTCAGCAGCGCATCGCACGGCACGAGCGCCCGGCTCACCGCATCGGCCAGCATCCGCCGGATGCGCCCGGCCTGAACGAGATCGGCCGCCGTGATCGCCGCCCCCGGCACGATGCGCTCCACCGTCTTCCGCCCGTAAAGCGCGAGCCGGTGGCGCAGATCCTGCTCATGCACCGCATAGGCCTCGGCGAGCAGGATCACCCGGTTCGCCGCCGCGAACAGCGCCTGCTCCGGCAGCGCGATCTCCACCACCTCCGCGCCCGCGTCGGCCAGCAGCCCCGCGACCCGGTCGATCGCCGCCCCCGCCTCGTTCGTCAGCGCCGGCGCGTTCGCGAAAAACCCCCGGGGAATCCCGATCCGAAGCCCCCGCACCCCCGCCTCGAGCCCGGCGCCGTAATCCGGAACCGGCACGTCCGCGCTGCCCGGGTCCTCCGGGTCATGCCCGGCCATGAGCTGCATCGCGATCGCCGTGTCCTCGACCGAACGCGCCAGCGGCCCGCAATGATCGAGCGTGTAGGAAAGCGGAAACACGCCCCGCCGGCTCACCCTTCCATAGGTCGGCTTGAGCCCCACCGTCCCGCAATAGGCGGCCGGCCCGCGGATCGATCCGCCGGTGTCCGAGCCGCTCGCCACGCGCAGCATCCCCGAAGCGATCGCCGCCCCCGACCCGGACGATGAGCCTCCGGTGAAATGCTCCAGATTCCACGGGTTGCGCGCGGGCGGAAAAGGCAGATCGAAGCTCGGCCCCCCGATCGCGAACTCGTGCGTCGCGAGCTTGCCGAGCAGCACGCCCCCGCCGGAAACGAACTTCGCCGCAACCACGCTGTCGGCCGCCGGCACATTGTCGAGCCGAAGCCGCGAATGGCAGGTCGAGGCAATGCCCGCCGTGTCGTATATGTCCTTGAGTCCGTAGGGAATCCCATGAAACGGGCCGCGATCGTTTCCGGCCGCGAGCTCCTCGTCCGCCCGCGCAGCATCCGCCAGCGCCCGCTCCTTCGTCACGAGAACAAAGGCGTGGACGCGCTCGTTGCAGGCCAGGATGCGGCCCAGCGCCTCCTCGGCAAGTGCCACGGCCGTCACCTTCCCGGCGCGGAGCCGCCGCCCCATCTCGGCAACCGACATCATCATGGCCGCCCCGGTCATGGCCGCGCCTCGGGCCGATACACCGCGGCCGGCTCGAGCGTCGGCGGCAGCGCCTCGTGCAGAAGCGCGATCTCGGCCCGAAGATCGGCAAAGGCAACCAGCAGCGCCTCGCGCCTGTCCTCGGGAATGCTGAGCCCCGCCCGCGCCATCAGCACGTCGAACTCCTTCGCCAAGGCGTGATGATCTTCGCTCATAGCGCCTTGGCCTTTGTCCGGCGATCAATGGCATGGCTTCCGTCCGGGCTTCCCTCGGAGCATCGGCGGATCGCTCCGCTTCTCCGACGGAAGCCATATTGATCCAGGCGCGCCTCGTCGGCCTCCGCCGTCATGAGCTGCTCCTTTCCGATCCCCGGTTTTTTGATTGCAGGCCCCGAGACTGGCGGGTTTTCCTCTGCCCGGCAACCGCGCGGAGCGCCCCGATGTCGATCCGCAATCTCGACAAGGCCTTCCGCCCCTCCTGCCTGGCCATCATCACGGCCGGCGAGGAGCAAGGCGGCATCGGCGCGGTGGCGCGCGCCAACCTCGCCGCGGCCGGCTTCAAGGCCGGGCCGGTCTATCCGGCCTCGGTCTCCGGCACCGCCTGCTCGCCCCCCATCGCAAGCCTGCCCCGCGCGCCCGACCTCGCGGTGATCGCCGCCCCGCTCCCCGCCGTTCCCGCCCTCATCTGCGATCTCGGCGCCCGCGGCACCCGCGCCGCGATCATCCTCGGCGCCTCCTCCACCGCAGCCGACGAAGCCGGCCTTTCGCTCAAGCGCGAGATCCTCGCCGCCGCCCGCCCCACCCTCATGCGCATCATCGGCCCCGCCAGCCTCGGCGCCATCGTCCCCGGACACGGCCTCAACGCGAGCTTCGCCCATCTCCAGCCCGCCCGCGGCAGCGTCGCCCTGGTCAGCCAATCCAACGCGCTCGCCGCCGCCGCGCTCGACTGGGCGCAGCCCCGCCGGATCGGGTTCTCCCACGTCGTCGCCCTCGGCGATGTCGCGGACGTCGATCTCGGCGACATGCTCGACTATCTCGGCGCCTCCGAAGCCCGCGCGATCCTGCTCTACGCCGAGGAGATCACCGCCGCGCGCAAGTTCATGTCCGCCGCCCGCGCCGCCGCGCGCAGCAAGCCCGTGGTCGTGGTCAAGGCCCGCCGCTTCGGCGCGCACCCCGCCCCGCCCGACGAAATCTACGACGCCGCCTTCCGCCGCGCCGGCGCGCTTCGCGTCCGCTCCATGCCGGAGCTCTTCGCCGCCGCCGAAACCCTCGCACTCACCCGCGAGCGGCGGGGCGACCGCCTCGCCATCCTCACCAACGGCACCGGCCCCGGCATCCTCGCCCGCGACGCGCTTTTCGAGGAAGGTGGCCACCTCGCCGCCTTCTCGCCCGAGACCATCGCCCGCCTCGCCGCCATTCCCACCGAGTCCGGAGCCGTCGCCGCCAACCCGATCGACATCCCCGCCGACGCCAGGCCCGCCCATCGCGCCGCGGCGCTCGCCGCCGTGCTCGAAGACCCCGGCGTGGACGCCGCCCTCGTGCTCCATAGCCCGAGCGCGCTCGAAGCCCCCGCCGAGGCCGCCGAGGCGCTGATCGCCGCCCTCGCCGCCGTCCCCTCCCTCGCCGCCTCCCGCCGCAACGTCTTCACCGCCTGGCTCGGGGAGGAAACGGCAGCCTCCGCCCGCCGCCGCTTCGCCGAGGCGCGCATCCCCACCTACGCCTCGCTCAACGACGCCGTCTCCGGCTTCATGCACCGCGTGCGCTACCGCGCGAACCAGGACCTGCTGATGGAGGTCCCCCCGGCCCAGCGCGACGACGCCCCGCCCGACCGCGAAACCGCCGCCGCCATCATCACCACCGCTCTCGCCGCCCACCGAAGCTGGCTCGATCCCGACGAAGTTTCCCGCTTCCTCGCCGCCTACGGCATCCCCCTGGTGCCGAGCCGCGCCGTCGCGGACGGGGAGGAAGCGGCCAAAGCCGCCGCCGGGATCGGCGGCGCGGTCGCGCTCAAGATCCGCTCGGCGGACATCCCCCACCGCGGCGAGGTCGGCGGCGTCGCGCTCCATCTCGAAGGCACCGCCCATCTCCGCGCCGAAGCCGCCTCCATGCTCGCCCGCATCCGCCGCATCCGCCCCTCGGCCCGCATCGAGGGCTTCCTCGTCCAGGAGATGATCGTCCGCCCCGGCGCGCGCGAGCTCTCCGCCGGCCTCATCGACGGCGGCGTCTTCGGCCCGGCGGTGATGTTCGGGCCCGCCGGCAGCACCGCCGATACCCTCGACGATGCCGGCCTCGAGCTGCCGCCGCTCAACATGGCCCTCGCCCGCTGGCAGATCGCCCGCGCCCGCATCCTCCCCCCGCTCGAAATCGACACCGACGCCATTGCGAAAATCCTGATCCGCATCGGGGAGATCGCCTGCGCGCACGCCGAGATCGAATCCCTGCTCATCGACCCCCTGCTCGCCGACGCCGATGGGGTGATCGCCCTCGACGCCCGGATCGCGGTCGCGCCAACCCGCCGCAGCGCAACGTCCCGCCTCGCCATCCTCCCCTACCCGGCCGAGCTCGAAACCACGCTCACGCTCGATGACGGCACCACAATGCTCGTCCGCCCGATCCGCCCCGAGGACGAACCCCTGCTCCAGGACATGTTCCACCACATGAGCGCCGAGGACGTGCGGCTGCGCTTCCTCACCGCCATGCGGGAAATGCCGCACGCGCTCGCCGCCCGCCTCACCCAGATCGATTACGGCCGCGAAATGGCGGTGATCGCGCTCGACGAGAACGGCATGGAAGGCGTGGCACGCTTCTCCGCCGACCCCGACAACGCAAAGGCGGAATTCGCCATCGCCGTGCGCAGCGACCGCAAGCGCCACAGCCTCGGCCGCATCCTCATGACCTACCTGCTGGAGATCGCGCAGCACCGCGGCATCGGCGAGATCTTCGGCGAGGTCGCCGCCGAGAACACACAAATGATCGCCTTCTGCCGCGCCCTCGGCTTCACCATCACCCCCCACCCGGACGACCCCCAGCTCATCCGCGTCAGCCGCCAGGGGGACGCTGTCCCCCTGGACCCCCTGCCAGGGCCTTGAGGCCCTGGACCCCATCCGTTTCCGTCAGCTTCGCGCCGCCTCCAGCGCGGCAAGAAGACGCTGAAGCGGCATCACCATCAGGCGAGGCTGAGAATCAGGCACGGGGGTGAAACCGAAACGGGCGTAGAACCCTTCCACCTCGTCATCGATCGGATGCGTCGCCAGCGCGCGAAAGCCCACCAGCCGCGAGGCCGCGGCAACCCGGATCAGCGCATCCCGAAGAAGCCCGGCCCCAAGGCCCTGCCCGCGATGGCTCGCGGCGACGGCAAGCTGGCCGATCAGCAACAGCGGAACCGGGTCCGGCGCGTTCCGCCGCAACGGACCCGGAAGCCCTGTCCGGGCCGCGGATGCCGTGGTCAAAGCATAGAACCCAACCACCCTGCCGGCATCAAGGGCCACGAACGTGCGCGAATCCCCCGTGTCCTGGTTGGCCAGCGCTCGGGCCCGAAGCCAGCGATCCAGGCTCGGCTTGCCGCACGAGAACGACGCCAGATCATGCGCCGCGCTCAGCGCCACGATCTCCGCGCCATCGCCCTCCGGCACCGCTGGAGCGGGATGCGTTCGCTCAACGCTCACCTATCCCGCTC
>JASHRV010000157.1 GCA_030037175.1 Acetobacteraceae bacterium
TGCTGTGCGATCGGCACCAGGACCTTGCCGCCGAGATGCCCGCACTTCTTTTCGCTCGCGAGCTGATCCTCGAAATGAACGCCGGCCGCGCCCACCTCGATCATCGCGCGCATCAGCTCATAGGAATTCAGCGGCCCGCCGAATCCGGCTTCGGCATCGGCGACGATCGGCGCCATCCATTCCGTCTCGTCCGCGCCGCCCTCGCTCACCGCGATCTGATCGGCTCGCCGCAGCGCCGCATTGATCCGCCGCACCACGTTGGGCACGGAATCGACCGGATAAAGCGACTGGTCGGGATACATCTGCCCGGCCGTATTGGCGTCCGCCGCCACTTGCCAGCCCGAGAGATAGATCGCCTTGAGTCCGGCCTTGACCTGCTGCAGCGCCTGGTTGCCGGTGAGCGCGCCGAGCGTGGGCACAAACGGCTCCGTCCGCAGCAGGTGCCACAGCCGCGCCGCACCCTTTTCCGCCAGCGTGTGGCGGACGCGGAACGAACCGGCCAGCTTTGCCACGTCGGCAGGGCCATAATCGCGCCGGATGCCGGCGAAACGCTCGCCATCGGCGAGGCCCCCCGGATTTCCGTCGGGCGCGCGGGGAAGAGGCGGGAAGGGACGCATCGAACGAACTCCTGATCGGGTTTTCGGTGTGTCAATAATTGACATCGCCCTTGGCGCGGGTCATCCCCGATCCTACGATCCCGCGTGGAAAGGCGTCGTTCGCTTCACCGATGCCGCCCCGCATTGGTAAAGGTTGTAAAAATGCCTCGGGCACTGATCGGCCGCACCGTCCGGCGCCTGCGCGCCGAGCGAGGGCTCACCCAAGCGGAGCTCGCCGCCCGCCTCGGCATTTCGGCGAGCTATCTCAATCTCATCGAGCATGACCAGCGCGGCGTGACCGCGTCTCTGCTCATCAAGCTCGCGGAGATGCTCGAGGTCGATCTCGGCCAGCTCTCCGGCAGCGCAGAGCGCAAGCTCGCCGCCGGTCTGCGCGAGGTCTTCGCCGACCCGCTGCTCGGCGCAGATGCCGTGCCGGCGGAGGAAATGGTGGAGCTCGCCGGCACCGCGCCGAACGCGTCGCGCGCGGTGCTCGCCCTCTACCGCGCCTGGCGCGTCGCCCGTGAGGATGCCGGGGGCATCGCACTGCCTTCCGGGCGCCGCCTATTGCTGCCGAACGAGGAGGCGCGCGACTTTTTCGACGAGCACGCCAATCATTTTCCCGCGCTCGAAGCAGCCGCCGAGGCGATCGCCGCCAGGCTCGCCGCCTCCCCGCACGAGATGAACCACGCGATCGCCGAGCGCCTTCGCCGGGCTCACGGTCTCACCGTCACCGTGCTGCCGCTCGCCGGCGCGCTCCGCCGCTACGATCCGGCCGCACGCAGCCTCGCACTGTCCGAGGCCTTGCCGCGCGAAAGCCGGGGCTTTCAGATGGCGTTCCAGCTGGCGCTCCTCGAAGCGCGCGATGCGCTCGAAGCAGCCGTTGCCCAGGCGTCAGCCTCCTCACCCGAGGCGGCGATGCTGATCCGCATCGGGCTGCTCAACTACGTCGCGGCCGCGATTCTCATGCGCTATTCGCCGTTTCTCGAGAGCGCTCGCACGCTCCGCCACGACGTCACGGCGCTCGCCGCCCACTTCGGCGTCTCCTACGAGCAGGCCTGCCAACGGCTCTCATCGCTCCAGCGGCCGGGGGAACGCGGCATCCCCTTCTTCTTTCTCCGCGTCGATCCTGCCGGCAATGTCTCGAAGCGCTTCTCCGCCGCCGGCTTTCCCTTCCCGCGCCACGGCGGCTCCTGCCCACGCTGGGTGGTGCACACCGCCTTCGCCCATCCCGGCGAGATCGATGTGCAGGTCTCGGAATTGCCGGATGGCGCGGCCTTTCTCTGCATCGCCCGCACGGTCGATGCGCCCGCCTCGCACTGGGGCGATCCGCGCCCGACCCATGTGGTCGCGCTCGGCTGCGCGCTCGCCCACGCATCCGATGTCGCCTATGCGGACGGGCTCGACCTCGCAGAGGCACGCGTCGGCATCGGCCTCTCCTGCCGCCTCTGCGAGCGGCCGGATTGCCGCAGCCGCGCCTTCCCCCCGCTCGAACACCGCCTCGCCCTCGATCCTCTGACGACGAGCGCAAGCCCGTATCGCTTCGAAGACGAAAGAAAGAAGGGCTAGAGGGTGTTACGCAGCCCGATGAAGTGTTGAAAAGGAAAGGAAGAACCTTCTTTTTCTGAAGAAAAAGAAGCAAAAAGACTTTTGTCCGCTTTCCGGACCCGGCCAAAAATGGCCCCGCGAGCAGAGCCCGCAGGGCCAGTCTGGGACATTTCGTGCGGGGGATGCACGATCCGCATAACATAGGGGCCGCGCCGGCCCGGCGCTTTGATTTAGGTCAAGATGCGCTTGGACCTTTTGTCTCAGCCCTCGATTCCCTCGAAGAGCGCCGTCGTCATGTAGCGTTCGGCGAAGTCGGGAATGATCGTGACGATCCTCTTGCCCGCCATCTCCGGCCGCCGCGCCAGCTTCAGCGTCGCCG
>JASHRV010000158.1 GCA_030037175.1 Acetobacteraceae bacterium
GCATCGGCCTCGTGCTCTCGGGCGGCAATATCGATCTTTCCCTGTTCAGGTCTTGGATTTTAGAGCGGGCTGCGTTCGCTTAACACTCACTTATTCCGCTCTCGCCTTTTAATTCCTCGCGTGATTCACGCCTCCGGTGATTCCACCTCCGGCAATCACGCTCTAGAAGAAAATTGATTCTCCGAATTTGAGAGGCAGCGCCTTCTGTTCGACGAGATCAGCCTTTTCTTCTCAAACCATCGCCTCTTTGAAAATCGGCCGAACGTCTCCGCCCCACGGGCCGCGGAAGCGTTCGAGCCAGTGCTCGGCAGCGGTTGGTGCACCTTCGGCAATCGCTTGCAGCGGCGCCAGGTAGATGCGTTCGTCCTCGCCGGCATTATTCTTACGCCCGCGCGCGGCGAGGCCGCCGGCGGCAATCTCCAGCACTTCACGCGCAAGATCGCGGAGCGTACCTTTTTGCCAGGGAGCCGCGAGTGCCAGGCGCGGCACCACGTCGCGCAATGACGCGAAATCCTGCCAAGGATGCCGGGCAATCAGCGCAGCGGCCGCGGCGAGCGCTGCGGGCTCGTAAAGCAGTCCCACCCACAGCGCCGATTGCGCAAGCATCATCGCTGGGCTGCCGGCATCCGCGCCGCGCATTTCAAGGAAGCGCTTCAGGCGCACGTCGGTGAAGACGGTGGTCATATGGTCGGCAAAATCGCCGACCGTGGCCGGCTCGCCTCCTGCTTCGGGCAGACGCCCGGCCATGAAATCACGAAAGCTTCGCCCGGCGAGATCGAGATACATGCCCTGCCGGCGGATGAAATACATTGGCACATCGAGCAGCCATTCGACATAGCGCTCGAAGCCGAATCCGTCCTCGAAAAACGAGGCCGGAATGCCGGTGCGGTCAGGATCGGTGTCGCGCCAGACCTCGCCCCGCATGGAAAGAAAGCCGTTCGGTTTGCCCTCGGTGAACGGCGAATTGGCGAAAAGCGCCGTCGCCAGCGGCTGCAGGCAAAGCCCGATGCGGAGCTTCCGCACCATGTCCTCTTCCGAGGCGTAGTCGAGATTGACCTGCACGGTGCAGGTGCGGAGCATCATGTCAAGGCCGAGATTGCCTACTTTCGGCATGTAGTCGCGCATGATCGCGTAGCGGCTCTTCGGCATCCAGGGCATCGCCGCGCGCGTTGCAACGGGATGGAAGCCGAGCGGCGCGAATCCAATTCCGAGCGGGGCGGCAATCTCGCGCAGCGCCGCGAAATGCTGCGTGAGCTCGTCCTGCGTCTCGTGCAAGGTGCCGACCGCCTCTCCCGAAAGCTCGAACTGGCCTCCCGGTTCGAGCGAGATTTCTCCCTGCCGCAGTTTGAGCCCGATCGGCTGGCCGCGATCCAGGATCGGCGTCGCAGCTTGATGCGCGGCCAGTCCTTCCAGGATGGCGCGAATGCCCCGGGGCGCATAGGGTGGCGGGGCCAGACCGTCCCATCGGAAGCCGAACTTTTCGTGCTCGGTGCCGATCATGAAAGCGGCAGGCGGCTTGCAGCCGGCGGCGATATAGGCCGCGAGCTGTGCCGTCGAAGTGATCGGCGTGGCGTCGGCTTCTCCAGGATTGGACATCAGTCCTTCCAAACGTCTGAGCCAGGAACTGGCAGGTCAAATCGTTGCATCGCCGGGCGGCGCCGTGAGAAGCGCCAGTCCGGCGATAGCGGCCGTTTCCGCGCGCAGGATGCGCGGGCCGAGAGAGACCGGGCGAACAAACGGGCTCAGTGCGAGGAGGTCAAGCTCCCGGTCGGTGAACCCGCCTTCGGGGCCGACCAGCAACCCGATTTGTATATTGCGTGATCGCAATGACGGTGCCGTGCGCCGTTCGATCGCCGCGAAAAGCGGACGTCCGGCAGGCCAGGCGGCGAGCAGGTCCGCAAGCCCGACCGGCGTAGCTATCTTGGGGCGGGTCAGCCGCTCCGCCTGCTCGGCTGCCTCCGTTGCAATCGCAGCAAGCCGCTCCAGGTTGGGAAGCGCCGCCACCGAGCGCTCGGCGCGGAATGGCAGCAGCCGCTCCACGCCGAGCTCAGTCGCCTTCTGGACGAGGATTTCGCAGGCGGCACGCTTGATGAGCGCAAAGGCCAGCCACGGGCCTGGCTCGGCCTCTTGGGGACGGAGCAGCCGGGCGAGCGCAAGCCGGCCGCCCTTACCCGATAGCATGGTGATCTGTGCCAGGAACTCGCCGTCGCGACCGTTGAACACCACCACTTCGTCCCCCGCGCGCCGGCGCATCACGACCCCCAGATAGTGCGCCTGCGCGGGGTCGAGCAGGGGGGCCTCGCCGGATGCGAGCGGTCCATCGAGGAAGAGGCGGATTGACCCGCGCATGATGAGGGGGAGAGTAGCAGTCATGGGCGGGCACACCGATATCCTCGCCGGCGGTTGGATCGCGCGCCTTCCGCGGGCCTTGCAGCCTTATGCGTTGCTCGCGCGGCTCGACCGCCCGATCGGCGCCTGGCTCCTCTTTCTGCCCGGCCTCGCTGGGATCCTGCTCGCGCGCGCCCCGATATCGCACTCAGCGACACTCATCCTCCTCTTCGCCGCCGGCTCGGTCGTGATGCGAGCAGCCGGCTGCGTCGTCAACGACATGTGGGACCGCGACCTGGACCGGCGGGTGACACGCACGGCGGGCCGGCCACTCGCCTCGGGCGCGCTCTCGCTCCGCCAAGCGGCGATCTTCCTCGTCCTGCTGCTGGCAATCGGGCTTGTCATCCTGCTCGCGCTCGATCCGCTTGCCCAACTGCTGGGCGTGGCTTCGCTCGCCCTCGTTGCCCTCTATCCGTTGTCCAAGCGGGTTACTTCGTGGCCGCAGATCGTGCTCGGCTTCACCTTCGGCTGGGGCGCGCCGCTCGGCTATGCGGCGGCTTCCGGGAGGCTGAACGCCGCGGCTCTTGCGCTCTACGCGGCCATGATCGTCTGGATCCTCGGCTACGACACGATTTATGCCCATCAGGATCGCGAGGACGACGCGCTCCTCGGCATCGGTTCCACAGCACTCCTGTTCGGCCGACAAACCCGGCCATTCCTCGCACTTTGCTACGCAGCGATGCTGACGCTCCTGATGGCTGTGGGCCTCGTCGCCGATCTTTCGGTTTGGTATCTGGCCGCGCTGGCGCTACCGGCGGCGCTGCTCCTTCGGCAGGTCATTTCACTGGACGTAGACGACCCCGCCCGCTGCCTCGCCCTCTTCAAGGCCAACAGGGAGGTCGGGCTCGCGCTCGCGTTCGCCCTCTTGCTCGGGCGAATCTAGAGCGTTTTCCGTTCGCTCCGGCTCACGGAAGCCGCTCTCGCTCATTGTTCTCCCGAGCAGATTCACGCGATCGGCCGATCCCGGCTGATCGCGATCTGCTCTAGAAAAGCGACTGGGTTTTGGGCTGGATGATCGGCGTCTGACCGTAGGTGGGAGGGCGCCCGAGCGCGGCGTCCTCCTGCAGGCGCCTCTCCTCCCGGGCGGGATCGACGACGATGCCAGGGGGCGGAGTGGTCTGCCAAAAGAGCAACCATGACATCACGCCCTGGCCCGGGCGATCTTTCTCTGCCTGCTGCTCCAGTTCCTGGTCCAGGTTGGCGGGCGGTGGCGGGCCGGCGGCCGCCACCAGCGCTCGCTGGCCGGCACTGTCCTGGCCCGCCGTTCCGCTCAACGCGATCTGGGGCACCAGCGTCTCCTCGGCGCGGAGCTCCGGCGACACGTCCTGGGGCCGCGGCACCCCCGGCTGCGGCGGGGGAATGTTGTTGAGGTTGGGCGGGATCACCAGCGGCTGCTGCGTCGTGACCATGAATGCGTTCGGCACCGGCGGTTCGAGGCCGAGCGAGCTCATGACGTCCGTCTGGCCGCACCCTGCTGTCAACGCGGCGCCCGCGAGCGCGCCGATGAGCGTCAATCGCGAGACCATCCGTCGCGGCAGCACGATCATCGCCCCTTCTCCTCGTCCGGCGCGCCGAGCATCCCGGCAGGCCGGCCGTCATGCCGTCGGTCGCCGAAAATCCCGTCGAGCAGGAGTGCCGCAACGCCGCAGACGATCGCGGCATCCGCCACATTGAACACATACCACGACCAGCCGAAGGCGTGCGCCTGGATGAAATCGACCACCCAGCCCAAGCGCAGGCGATCGATGACGTTGCCGACCGCACCACCTGCGATCGCCCCGATCGAGCAGGCAACGAGCACCCGCTCGGCGCGCGAGAGCCAGATCCCAAGCCCGACCACCACGGCCATCGCCGCGAGAGCCAGCAGGAGCGGGCCGAAGATCGCCGAGCCGTTGAGGAGCCCGAACGTGATGCCGGTGTTGCGCACCAGGCGGAAATCGAGCACCGGGAGCAACACCAGCGGGGTGCCCCGCGGCCCAAGCGTGGTCAGCACCCACCATTTGCTCGCCTGGTCCACGACCAAGACCGCCAGCGCCACCGCGACGCCGAGGCGAAAGTGCTTTTCCCCTCTCACGCCGCCGCCCGGCACACCAGACCCGACTCGACGGCATCGGCGCAGCGGAAGCAGAGGAGGGGATGGCGCGGATGCTCGCCCACTTCCGGCAGCACCCGCCAGCAGCGCGCGCACCGCGCCCCCGGCGCCGGGGCGAAGCCGACCGCAACGCCGGGCACTTCAGGAAGGCGGAAGGCATGGTCCGGAGCCGGCTCCGAAGCAAGCCTGACCACCGAGACGATCGCAAGCTCCGCCCAAGCCGTTTCGCTCAGCAGCGCCTGGTCATCCGGCTCGTCGAGATAAAGCGTCAGCGCCGCCTGAAGTGATGTGCCGATGGTCCCTGCCGCCCGCGCGCGCTCGAGCGCGCCGGTCGCTACCCGCCGGATCTCACGGATGCGAGAGAAGCGCTGCGCGAGCCCGGGATCGGCAGAGCCGGCGGGCAGAGCAGCGAAGGTTTCGAGATGGACGCTCGTCTCCTCGCCGAAACGTGCGCACCAGGCTTCCTCGGCCGTGAAAACGAGCACCGGAGCGAGCCACGTCGCGAGCGCGCGATGGAGCTGGTCGAGCGCCGTCCGCGCCGCCCGCCGCCGCGGGTGGTCCGGCCGGTCGCAATAGAGCGAATCCTTGCGGATATCGAAATAGAAAGCCGAGAGATCGGCGGCGCAGAAGGCGTGGATCGCCGGATAGACGCCGTTCCAGTCGTGCGTCACGACCGCGTGCCGGATGGCAGCCTCGAGCTCGGAAAGACGGTGCAGGACGAAGCGCTCGAGCTCCGGCATCTCCCCAATCGGCACGCGTTCTTCCTCGGAGAAGCCGGCGAGGCTGCCGAGAAGCCAGCGCAGCGTGTTGCGCAGGCGCCGATAAAGCTCAGCCTGCTGCTTGAGGATCTCGGGGCCAATGCGCAGATCCTCCCCGGTGTCCGAGTTCATCACCCAGAGCCGGAGAATATCGGCACCGAACGCGTTGCACACCTCCTGCGGGGCGACGACATTGCCGAGCGATTTCGACATTTTTCGTCCCTCCTCGTCGAGGACGAAACCGTGCGTCAGCACTGCCTTGAAGGGTGCGCGGCCACGCGTGCCGACAGCTTCGAGCAGCGAGGAATGGAACCAGCCGCGATGCTGGTCCGAGCCTTCGAGATAGAGGTCGGCCGGCCAGGGCAGGCCGCGTGCCTCGAGCACGAAAGCGTGGGTCGATCCCGACTCGAACCAGACATCGACGATGTCGGTCACCTGCTCGTACTCGGCCGGGTCCCGGCCCGGCCCGAGGAACCGCTCGGGCGGGGAGGCGTACCAGGCATCGGCGCCCTCGGCAGCAAAGGCCTCGACGATTCGCGCCATCACCGCCGGATCGCGCAGCGGCTCGCCGCTCCGCCGTTCCACGAACACGGTGATCGGCACACCCCAGGCGCGCTGGCGGCTGATGCACCAGTCCGGCCGCCCTGCCACCATGCTGGCGAGCCGTGTGCGCCCTTGCGGCGGCACGAAATGGGTCGCGGCGATGGCGGCAAGCGCCTTGCCGCGGATGTCCTCCGGCCCGTCCATGGGGATGAACCATTGCGGCGTGGCGCGGAAGATGAGGGGGGCCTTGGAACGCCAGGAATGCGGATAGGAATGCACGAGCTCCCCGCGCCCGATCAGCGTGCCCGCGTCCTCCAGCGCCGCCGCGACCGGGCCGGCCGCCTTGTAGACATGCAGCCCGGCAAAGAGGGGCACCCAGGCGTTGAAGGTGCCATCGGGCCCGACCGTGTCGGGCACCTCGAGGCCATGGGTCTGGCCGAGCGAAAAATCCTCCTCGCCATGGCCGGGCGCGATATGCACGAAGCCGGTGCCCTGCTCGGTGGTGACGAAGTCGGCTGTGAAGATGGGCACCTCCTGCTCGTAACCCCGCCCCGCGAGGGGGTGGCGGCAAACCTGTCCGACCAGCTCCGCACCCTTCAGCACCCGGTCGATGTGATGCGTCGCAATCCCTGTCGCGGCGCAGAAGGCGGGCAACAACGCCAGCGCCACGAGCAGCCTTTCGCCCGGCCGCGCCAGCGACCCGGGCTCGACGCTATCGACATGCACGAGCGCATAGTCGAACGCGGCGCCGCAGGCGATCGCCCGGTTGCCGGGGATGGTCCAAGGCGTGGTGGTCCAGATCGCGACCGAGACGCCTCCCAGTTCCGCGTCGGCTTCCAGCTCGATCGGGAAACGGACAAAAATCGTCTCGCTCGTGAGGTCGTGGTACTCGATCTCCGCTTCGGCCAGGGCCGTCTTCTCGACCGGGCTCCACATCACCGGCCTCAGGCCCCGATAAAGGGCGCCCGAAAGCAGGAACTTGCCGATCTCGGCGGCGATCGCCGCCTCTGCCGGAAAATCCATGGTCGCGTAGCGCTCCGCCCAGGCGCCGGCGACGCCGAGGCGGCGAAACTCCTCGCCCTGCACGCCCATCCATTTCTCGGCATAGGCACGGCACTCGGCGCGGAAGGCAATGATCGGCACCGCGTCCTTATCGCGGCCTTTGGCGCGGTACTCCTCCTCGATCCGCCATTCGATCGGCAGGCCGTGGCAGTCCCAGCCGGGGATGTAAAGCGCATCGAACCCAGCCATCTGGTGGGCGCGGTTAACGACATCCTTCAGGATCTTGTTGAGCGCGGTGCCGATATGCAGGTGACCGTTCGCATAGGGCGGGCCGTCATGGAGGATGAAGAGCGGCCGTCCCCGGCTCTTCTCCCTCAGCTCTGTCCAGAGGCCGCGTTCCGCCCAGCGTTCGAGCATCCGCGGCTCGAGCCGCCTGAGCTCGCCGCGCATCGGGAAGGACGTCGCCGGCAGGAAAACGGTGTCGCGGTAGTCGTCTCGGCGCTCGGTCATGACAGTTTCCGGCGGGCTGGGACCGCAGATATGGGGCACAAATACGAAGGGGGGAATAAGCTCCGCCGTGCGGGCAGGGCAATCCTGCCCGGCCCGTCAGCTCCGCACCGGGCCGGTCATTCCTATGGCAGCACTGGCCATGCGCGGACTATGCGGAGGCAAGGAGCGGGAGGTCAAGGATGCGCCGCGCCTCGGCCGCGTCGGCGGCGATCTGGGCGGCAAGCGCCGCGAGATCGGGAAAGCGCCGCTCGGGGCGGAGGAAATGGAGCAGGCCCACCGAGAGCTCGGTGCCGTAGAGGTCGGCCGCGAAGTCGAAAAGATGCACTTCGAGCCGGCTCTCCGTCCCGCTCGCCACCGTCGGCCGCCGGCCGATATTGGCAACTCCGCGCGCCTCGCCCCCATCCTGAAGACGAACCGAGACCGCATAAACCCCTCGTGCCGGCTCGAGATGGCGGCCGAGCGGAATATTGGCCGTCGGGAAGCCGAGCGTCCGGCCACGTCGGTCGCCGGCAATCACCGGCCCGCGAATCGTCCAGGGCCGGCCAAGCTCCGTCGCGGCGCGCTCGGGATAACCCTCCTGGAGCAGCCGGCGGATACGCGTCGAGGAGATCGGGCCCTCGGCATCGGCGAGCAGCGGCACCACCGAAAGCCCGATGCCGAGCGCCTCGGCCCGGGCGGAGAGGAAGCCGACATCACCGCCGCGCCGGTGCCCGAAAGCGAAGTCCGGCCCGCAGGCGAGGTGCCGTGAGCCCAGAGATCGATGCAGGATCTCGGTGACGAAGGTATCCGCGGAAAGCTCGCTGAATGGCCAGTCGAACGGCAGCTCATAAAGAACGGCGACCCCCAGCGCCGCCAGCGCCGCCGCCCGCTCGGCCGAAAGCGTAAGCCGGAAAGGCGGATCATCCGGCCTGAACAGCTCGCGCGGGTGCGGCTCGAATGTCAGCACCGCGAGGGGAGCGTCCGGCCGTGCGGCATGCGCCGCGGCCAGCACGCGCGCATGGCCGCGATGAACGCCATCGAAGTTGCCGAGCGCGATGGTGGCCCCGCGGGCCCCTTCCGGCACCGCCCGCCAATTCCGCACAATCTCCATCAGCCGCGCGCCGGCACCTGCACCAGCGCCTCGCCTTCGATCACCGGCTTGCCCTTCACGAGGCAGGTCGTTTTCAGCGTCGCCCGCTTGCGCTCGGTGTCGAGCGATGTCACCTCCACCGTCGCGGTAACGGTATCGCCGGGGCGCACCGGAGCGCGAAAGCGAAGGCTCTGCCCAAGATAGATCGTCCCGGGCCCCGGCAACCTGGTGCCAAGCGCCGCGCTGATCAAACCGGCCGAAAGCATGCCATGCGCGACCCGCCCCTTGAAGATGGAGCGCTCCGCCGTCTCGGCATCGATATGCACCGGGTTGGTGTCGGTGCTTACCGCGGCATAAAGCACGATATCCGCCTCGCTGATCGTTTTCGCGACGCTCGCCGTCATCCCGACCGCGAGATCCTCAAAGAAATACCCGTCCATTCCTCGCTCCCGACCTCTGCCTGTCGGAAAAGCCATCTTCGCCCCGCCAAGGTCAAGCCCACCAGCGAGCCCGCCTTCCCAGACCCTTCGTGCGATGAGCGACAAAGCTTGGTCTCTTCTGAAAAAGAGAACCGGAAAACTTCCATCCGTTTTTCATCGATCGTTCGGAGGTCCGAGGTGGGGCGCGGTCCGGAAAACGGAAAAAAGTTTGGGACTGGCGTAGATAGCGTGGGAAGGCTTTCTGCATCAGATGGTTACGCGGCGCCGGCGGAGCCGGCTTGAGCGCGGTGTTCAGCGGGCATCGCTGGCGCAATTTGTCGGCGGCGTGGCGGCGCGGAGCGCGGCTGAACTGGTTGGCGTCAACCGCCGCACTGCCATACTTTATTACCGCAAGCTGCGAGAAGTGATCAC
>JASHRV010000159.1 GCA_030037175.1 Acetobacteraceae bacterium
CTTCACGACGATGCAGATGCTACTGATGACGCTCGTCATGAAGGGTGCCGGAGCCACCATGCCGCCGCCGGCCGCCTTCATCGCGCGGCACATCATCGACGCCTATCGGCGCGGCGAGCATGCGCGCGCCGCGGACTATCAGCTTCAGTTCGCGCTCTTTCCCGCGCGCTGGATGCACCGCGGCCTGACGCCGACGATGAAGGCAGCGATGCGCATCATTGGCTTCGATGTCGGCGATCCCTACCCGCCCTACGCGACGCTCGACGCCGACGAAGTGAAAGCGCTGGAAGCGCTGCTCAAGACCACGCTGTTGAGTAATCCGGTATTCGCGATGAGGTGATGCCATGGCGAGCGAAGGATTGGTTACCGTCGCCAGCACCTTCGATAGCGATGAAACCATCAAGAGGTTTCACGCCGCGCTCACGGCCGCCGGATTGACCGTCTTCGCCCGCGTCGATCACGCCGCCGGCGCGGCCAAGGTCGGCCTTCCGCTCCGCCCGACAACGCTCGTCCTCTTCGGCAACCCCGCCGCCGGCACCCCCCTGATGCAGGCCGCCCAAACCTCCGGCATCGACCTGCCCCTCAAAGCGCTCGTCTGGCAGGACGAAGCCGGCGCCGTCCACCTCACCTACAACGACCCCGCCTGGATCGCGTCCCGCCACGCCCTCGGCGCCGACCTCGCCCCCGCGGTCACCGCGCTCGCCACCGGCCTCGCCGCGCTCGCCCGCCACGCTACGGAAGGGTAAGGAGAAAACCTTCTTTTTCTGAAGAAAAAGAAGCAAAAAGACTTTTTCCCGTCATCCCGGACCCGGCCTCATCCCGGGCCTCCGACCGTCATTCGGAGTCCCGAGCCGGCGCCCGCCCCCGGAAAACGGAAAAAAGTTTTCTGGTTCTCTTTTTCAAAAGAGAACAACTTCAAAAACCCGTTCCGTCCTTGCGCGTGAAAACATAGCGTCCGTCCGCGCCTAAGCGCGCGTGCATGTCGATCTCGGGGTAGCTCACCTCGTCGCCCGCGCTCCTGTCGCCGATGACGAGCAGCAGCACGTCCTCGCCGGACCGGTTGACGAAGCGGTGGGCGTTGCCCGTCCCGGCCGGAAAGCCCGCGCACATGCCCGCCCGCAGCGTTTCCGTCCCCGCATCCGTCTCCAGCGCAACCTCGCCCTTCACGACATAGATGAACTCGTCCTGCCGCGAATGCGCATGGCGATGGGAAGACTGCCCGCCCGGAACGATGCGCGTGAGGTTGACGCCGAAATTGACGAGCTTCGCGTGATCGCCGAGGCGGCGGTTCCATCGCATCTGATTGGCGGCGCGGTACGGCTCCGGATAACCCGTCGCGTTGCTCTCGCGAATTTCCAACGGGTCGAACCCTGAAGCCTCCGCCATGAAACCCTCCCTGCCATCCCGGCCCATCCGGCCGGCCAGCATGCAGGCAGAGCGGCGGAGCGGCAACCGCCGCCCCGCCTCACGCGAAGCTCAACTCACATCGCCGGCGGCGAAAGCGAGAGCACCACGCGCCGGTTCTGCGCCCGTCCCTGCTCCGTATCGTTCGAGGCCACCGGATCGGCATCGCCGAAGCCGTGCGCCGAAAGCATGTTCGGGTTGCCGCCCTGCGAAACGATGTACTGCATCACCGTGTCGGCGCGCTTCTGCGACAAAATCTGATTCGAGGTGATGCCCTGGGCCATGAGCCCCGGCCCCACCGGCACATTGTCGGTATAGCCGCTCACATAGATATGGTTCTGCTGCGGCGCGAGCTTCTTCGCCAGGTTGGCGATGATCTGCTTGCCGCGGTCCGAAAGCTGCCAGCCGCCGGACGGGAACAGCAGATCGCTGTTGACCGTGTAAGCGATCGCGCCCTGCAACCGCTGGATCTCCGCCTGCTGGGCCGCCACCTGCTGCTGCAGCTGCTGGTTCTGCGTCTTCAACGCGTCATAATCGCTCTGCGAGACGCCGCACGCGGCGAGCGCAAAAGGCGCCATGAGCGAAAGCACCATGGCACCGCGTTTGAGACCGTACGTCATGGCTGGGGCATCCCTCTTTTGGACGGAAAGGACGGCACGGCCGAGGCAACCTCGCCTCCGGATCGGCGTACATCGCAAAGGCTCGCCGCGATTTTCCCGAAAGCCGCCAAGCTCCGGAAAACCCTGCGAAAAATACGCTGCAAAACCGATCGTAATCCCCTCATCGACCTGGATCAACGCGATTCATTTTTGCTCCGCAACAGAGCGCCCAGACCCGCTCCCGAGACCCGCTCCCGAGACCCGCCCCCAAGCCCCGCCGCCGGGATCTACCGGTCCCGCTTCTTCGCCAGCGCCTCCATCATCGCCTTGATCGCCTCCGGCGTCATGCTCGTCTCGCCGAGATCGAACGTGATCTTCTCGATCGTGCCGGTGAAGGCGAACGGCACATGATAGTCGTCCTCGTCCACCGAGGTCCCGGTGTCGCGCCCGACATCGAAGGTCTCGTCCCACGCCCAGATGATCGGCTGGGTATGGGGCAATGAAAGCTGCGCCACCTTGCCGCCGTCCACCGACAAGGTTCCGCTGCCGCCGCGCGCAACGGCCATGCCCTCTGCATCCATCTTCCAGTCGAAAACGATCCTGTGCCTGCCGGGCGGAAGTGCCGCGCCCGCCTGCCATTTCGGCCGCTTGATGTCGAGCAGGTTCATCGTGAAGGTGGGCTTGCCGTCCATGAGGTAGAGCGCATAGCCGGAGAACCGCCCGCCCTGCGTCACCAGCACGCCGTTCGCGCCCCCTTCCGGCACCTCGATCTCGGCGGTGATCGTGTAGGAGCGGTTGATGATCGAGGGCGCCACCCCGAACTCGTTCGAGGTCATCGGCGCGGTGTAGACGAACTGCGTGCGTCCCGCCGCCGGTCCGGGCCGATCGACGGTCAATACCGCGAGCTGCGAAGCGTTCAGCGGCAGAACCTGGTTGCGCACGGCCTCGATCATCCAGAGCTCCTGCATCATTTGCAGCCGCGCCGGCTCCTGGGCCGAAAGGTCGTTCGTCTGCGTCGGATCGTCGCCGAGGTTGAAGAGCTCCCATTTGAAGCCGTTCAGCACATCGACCGGCGGATGCCCCGCCACGCCTTCCCACGGCGTCACCGCCGGAATCGTGTTGGCCATCCAGCCGTCGTGATAGATCGCGCGGTTGCCCAATATCTCGAAATACTGCGTCGTGCGCGTGGAGGCGGCGGCGGCGTTCGCCTTGTCCCACGTATAGGCCATGCTCACGCCGTCATAAGGCCGCTGCGCGATCCCGTTCACCATCGTCGGCTGCGGAATCCCGGCCGCATCGAGGATCGTCGGCACGATGTCGATCACATGGTGGAACTGGCTGCGGATGCCGCCCGCATCGGTGATGCGCCTCGGCCACGTCACCACCATGCCCGTGCGCGTGCCGCCGAGATGGGAGGCGATCTGCTTGCACCAGCGATAGGGCGTGTCCATCGCGAAGGCCCAGGGCACCGCGAAATGCGGGTAGGTCTGATCGGTGCCCCAGGCCGGGATCAAAGGCAGCATCTGCTCGACGGTGAACGCGAAGCCGTTGAAATAGGCAACCTCGTTCGGCGTGCCGTGCATCGAGCCTTCCGCGCTCATGCCGTTGTCGCCGCAAACGAAGATGATCAGCGTGTTGTCGAAGAGGCCGAGATCCTCGATCTTCCGCACGATCCGGCCGATCTCGTGGTCGCTGTAGGCCATGTAGGCCGCCCAGATATCGATCTGCCGCAGATAGAGCCGCTTCTCGTCGGGGCTCAGCGTCTCCCATTTCGGCAGGAAGTCCGGCCAGGGCGGCAGCTCGGCGTTCGCCGGCACCACGCCGAGCTTCTTCTGGTTCGCGAAAATCCGCTCCGTGACTGCGTTCCATCCCTCGTCGAAGAGATGCATCGCGCCGATCTTCTCCACCCATTCCGGCGTCGGATGGTGCGGCGCATGCGTCGCTCCGGGCGCGTAATGGATGAACCAGGGCCGCTTCGGATCGGTCGCGGTCTGCGTGGTGATGTAATCGATGCAGTCATCCGCCATCGCGGTGACCAGGTTCCAGCCCGGGTTGCCCATGTAGGGATGAATGCACGTCATGTTGCGGAAGAGGCAGCCCGGCTCCCACTGGCTCGTATCGCCGCCGACGAAACCGTAGAAATAATCATAGCCTTGTCCGATCGGCCAGTTGGTGAACGGTCCCTGCGGGCTCGCCTCCCACACCGGGACATTGTGGTTCTTGCCGAACCAGGCCGTGGAATAGCCGTTCTCCTTGAGCGTCGCCGCCCCATGCGCGGTCTCGGGCGGGGTCACGGAGTTGTAGCCCGGATACCCGGTCGAGCCCTCGGCCACGATGCCGAAGCCGACCGCGTGATGATTGCGCCCGGTCAGCAGCGCCGCGCGCGTCGGCGAGCAGAGCGCCGTGTTGTGCATCTGCGTGTAGCGCAGTCCGCGCGCAGCGAGCTTGTCCAATGTCGGCGTCGGCACCAGTCCGCCGAAAGCGGTGTTGGAACCGAAGCCCGCATCGTCGATCAGGATCAGCAGAACGTTCGGCGCACCCTCGGGCGGCATGACGGTCGGCGGCCAGCCCGGCATGCTCTCGATATAGTTCGGCTGGATGAAGCCGCTGAAGGGCGGCGTCGGAGTCGGCAGCACCTTGCTGTCGGGGAATTCGGTCGCGCTCGGCGAGCCGGGCGTCTCCGCCTTCGCCTCCGTCGCCCGCCATCCGCCGCCGAACGCGGCCAGAAGTGCGGCCTTCGCGGTCGAAAGAAAGAGCTGCCTCCGATTCATCGGAATTCTCCTCCCCGGATGTTGACCGGCCCGCGCGCCATCCCAAATGGCGCGCGGACTCATCTCGCCTCAGGAATCGACGAAATACTCGGCGGGCGTGGAGGGCGCGGTCGTCAGCACGAGCTGCAGCACGTCCTTGAGCACCAGCGGCTCCTGCATCTCCGTCGCCAGCGCCGTGACGCGCTCCTGCAGCGCCTTCACCTGCGCGGGATTTTCCTCAGCCACGCTCTTTTTTTCGTAAGGATCGCCGGCGAGGTCGAAAAGCTCGATCCGGGGCGGCAGCATCGCCACCCAGATCAGCTTCGTCGCCCCCTCGCGCACCGCGCCCATCAGCGGATCGACGTTATAGACAAGCCCGTTGCGCGGCGAAGGCGCGCCCTCGCTCACCGTCGCCCACGCATCCATCCCGTCGAGCGGCTTCTCGTTCCCCACCCGCGCCCCGGCAATGCCGAGCAGCGTCGGAAAGAAATCGACGATATGGAGCAGGCCGGCCACGCGCCCGGGCTTGATCCTCCCCGGCCAGTTGGCAAGCGCTCCCACCAGCGTGCCGCCCTCGTAGAGCGTGCCCTTGCCGCCGCGATAGGGCCCGTTGCTCGGCGGAAGCGGACCCTTCACCGCCGACTCTCCCGTGAACTTCGCCGAGCGCGTGCCGCCATTGTCGCTGTGAAAAACGATCAGCGTGTTCTCGCGCATCCCCTTCGCCTCGAGCGCCGCCACAACCCGCCCGATCTCTTCGTCCATCGCCGTGATCATCGCCGCATAGGCGCGGCGATAGGGGTCGGCGATCGACGAGTACTGCGCCAGATACTCCTCGGGCGCCTGGTAGGGCGTGTGCGGCGCGGTGAACGCAAGATAGAGAAAAAGCGGCTTTTCCCCGTCCCGCGTCTCGATCAGCCGCACCGCCTCGTTGCCGAAGAGCGTGGTGTCGTAGCCCTGCTCCTCGACCGGCTTGTTGTCGCGGTACCAATCGTTCACGCCATGCGCCTCGTGCGTGAAATGATCGATCTCGCCCAGAAGCGGGCCGTAGAAATGGTCGAACCCGCGCTGGCACGGCCAGTATTCGGGATCGAAATGGCCGAGATGCCATTTGCCGACGAGCGCGGTCTCGTATCCGGCCTCGCGCAGCCCCTGCGAGAGAAGGAACTCGTCGGTCGCAAGCCCGTACCGCCCGCCGGAGGGAATGGCCCCCATCTGCAGGCCGTAGCGCAGCGGATAGCGCCCGGTCATCAGCGCCGCGCGCGTCGGCGTGCACATCGGCTGGACGTAGAATTCCTCGATCTCGGCTCCGCTCTTCGCGAGCGCGTCGAGATTGGGCGTTTTGATGTCGGAGCCGCGGAAGCCGAGATCCTGCCAGCCGAGATCGTCGGCCATGATGTAAACGATGTTCGGCTTTTGCGGTTCGGCCGCCGCCGCCGTCCCGCCAGGCTCGGCCAGCGCGAGCCCGGCCGCCGCCGCGAGGCTCGCCCCGCCGAGCAGAACCTCCCGCCGCCCCACACCCACGCCTGCGCCTCGCGCGCCCGCCTCCCGCCCGCGCGCATCCTCATCCGTCCCCGTCGTCATGCTTGCCCGTTTCCTTCTTCGTCATGCGCCCGCACAATGCAGCGGAAGCCGATATGGCAGGTCGCGGTGTCGATCATCTGCGGATAGCGCGCGGCCGGCCGGTAGCGCCGGCAGTAATTGGGCGCGCAGAGATAGGACCCGCCCTTGATCACGCGCCGCGGAATGCGGATCGCGGGCTGCGCGGGATCGTAGCTCCCCGCTTCCGCCGGGCCTCGCGGATTCTCGGGCGCGCAGCACGGTTTTCCCGCATCTTCCGGATGCCGCCCGGCATACCAGTCGCTCGTCCATTCCCACACATTGCCGGCCATGTCGTAAAGCCCGTACCCGTTCGGCGGAAAGGAACCCACCGGCGCGCGCCCGGCGAATCCGTCAAGGGCTTCGTCCCGCCAGGGAAACTCGCCCTGCCAGGTGTTCGCCATCCATTGCCCGCCCGGATTGAATTCCCCGCCCCAGCAATAAAGCGCGCCCTCGAGCCCGCCGCGCGCGGCGAACTCCCATTCGGCTTCCGTCGGCAGCGCCTTGCCGGCCCACGCCGCGTACGCGGCCGCGTCCTCGTGCACCACCTGCACCACCGGCTCGCGCTCGCGCCCCGCGATCGTGCTCTCCGGCCCCTCGGGATGCCGCCAGCACGCCCCCGGCACATAGCGCCAGCGGCTCAGAATGTCGGAAAGCGGCGCCGGCCCCGCCGGCATGTGAAACACGGCAGCGCCCGGCTTCAGCAGCGCGGGATCGGCGCCGGGATAGAGCGCGGGATCGAGCGGCCGCTCCGTCACCGTCACATAGCCCGTGGCTGCTACGAATTTCGCGAAGTCCTCATTCGTGACCGCATGCGCATCCATCCAGAACCCGCTCACGCGCACGGCATGCGCCGGCCGCTCCTCCGGATAGAAATCGTCGCACCCCATCCGGAACGTTCCGCCCGGAATCCAGCGCATGCCCCTCAGCTCCGGGCGCTCATCCCCATCGCGCACCCTGCGTGAACGCATGGTGCCGGCGCATGCGCTCATGTCCCCGCCATCCATCCCGCGTCATTGATCTGGATCAACAACGAATGTTTCCCCGCCCGCATCAGAAGGTGAAGGAAAGCCCCGCCAGCGGCCCATATTCGGTGAAGTTGATGGTGCGGATGACCGCGCCCGATCCGTTCCGCCCCTGGCTGTTGATCGCGTTGAACCCGGCGATGAGGTTGAGCCACCGCGTCGCCGCCCAGCTCGCGAACACGCCCGCGCCCCAGCCCCAGGAACCGTTGTCCACGCCGAGCCCCTGCACCATCGCCTGAAGCTGGAACCGCCAGCGCGGCCAGGGATAGAACGAGGCCCGGACGCCGAGCCACGGCTGCACGAAATCCGTGGTGGCACTCAGGCTGTTGGTGGAGATCGTGCTCCCGCGCGGCCCGAAATTGGTGAGATCGAGCGTGGAGCTGTCGGTGAAATACGAAAAACCCGCCTGCGCATCGAGCGTCGCCGGCACCGGCCCCAGCGCGCCGCGATAGACCTCGTATCCGAACCCGGGCGCGACCCGCCACAGCGTGGTGCTGAGATCGATCGTGCGGCTGACGATGCCGAGCGGACCCGGTCCCAGCCCCTTGGTCTGGGAGGCGGAAACGAAATCGATGTTGAGCTGCGCCGACCACGGCCCGTAACGAACGATCCCGAAGCCCATGAACACGCCGGTGAGCACGTTCCTGAGCTGCGAAAGGGTCGGCATCCCGGCATTGATATTCGCCGTCGCACCGTTGCCGAGCCGGATGCTGGCACTCGTCGCCGGCACCCAGGCGTAAGGGGCAAGCTCGAAATGCCACTGGTAGCTCCCGTCCGGCGCATACCCGTCATCGGGCGAAACCCCCGCCGACGCCACCTTCGGCGCGAACGCCGCGAGACACGTGCCGAGCACGAACGCGCACAGCGTGGAACGAACCAGCGCAGCAAAGGGCATGAGCGGGCGTCTCCGTTGCGTGTCAGGACCGATTCGTACCCGTTCCGGCGCCTTCGGGAACAAGCCGGCCCGGTCGTTCACGACTCCTGCGGAGATCAAATTCCCACCCGTCCGGCTTCATCGTCCAGCGAAATGATTGTGCCATCCCCGGCCTCGTGGCACTTGACAGGAACGGTCACGGCCTCGCCAATTTCAGACAGACCGCAACCGGAACGGAGCCCGGTCCCCCAGGGGAGGCCCCAGGAAAGCTTCATGGACTCGGCCGGCACGATCAGGGTCGCCCCCGTGTTGCCTTTGATGCAGGTGGTGCGCACCCTCGGTTGCGATCCCGCCGCGATCCTCGCCGAAGCCGGCTGGTCGCCGGCGCTCCTCGAAGACCCGGACGGCATCGTCCCCTACACCGCCCTCGGCCGCTTCGTCGCGATCGCCGCGGCGCGCACGGGCTGCGAGCATATCGGCCTCCTGGTCGGCCAGCAGGGCGGCGCGCAATCCCTGGGCGTGCTCGGTTTTGCGGTGCGGCACGCGCCGGACGTGCGCGCCGCACTTCGCCTCCTCGTCCGCCACTTCGCCCAGCACGATCGCGGCGCCGTGGTCGCACTTCAGGAAGAAGGCCCCGTCGCCGCGCTCAGCTACCGCATCTGCATTCCCTCCGTTCCCGGAAGCGAACAGATCATCGACGGCGCCATCACCATCGGCTTCCGCATGATGAAGGCGCTCTGCGGCCCGCAATGGCGGCCGCTCGAAACCAGCCTCGCGCGCCGCCGCCCGCCCGATCCGCGGCCCTATCACGCCCAGTTCGGCGAAGCCGTCCGCTTCGATGCCGAGGACTCCGCGCTCTACTTCTCCGCCCGCTGGCTCGACGAAAAAGTCCGCGACGCGGACCCCGAGCTCGAACGGCTGCTGCTGCGCATGATCCTGAACGCGGACTCAACCGCAACACGCACGCTCCGCGACGAAGTGCGGCAGGTCCTCGCGGGCACGCTCGGCCGCGGCGCGGCCAACCAGGAAGCGGTCGCGCGCGCCTTCGGCATCTCCACCCGCACGCTGCACCGCCGCCTCGCCGCGCTCGGCACCAGCTTCCAGGACGTGCTCGCCGAGGTGCGCTGCGACATCGCCTGCCGCCTGCTCGCGGATACGGGTCTGCCGATCGGCCAGGTCGCGCTCCTGCTCGACTACCGCGAAGCAAGCGCCTTCACCCGCTCGTTCAAACGCCGCCTCGGCCACAGCCCCGCCGCCTGGCGCGCCTCGCGCCGATAGAGCGTTCCGCGCACGCGACTCAAAACCATAGGATTTCTCTTCTTTTTCTGAAGAAAAAGAAGCAAAAAGACTTTTTTCCGTTCTCCGGACCCGGCTTTGCCTCGGGCCTCCGAACGAATCGATGAGATCAACGGAAATCAGAAAACGGAAAAAAGTTTTCTGGTTCTCTTTTTCAAAAGAGAACACCTTAAAAAATAA
>JASHRV010000160.1 GCA_030037175.1 Acetobacteraceae bacterium
GCAGATGCTTGCCCGCATGGAGCGGGATGGGCTGATCAGGCGCGTGCCCGACCCGGACGATGGGCGCAGCAGCCGGATCACGCTGACGAGCGCCGCGAAAGCGCGCCTGCCGGAGGCGGTTGCTGTGTTGCTCCGGGGAAATCGTGAGGTGTTGCGCGGATTCACGGACGAGGAGGCCGGGCTGCTCGTTGCCCTGCTGACGCGGCTGATCGCGAACCTCGATCGGGTCGCGGGTGTCGGCGCCCTCACCCGGCTCGCTTCGCGAGCCACCCTCTCCCGCGAGCGGGAGAGGGGAAGGAAGGCGCGCAGCGCTTAGGTTCGGCGGTCCAGGGTCCCATGCTTGAACCTTGGGGCCCTGGTGGGGTGCAGGGGCAAAGCCCCTGCCAGAGGCGGAGCCTCTGAACAGAAGCGAAGCCCCCGCTTTTTTTGAATTATGGTTTCGCTGCGGGGTGGGTGCCTGGGAAATACTCGGTGTGGGTTTCGCCCGTGCGGCCGTAGTAGAGCACGCGTTTGCCGAGGAGCGAGACGATGTAGCCGGCTGCGCCGGCGCCTACGACTTTCGCGCAGAAGCCTTGGTAGGTGTAGCCGGGCACGAGGGCCCGGGCTTCGCGGAGCGCTTCCTTCACCGTTTCGGCGTCGAATCGTTCGGCGACTTGTCCGGGGGTTTGCTCCATCTTGAGCTCGATCGTTTCGCCGTTCGGCATGTAGTAGCTGCGGGTGGAGCGGCGGAAATCGACGGCGTAGCCGTCGAATCCGGCGTCCATCAGCATTTTCACGCTTTCGGGGAAGGTCATGCGGTTCGATTCCGCGCCTTCGAGCGTGGCGCGGGCGAGGTCTTTCCAGTTTGCGTTCATGGGTGTGTTCCTTTCGTGTTGCGTGTTCGGGGTCAATCGACGGGCAGGGATTTGAGGCCGCGGGTTGCGACGATTCCCTTGAGGATGCGGAGCAGCGCCGCGCGGTCCTTCGGCGCGAGGGAGGCGAAGAATTCGGCATCGTTGGCGTCCGCCAGCGCGGCAAGTTTGGGCACGAGGGCGCGGCCCGCGCGGGTGAGGGAGAGCGTTTGGGCGCGGCCGTCCTCCGGGTCCGCGGCGCGTGTCAGGAGCGATTTGGCGATCAGCCGGTCGGCGAGCTTGGTGACGGCGCCGCGGGTCATGCCCATGCGTTCGGCGAGGCGGGAGGGGGCGAGGGAGTCCGGCTCCAGAAGCTGGCGCATGAGGACCCATTCCGCGACCGTGACGCCGTGCGCTTCCACTTTGCGGGCGAATGCCTGCGAGACGTGGTTGGAGACGTAGCGGAGCCAGTAGCCGAGATGGGCGGTGAGGTCGGAGACGGACGGGGCGGATGGCATGGCGGCCTCGGTGGTTGACTAGGAAACTATGCGAGTATGGTTTCCAAGTCAACTATTATTTTCAGAGCGTGATGACCGGAGGCGGAATCGGGGCGCCCCAGCGGACTTGTCCGCTGGGGACCCCGGCGCCGGAGGTCTGAATCACGCGATCAGACAAAGAGCTGGAGCGGGATGGGTGAGCGCGAGCGAACGCAGCCCGCTCCAGGGAATGAGGGCGAGCGGCCGGGCTCGTTGCGGGGGCCGGGCTCGATGGGGGGTCAGTCGGGGACGCGCAGCTCCTCGTAGGAGACCATGACGTGCTCGCGGAAGGCGGGGCGGGCGGCGAGGGAATCGTAGTAGCGGCGCAGCATCGGGCGGTGGCGGCGGGGGATGGGGATGTCGAAGTAGCGGAAGAGCACGTGGCCGAATTGAATGTCGGCCAAGGTGAAGTCGTTGCCGGCGAGGAATGGGACGCGGGCGAGCTCCGCTTCGGCGATATCGAGGAATTTGTCGAGGTTTGCGATGTTGCGGGCGATGGCGGCGGGGTCCTGGCGGGAAGGTGGCGTGCGGACGACGAGCCAGAAGATGGGGCTCGTGAAGCCCATGGCGACGTTGATCTTCGCCCAGTCCGCCCATTTGTCGATCTGGGCGCGGGCGGATATGTCGGCCGGCCAGAACGGGTCGGAGCCGTAACGGCCGGCGAGGTAGCGGAGGATGGCGCCGGTTTCCCAGAGCGGCGCGTCGTTCCCGTCGCGCAGCACGGGGACGGTGCCGTTGGGGTTCATGGCGAGGAAGGCGGGCGTGTCGTTGCCGCCGTGGCGGTGGCCGACATCGTGGCGTTCGCAGGCGAGGCCGAGCTCGCCGATGCACCACATGAGGGCCTGGACGTTGGAGGAGGTTTTCCGGCCCCAGACGGTCAGCATCGGGTCGTGGGGCTTGGCCTCTCAGCCTTCGCGGTTCGGGGTTCCGAGGATATGCGATTTCGGCGGCAGCATGACGTCGTCGAAATTCTGGGTGAACATGGCGGCGGCGAAGAAGGCGACGGCGCGCAGCGTTTCCGTGCCGGTGTTGACGAGATCGTGGCGCAGCGGTGTCGGCAGTACGAAGACGCTGCCCGGTCCGACTTCCTGGGTGGAGCCGTCCTCCAGGTGCAGCGTGCCGTGGCCGGAGATGATGTACTGCGTTTCCTCCGTGGCGTCCGTGTGCCAGCCGAGCCTGTGGCCGGGCGCGATCTCGTAGACGAAGGTGGAGGACTGGGTGGTGCCGTGGCCGCCATAGGCGCAGAAGGCGCCTTGCCATTTCACCGCCGGATCGTCCACGCCCGAGACCTGCGTGCGGGGGAGCGTTTCCGAGGCGACAACGAGGGTCATGCCGAAGCTCCTTGATCGGAGGGGAAGGGACGCGGAGGAAGGGCGCGCACGGTGCGACGGAAAACCGGCGCGCGGGACTGCAAATTTATTCTGAACGCAATTCGACTTTAAGTGGAGCGGCCAGGGGGGTCAAGGCCAGGAGGGTCGGGGGCGGGGCGTCATTTGAGGTAGGCGCGGATGATCCCGATCAGCTCCTCGGCGCCGGCGGCGCGGGAGCGGTCGGGTTCGTGGGCGGGGTCGACGACGTGGCGGCGGATATGGTCCTCCATCACCTCGGCCATGAGGCCGTTCACGGCGCCGCGGACCGAGGCGATGAGCATCAGCACGTCGGCGCAGCCGACCTCGCTTTCGAGGCCGCGTTCGAGGGCTTCGATCTGGCCGCGGATGCGGCGGACGCGGGCGAGGAGCTTGTTCTTCTCGCGGATCGTGTGGGTCATGGGGCCTCCGGGCGTGGCGTAATATAGGGGGGTATCCTATATTCGGGGAGGGCTGATCGAAGGCGGGGCGTGCCCATGCGCGCGCAGGCTTTGCTGCTGGTTGCCGCGGTGGCCGGGGTCGGCGTGCTGCACACGGTGATGCCGGACCATTGGGTGCCGATCACGATCATGGCGCGGCAGCGCGCCTGGTCGAAGGGCGCGACGGCGCGGGCCGCGTTTCAGGCGGGCGTGGGGCATGTGCTTTCGACGCTGGCGATCGGCGTCGTGGTGTGGGTGGCGGGGGCGGCGTTCGCGCGGCGGTTCGGGGTGCTGGTCGATGGGGCGGCGAGCCTTGCGCTGATCGGGTTCGGGCTCTGGTTCGCGCTCGCCGGGTGGCGGGAGATGCGCGGCGAGGAGCATGGCCATGATCATGCGCATCCGCACGCGCACGATCATTCCCACGATGCGGGCGGGCGGGCGGGCTTGCTCATCGTTCTCGGCTCGTCGCCGATGGTCGAGGGGATTCCGGCGTTTTTCGCGGCCGCGCGCTATGGATTTGCGTTGATCGCGGCGATGGCGCTGGTGTTCGCCGCGGGCACGATCGCGACCTATGTGGCTCTTTGCGTTCTGTCGTCGGAGGGATTGGGGCGGGTGCGGCTTGGCGCGCTGGAGCGGTACGGAGAGGTTTTGAGCGGCGTTTTGATCGCGCTCGTGGGCGTTGCGTTCGCGTTCTGGCCGCTGGTGTAGGGGATCAGGAGCGGGAGAAGAGGACCGCGCGGGCGGTGACGTTGATGACGAGGACGACGAGGACGACGAGGAAGGCGGCGGCGAAGGCGAGCGCGTGGGCGGATTCGAACGGCTGGTTGATGAAGCTCCAGATCACGTAGGTGAGGTAGCCGATCGGCTCGTGGGTGAGCTTGCCGTTCCAGACATAGTTGGACCAGCCGGCGGTGTAGATGAGCGGCGCGGTTTCGCCGACCGAGATCGCAAGCGCCAAGAGCGCGCCGGTGAGCACCCCGGGCAGGGCGGGCGGGAGGATGATGCTGAAGATCACCTTGCGATCGGTGGCGCCGAGCGCGTAGCCGGCCTCGCGCAGCGAGAGCGGCACCTGGCGGAAGGAGAGCTCGGTGAGGCGGGCCATGTAGGGCACGACCATCATCGCGAGCGTGATCGCGCCGGCGAGTGCGGAGAATTGCCAGCCGAGGCCGATGATCAGGGTGATGTAGGAGAAATAGCCGAGCACGATCGAGGGGATGCCGGTGAGCACGTCCGAGAGGAAGCGGACGGCGTTGCCGAAGGGGCCGGTGCCGAACTCCGAGAGGTAGATGCCGCCGCCGACGCCGATGGGCACGCCGATGATGAGCGCGCCGATGGAGAGGACGAAGGTGCCGACGATCGCGTTGAGCAGGCCGCCGCTGATGCCGTTGGTGGGCAGGAGGAAGAGGTTGGGCGAGATCGCCGAGACGCCGCGCGCGAAGACGAGGAGGAGGATGTCCGCGAGCGGGGCGGCGACGAGGGCGAAGGCGAAGACCGAGAGCACCCAGCCGATGCGGGTGCGGATGCGGCGCCCCCTGAGGAGGGGGAACTCAAGCGCGGCTTGCGAGACCGACATGCAGACCCCGGGTGATGAGGCGGGCGGCGACGTTGACGATGATGGTGATGATGAAGAGGACGAGCGCGATTTCGGCGAGCGAGCGGACGGCCATGCCGGTGGGGTCCTGCTCGGCGCTGTCGAGCTGGGAGACGATGAAGGAGGCCATGGTGCTGATCGGGCTCGTGATCGTGTCCGGGAGGTAGTTGATGGCGCCGCCGCTCACCATCAGCACGGCCATGGTTTCGCCGAGCGCGCGGCCGAGGCCGAGGATGATCGCGCCGACGATGCTGCCGCGGACCATCGGCAGCATGGCGCGGACCGCGACCTCGAACTTCATCGCGCCGAGGGCGTAGGCGGCTTCCTTGTCCGGGCGCGGGACCTGGAGGAGGGCGGAGTAGATGGTGGCGGTGATGATCGGCACCACCATCAGCGTGAGCACGAGCGAGGAGGAAAGGAGGCCGAAGCCCGTGGGCGAGCCGCCGGCGAAGAAGGGGATGAAGCCGAGCAGCGTGTTGAGCGCGGGGGCGATGTAGTGGGCGATGAGCGGGACGAGGACCGCGACGCCCCAGAGCCCGTAGACGACGCTCGGGACGACGGCGAGCAGCTCGACGATGAGGGAGAGCGTGGGGCGGAGATGCGGCGGCGCGCCTTCGGCGAGGAAGATGGAGACGCCGAGGCTGACGGGGACCGCGATGAGGAGCGCGATCGCGGAGGTGGCGAGCGTGCCGACGATGAAGACGAGGATGCCGTATTGCGCGCCGATCGGGACCTGCATGCCGCGGATGGTCACGGGATCGGCGTAGAGATTGCCGAGATTCCAGGTCTGGCCGCCGAGGAAGCCCACGCCGTTGAACTGGATGGCGGGCCAGGAATAGAGCGCGAGGAAGAGCACGACGGCGATCAGCATGCCGGGGATGATGGCGGCGAGGACGATCAGGCCGATGCGGAAGGGGCTCGTGCGCAAGGCGTTTTAATTCCGGTTGCCGGATGTTTCGCGCATGGTCTCTCCCCGAGGTAGGGCCGGCACGCGATTGCGCGCCGGCGCCCTGGGGGATGTTGCTGGAGACGTTGCCTGGGGAAAAGCCGTTACTGGATCTTCGCGATCTGCGCCTTGGAGAGGGCGGCGATCTTTTCCGGCAGCGGGAGGAACTGCACCGGGCCGAGGAATTCCGAGGAATTGCCGCCGGCGGGATCGACCGCCCAGGTGAGGAAGTCGCGCACCGCGGTGGCGGTGTCCGCGTTCGCCTGCTTGGAGTTCACGATCGCGTATTCGTAGTTGATGATCGGATAGGAGTTTTCGCCGGGCGCGTAGATGAGGCTGATGCGCTGATCGGGCGGGGTCTTCGATTCGAGGGCCGAGGCGGCGGCGCCGACCGTGGTCGGGTTGGGCAGGACGAAGTTGCCGGCACGGTTTCCGAGCAGCGCCGTGCCGAGGCCGGCCTTGGCGATCTGGGCGTGGTAGCTGACGCCGATATAGGCGAGCGAGCCGGGGGTCTGGCCGCAGGCCTGGACCATGCCCGGGTTGCCGATGGCGCCGATGCCGCCCTGGACCGGGGGCCAGGAGATCGTGGTGCCGTAGCCGACGCTGTT
>JASHRV010000161.1 GCA_030037175.1 Acetobacteraceae bacterium
GGGACCGCCCGCGTGGAAGGTGAGACCGAGCTGGTATCAGATCTCCGCCAACGATCGCCTGATCCGTCCGAAGACCGAGCAATGGATGGCCGAGCGGATGAACGCGAGGAAGACGATTATCCTGCCAGCGAGCCACGCATCCGTGGCGACTCACCCCGCTGAGATTGTGCAGCTGATCGAAGAAGCTAGTCGCGAGGTATCTAAGTAATCGGGCGGGCGTTCCTCGGTAGCGGCGACGGCAAGAGCGCGTAGATGAGGGTGTCCCCGTGTCCATTTTCGTGATCCACGTCCGCTGCCGCGACAATGAAGGATAGGAGCCCTCAATATGAACCGCGCTCTTAACGAAGACCTCTGCGCCCGGCTCGTGGGCAAGCTGTTGCCTTTAGTCCGCCTACCGTCGACCGCGGGCGACACCGTTGATCTCGCCGGCCGGGGTGCAAATCGGATAGTGATCTACTGCTATCCGCGAACGAGCGAGCCCGGCAAACCGGCGCCAACAGACTGGGACCTGATTCCAGGTGCAAGGGGATGCACACCGCAGAGTTGTGCGTTTCGCGATCATCATCAGGAACTGCGCAACCTCGGCGTGGAGGTCTTCGGGCTAAGCACGCAGTCCAGCGCGTACCAGTCGGAAATGGCGACCCGGCTGCACCTGCCCTTCCCTGTCCTGAGTGATCGTGGGCTGGACTTCGCCGATGCGTTGGGTCTGCCGACCTTCACAGTTGATGGTGAACGCCTGATCAGGCGGCTGACCCTCATCGCGCGCGATCGCCGCATCGAGACGGTCCTCTATCCGGTACCCAGGCCCGAGGAGAATGCAGAGGACGTGTTGGCATGGCTCCGTGCGCACCCGATTGGACCTGCATAGGGTGATCGCGCATGGCACGTACCACTGGCGCCTTTGTCCTGGCATGGCGCAGCACGGGCCCGATGTTGTCATGCGGATCGCCACAACCACCGAGAACCGTCTCATGAACGTCGATGCCTGGCGGCGCGGGAAGCGCGCAGAACTCTACGCAGCGCGAAGGGCAATGACACCCGAACTGCGCCGCGAAACAGCGCAGTTGATCGCCGACCGGCTGGATGACCATTGTGCTTCGTTCCAACCCCGTTGCCTGGGGTTCTTTTGGCCAATCAGACATGAGCCGAATCTCCTCGCCTGGGCGCTGGCAAGAGTTCAGAGCTTGCAGTTCTGCCTGCCGGTTGTTGTCGGCAGGAACCAGCCACTTGAATATTGGAGTTGGCGACCGGGGGAGGCCATGCAATCGGGAATATGGGGTATCCCGATTCCATCCAGACGACGCGTCGTTGAACCCGACATGATGATAGCGCCACTCGTGGGCTTTGATCGGGCTTCGTATCGTCTTGGGAATGGCGGTGGTTATTTCGACCGTACATTGGCGGCGCGGAAGGATCACCCCATCGTTGTCGGTGTCGGCTTCGCCGCCGGCGAAATGCCGACCATCTATCCGATGCCGCATGACATCCCGATGGACCTGATCGTGACGGAGAAATCGTGATGGAGCACGGCTTTGCTGAAACACTGGTTGCCAACATGGGTGACGCAGTGGTCTTTGCCGACCGGGGCGGCATTATTCGATATTGGAACCGCGGCGCCGCGCGACTCTTTGGCCACACAGCTGATATCGCCGTCGGACAGAGCCTCGACCTCATCATCCCTGAACGACTTCGTGCTCGGCACTGGCACGGCTACAATGAGACGATGCGCACCGCGAAGACGCGATATGGCGAGGGGCAAATCCTCTCCGTCCCGGCCATACGGAAAGATGGAAAGCAGGTATCCGTCGCATTCACGATCCTGCCCTTTGCGGACTCTGCCGGGTCATTGACCGGGATCGCCGCCATTATGCGCGACGTCACAATGCAATTCGAGGAGCTCCGTGCGCTTCGCAGACAACTCGCGACAGCGCTGGCTCAGCTTCAAGACGGGCCTCCGAAGCATGCCAGCGACACGTCGGTGGACACTGCCAGATAGCGGGACGCCGTGCCGGAGTTCGTATTGCGGTCATCTGTCACACAGATCACTGTTATCGCGAATTCCCATTTTTACTGAATTCGAAAATGACGTAGATAATGCATCCCCAGTGCGATGCGCTGCGAAGAATGCTCGTGCCGGCTGGAGGAACGTATGGCCATCAGAACGCGACTGACCGAGTATTTCGGGATCGAGCATCCCATCGTCCTGGCGCCGATGACGCTGCCCGGAGGTGTCGAGCTCGCTGCGGCCGTGGCGGATGCGGGCGGGTTGGGCCTACTGGGTGGTAGCTACGGTGACCGCACGTGGTTCGCCGAGGTATCCGAGAAAGTAACTCGGCGCGATTTGGGATGCGGTTTCGTCACCTGGTCAGTGGCGCGTGATCTCGGACTCTTTCTGGAGGCACTGGAACGATTTCCTCGGGCGATGATGTTGTCGTTCGCCGACCCGGCGCTGCTCGCGAGGCATGTCAAGGAAGCTGGCGTCCCCCTAATCTGTCAGGTTCATACCTTGGACCAAGCCTTCCGGGCGATAGATGTCGGTGCGAATGCCATCGTCGCTCAGGGAACCGAAGCAGGCGGGCACGGCATGAGCATCCGTTCGACGATGTCTTTCGTGCCGGAGGTCGTCGATGCTGTCTCTAAGCGCGCCCCCGAAGTTCTCGTGTTGGCCGCTGGCGGCGTCGCCGATGGCCGAGGCCTCGCCGCGTCTTTGATGCTGGGTGCAGACGGAGTCCTGGTCGGCACGCGCTTCTGGGCCACCGAGGAGGCGCTCATCCATCCCTTGGTCAAAGCCAAAGCTATTGCCACCTCGGGTGACGGAACGATCCGTACTAGCGTTTATGACGTAGTGCGTCGACGCGAATGGCCCGCCGGCTACACGGGGCGTTTATTGAAGAACGAATTCATTGAGAAATGGTACGGTCGGGAAGGCGAGCTTGCGCTGATTCAGCAGGAAGAGCTTCGGAAGGTACAGGCTGCCTCGGAGTGTGGCGACTACGGCACTGCAAATGTGACGATTGGCGAGAGCGTGGGCCTTGTATCCGACTTTCTTCACGCGGGCGATCTGGTTCAGCGTATGGCGGCGCAGGCGGCGGCATGTCTCGCGCTCGGCCGACCGAACCTCTCCATGGGTGATCCTCGCGTTGTTGCCACGACAGCCTGACGCTCAGGACCAACACCACAGTTCTTGACTGGAGCCAGCAATGACCAATTCCAATCCTGCCACAGCTGGCGTCGACCACGTCGGACTGAGCGTCCGAAACCTTGAGAGCACCCGCAGTTTCTTTTGCGATTGCCTTGGATGGAGCATCGTTGGGGGGCGGCCGGACTATCCCGCGGCGTTCGTCTCCGATGGTCGCCAGATGGTTACGTTGTGGCAGGTGGAATCGCCGGAGCGATCTGTTGCGTTCGACCGGCGGGCCAATGTTGGCTTGCATCATCTTGCCTTGGCGGTCGCAGACCGGGCGGGGTTGGATGCGCTCTATGAGCGCGTCTCGACATGGACAGGCGTCGTCGTCGAGTTCGGCCCGGAGCTTTCTGGCAAAGGCCCAAAGGTTCATTTCATGATTCGTGAACCGGGCGGCATTCGGCTTGAATTTGCGTATGACCCCCGCCTCGAGGCGGCACGCAAACAACTGTAATGAGAGTACCTTACTGTGCTATTAGGATAAACAGTATCCGAGGGGGTCTTCGTGGAGAAATCACAAATCAAGGCGATTGCCTTTGACGCATATGGAACTCTTTTCGAAACGCATTCCGTCAGAGATACTTTGGAGGCCTCGTTCCCCCATCACGGTGATTACCTGACTCACCTCTGGCGTTTGAAGCAACTCGAGTATAGCTGGCTCCGCGCGCTCTCTGGCGCCTACAAGGATTTTTGGGAAGTGACCCGCGAAACATTGCGCTACAGCCTCTCGACAATCGGGGTTACGCCAGACCCGGCGCAGACAATGTCGATTTCCGTCGAGATTTGGGCTCTTCCGCATAAAGCGTGCAGATCGACTGGCTAGTGCGCATGAAGGATTCGGGCGCGCAGGAGTTGGAATCCAGCGCGGCCATACATGGTGCGCTTGATCATCTTCAGCTTGCTGATCTGACCTTCGACCGGACTGGTGGTCCAGGGTGTCGCGAGCGCATTCTTG
>JASHRV010000162.1 GCA_030037175.1 Acetobacteraceae bacterium
CGATGTCGGATCGGGTGCGGTCTGAGGTTGAGGAGACACTGGGCCATCGGCTTCGGAACGTGACGCTCGTGCCGGGCTGGCCGGATCCGAACCTGCCTCGGGCACCTCTAATGCAGGCGGAGGCCGACCTCGACGCCGAGGTCAGGTTCGTATTCACGTCCCGGGTCGCATCGCACAAGGGTATCGACCTCGTTGTAGAAGCTGTGCGAAGGTTGGTGGGCTCCGGGCATCAAAACTTCTCGGTTGATGTGTACGGCGCCGGCGAAACGGCATGGCTCGCTCAGCAAGTGGCTGCGCTCGGCCTCGGTGACAGGATTCGTTACCGCGGTGTACTATCCAAGATCGAGATGACGCGGCGGCTTACCGACTATGATGTGCTTCTCTTTCCCACCGCTGTGCGGGAACCGTTCGGCTTCGTGGTCGCGGAAGCGGCTGCCGCGGGCTGCATCCCGGTGCTGACCGGGACCATCGGCGCCGCTGAGTGGCTTTTTGACGGGATCGACTGCCTGAAAATCCGCCGCAACGCCGACGACCTGGCCGCCGCCATGCTCCAGCTCTTGCTGATGTCGGCATCGAGCCGCCTCCAAATGCGCCGTCGTGCCTCTGAACTGGCCCACCGATTTCTCGGTTTCGACCACGCCTTGCCCAGGATTGAGGCCGTGGCCGAACGCGCGGCAGCAGGCAGCGCACCAGTCGATCCGGCTCTGGTGAGAGCCTGCGAGGCGGCAATGACGGTGCTCGACGACATGTGGAGGCCTGCTGAACTTGCCTGATATCAACGTTAACCGCTGGAAGACGGAACTGATCGCGGGCGGCTTTCGCCCTCAGCGTTTCGGTTTTCCGGTGCGCATGGTCCGAAAATTGCTCTGGCCGTTCGTCCGGCCGTTCCATTTTTATACCCTCGAGGAAGTCGGGCGCTCCTTTAGGGAAATCGATCGCTCTCTTGACGAAGTAGCTCGCACAAACGAGCGAACCGAGCGACACGTCAATGAAGTCGAGGCCCGGTCTACGGAGGCCCTCCAAAGCGCCGAAGCGAGTATGCGCGATGGGCTCGGACGGCTGGCGGACACCCAGTCGCTGCTGCGCACCGAACTTGCGGCGGCGATCAATCGGCATCTCGGCGTCGAATCCGAAGTGGCGACACTTGCCGAAAGGCTACTGGCCTGCGAGGAGCAGGTGCGCTCCTGCATCGAGGTGGCCGGCCCGCTGCTCGCCGCGAAGCTAGGGGCAATCGAAGAGCGGACCGAGGCTGGCCTTGCGCATCTCGAACGCATTGATCGGCGAACCCGGCTGTTCGTTGCGAATACGCCGACAGGGCTGTTTCTGCTCAAGGACGGGGACTACATATCCGACTCCCTTGCCCGGGATGGTGCATGGGACTCCCACATTCTGGGCGTGTGCGCTGATGTGGCTGCGAGACGAAGCGGCATCGCGATCGATGTTGGCGGTCACATCGGAGCGCTGACGGTGCCCATGGCTCGGCTCTTCCAGAGCGTTGTCACCTTCGAGCCGAATCGGTTCAATTTTGCCCTGCTCATGGCGAATGTGGCGCTCAACGGGCTGACGAATGTCGAGTGTCTCAATCAGGCCCTCTACTCCAGAGAGGCTGAGCTCTCCCTCGGCAGTGAATCTCAGCAGGAGATCCCCCTTCCTGCCGGCGCCGACGGCGGACTCGATTGGACCGAGGCCCGCAATCTCGGCGCCTTTCTCTTTACCGAGAACGGCATGGGAGCCTTCACGACCCAGGCGCATACGCTTGACTCTCATGCGTTGAACGATGTCGCGTTCATGAAGGTCGATGCCCAGGGTGCCGATGGTGAGGTGATCAAGGGTGCTTTGGAGACTATTCGGCGCTCAGAGCCTGTCATCGTCTTCGAGTGGGAGGCACTGCTCTCTCGGGAGTTTGGCGTTGACTTCGAGGAAGTGCGCTCAGCGCTCGAGACGGCTGGCTATACGATCTCCGTCCTCAAGAAGCACAATGAGAAACAAACAGACTACTTGGCACGGCCACGAACGCGATGACGAGAGTGGCCTCGTCCGCTCCCCGAATATTGGTCGTACTATCATCGACCAATCAGCTCTATTCCGGGACCGGCACGGCGCTTTTCGATTGGATTCGTGTCGCCAGAGGAGCCATTGCCTTCACAGTGGCCATCGACACGACGGAACCCCGTAACGCAGCGATTGCGGCCAGGTTCTGCCAAAGCCTTGGCCTGAGGTTCATTCCAGCTTCGGCAAATCTTTTGCCGGGTTGCCCCGACCACGGGATTCGCGATGTTGCCCGGCTATGCGTGTCCGAGCCGTGGGATGCTATCGAGTGCGTATCTTGGGCAAATGCCTCAACAAATCTGGGGGTACTGAACGCAATCGGAGAAAATACCAGGCTGATATTCACCCCCCACACCCAGCCGATATGGACACTCGGAGATTGGGAACCGTTCTTTATGATTGTTCCGGTGTTCCAGAGGATGGTTGCGCGGTCTGATCTCATCGTGGTCGATTCACCGGACGAACTGGAACAACTCGGCATTGCTGCCACCCCACGCGAGCGCACCGCCTGGTTGCCACTAGGCGTGGATTCGAAAATATTCAGCTTTGACGGAAGCCTTATCGAGGGTAAGCTTCTCAGTGTCTGCGACTTTCGTGAGCCGCGCAAGCGTGCTGACCTGCTCCTCGAGGCGTTCTGTCGAGCAACGCGCCGCGGCCCGGAAATCGCGATGACGATCGCCGGCAGTGGATCAGACATCTATCCAATACCTGGCGAGATCTCGAACCGCGTACGACGCTTGGGTTACGTCACGTTGGATAGGCTGGTTGAGGAATACCGCCGATGCGGTGCCTTCGTGCTTCTGTCCGATTACGAGGCGTTCGGCTTGCCGATCGCGGAGGCGCTGTGCTGCGGAGCGCCTGTCGTCATCAATCGACAAAAGGAGCTTGAACGCGTCTTCGGGGACCTGCCTGGAGTGACATTCGTGGACAACAAAGACACCGTTGAAGTCGCGCGCGTGATGCTAAATGTCCTTGCTAAGTCGTACGATAGACGCGAGATCGCCGAGACGGCGACGGCGCGGTTCTCATTCGCGAACACGTACGGCCGCAAGCTGGACTTGGTCCTTAGGATGCTGGGTCGCGAACCCGTCGGAGACGGGATCGGCTCGCGGCATAGACTCTCTCTCGAAGGCGAGCTCCGCTGCTCCGGGTAAGCTTTTGCTTACGTTGCGCGGCACGTGATCCTTTACTTCGTTTTCACCGTAACCTGTCTTGCCCGGAATGCCGGGGCGCTTTCCAAAAAATGTCTCCGGAATCTGGTGAACGGAGAAGGGGACAGTCGCAATCTGAAATAATGCCGGTATTTCACCTGAAGCATAAATAAAGCAATGTTTTGAAGATTGTGAAAGGGATTGCCCCGTCAAAATTGTAAGGTTGCCCAGCCATTGCTGATTGGCCAGGCGCTTATGGTCTCGCCGGTCGATCATCGTGATCCGCTACGCTCAAGCAAGCGCATCCGGATAATAGCGCTCCATGAAGTCGCGGAAATGCTCCCGTACATAGGCAATGACCGGTTTCGGCAGTTTGTCGCGCCAGCCTCCGGGCTTACCCGATCGATAGTGCGACATTTCGTCGATTTCGCCGATACGACGGCCGTTGGACATCCGCTCGAATGTGAAATCGCTCGGCTTCGGAAGGTTTATCGCTTCACCGAAGACATCTAACAGGACTTCTCCAAATACAAAGCCGATATCCTTGACAAGGTCTTCCATTCTAACCGTGCGAATTCGCCCGTCGTCGAAATACCAACTTCTAAGCCCATGCAGCGGGCCGGGTGTTTCGGGATAAAACTCGCCCCGTTCTAGAAAGGTAAGGGTCAGAAAAAGCCCCTCTTCTTCACTACAATTCATGAGAATGCGCCGTTGGCTCTGCAACTGCGGCCATCGGTCGAGACCGTGCGTTGAACGATGGGAATAGTAAGCGGACACAATGATGTCGAGCGGGTTACGGACGACGTGCACAATCGGGCCGTCTATCACATTTTTGATCTGATGATACAGCGCGTTCGTCAGGAATGAGATGTCATATTCGTTTCTCGGCCGGGCCGTACCGAGGTGGGATTGGAACATTCGAAGACCGTTGAGAACGCTGAACTCCCTCAGATAAAGGCCTAGAAAGGTCGAAGCACATTTGTGGTGCGTCAGCACCGAGAGCCGGTGCAATGGCGAGGGCACATAACTGAACGCTCCAAAGGTAGGTTGCGGACGCATTCTTTATTTCGCGGTCGCCGCTCTTTGTTGGCCGCGTGGCCGCTCCGCATCGCGTCTCTGCGCCGCGCGAATCGCAACGGACGGCGCTGCAACCACGGGGATCAAGCTCTGGGCGCCATGCGGCGTCGTTCCCCGGGCCCCCAAAACCTCGCGTTCTCCGTTATCCCGGGCCCGATTTGATAGATCCGATGCTGTTCGAGGATGGCGCCGCCGCTTTCCTTCTCCACCCACCTGCGCCGATCCGTCAGGCTCAACGTCCGGCTCGAGCAGCTGCAACCTTCCGTCCTTCGTCCCAGGCCCGCCCAGCCGAACCCGCAATCCCGCAAACGAGCGGGCATGCCTCGAGTCTCAACCTTAACGGGAACTATATAGTTACAGTGTGAACGTATATTCGTTACATGACAAGTGTTTCCGCATTCGTTTCGCAACCGGAGGTTAACCCGCTCCTTAGGGCCTGCCCCCTGCGCCCGCCCTGTGCCATAGGGGCCGCATGCCCGTGCTCGTGACCGGCGGCGCCGGCTATATCGGCAGCCACTTCGTCCTCGCCCTCCTCGACCGCGGGGAGGAAGCCATCGTCCTCGACGATCTCTCCGCAGGCAGCGCCGCCCTGGTGCCCGAAACCGCCCGCCTCGTCGTCGGCGATGTCGGGGACGAGGCCCTCCTCGCCGATCTCTTCCGCCGGCACCGCATCGATGCGGTCGCGCATTTCGCCGCCCGCATCGCGCCCTCGGAATCCGTCCGCCGCCCGCTCTTCTACTATCGCGAGAACACCGCCAAATCCCTGGCCCTGATCGAGGCCGCCTCCGCCGCCGGCATCGGCCACTTCCTCTTCTCCTCGACCGCCGCCGTCTATGGCGAGCCCGAGCGCATCCCCATCGCGGAGGAAGCCCCCAAGCAGCCCGTCTCGCCCTACGGCGCCTCGAAGCTGATGGTCGAGCGGCTGCTCGCCGATGCCTCCACGGCCCACGGCCTCCGCTTCGCCGCCCTCCGCTACTTCAACGTCGCCGGCGCCGATCCCGCCCTGCGCTCGGGCGAGGCGAGCAACCATGCCGGCCACCTCATCAAGCTCGCCGCCGAAGCCGCGCTCGGCAAGCGCCCCGAGCTCACCGTCCACGGCACCGACTACGCCACCCCGGACGGCTCCTGCCTGCGCGACTACGTCCATGTCAGCGACGTCGCCTCCGCCCACATCGCCGCCCTCGATCACCTCCGCGGTGGCGGGGCGAGCACGGCGCTCAATATCGGCTACGGCCACGGCAGCTCGGTGCTCGAGGTCATCGCCGCGGTCAAGGAAATCTCGGGCCGCGACTTCCCGGTCCGCATCGGCCCCCGCCGCCCGGGCGATCCCGCGCGCCTCGTCGCCGCCGCCGCGCGCATCCGCGAAACCCTCGGCTGGCAGCCGCGCCACGACGACCTCCTCGCCATCGTCGGCCATGCGCTCGCCTGGGAGCAGCGCCTCGACACCGCCTGACCCGTTCCCACCG
>JASHRV010000163.1 GCA_030037175.1 Acetobacteraceae bacterium
CGCGCGCTGCCGGATGCGCGCGACGGGCTCAAGCCCGTGCACCGGCGCATCCTGTTCGCGATGGAGGAGGGCGGGTTCGGGCACGACAGGCCCTACCGCAAATCCGCGCGCGTGGTGGGCGACGTGATGGGCAAATACCACCCGCACGGCGATGCCGCGATCTATGACGCGATGGTGCGGATGGCGCAGTCCTTCTCGATGCGCGTGCCGCTGATCGACGGGCAGGGGAATTTCGGCTCGGTCGACGGCGATCCGCCGGCGGCGATGCGGTACACGGAGGTGCGGCTTGCGCGCGCGGCGAGCCTCATGCTCACCGACATCGACCGCGACACGGTCGATTTCCAGCCGAACTACGACGAGAGCGCGGAAGAGCCGAAGGTTCTGCCGGCGCGTTTTCCCAATCTGCTGATCAACGGCGCGAGCGGCATCGCGGTCGGGATGGCGACGAACATCCCGACGCACAATCCGGGCGAGATCGTCGATGCGGCGCTCGCCCTGCTCGCCGAGCCGGAGATGGGGCTCGATGCGCTGCTCAAGCTGGTGCCGGGGCCGGATTTTCCGACCGGCGGGCTGATACTGGGGCGGGGCGGGATTCGCGCGGCGTACGAGACCGGGCGCGGCTCCATCATCGTGCGCGCGCGGGCGGAGATCGAGGAGATCCGGCACGATCGCGAGGCGATCGTGGTGAGCGAGATCCCCTACCAGGTGAACAAGGCGAGCCTGCTCGAGCGCATCGCCGAGCTGGTGCGCGCGAAGACGATCGAGGGCATCTCCGATCTGCGCGACGAGAGCGACCGCGACGGGCTGCGCATCGTGATCGAGCTCCGGCGTGATGCGACGGCCGAGGTGGTGCTGAACCAGCTCTTCCGGTTCACGCAGCTGCAGACGAGCTTCGGCGTGAACATGCTGGCGCTCGACCGCGGGCAGCCGCGGCTGATGGGCTTGCGCGAGGCGCTCAGGCTGTTCCTTGCCTTCCGCGAGGAGGTGGTGCTGCGGCGCAGCCGCTTCGAGCTCGCGCGGGCGCGCGAGCGGGGGCATCTCCTGATCGGGCTTGCGATCGCGGTCGGCGACATCGACGCGGTGATCGCGCTGATCCGCGCGGCGCGCGATGCGGCGGCGGCGCGGGCGGCGCTGATGGAGCGCGCCTGGCCGGCGGCGGGGCTCGAGGCCATTCTGGCGCTGATCGAGGATGCGGGCAACGCGATCGCGGCGGATGGAACGGTGCGGCTGACGGAGGCGCAGGCGCGCGGCATCCTCGATCTCAGGCTGCAGCGGCTGACCGGGCTCGAGCGCGAGAAGATCCAGGAGGAGCTTCAGGAGGTTTCGGCGCGGATCGCGGAGCTGCTCGCGATCATCGCCTCGCGGCCGCGGCGGCTCGAGGTCGTGCGCGAGGAGCTCGTCGCGGTGCGCGAGCAGATCGCGGCCCCGCGGCTCACGACGATCAGCGAGGGGGAAGCGGGGGCGGATGACGAGAGCCTGATCGAGCCCGGGCAGATGGTGGTGACCATCACGCGCGAGGGGTTCATCAAGCGCACGCCGCTCGAGACGTTCCGGGCGCAGAACAGGGGTGGGCGCGGGCGCGCGGCCGCGGCGACGCGCGGGGACGATATCGTGACCCGCAGCTTCAACGCGCACACCCATCAATGGGTGCTGTTCTTCTCGAGCGGGGGAAAGGTTTTCCGCGAGAAGGTCTGGCGTCTGCCGGAGGCGGGGCCGGGGGCGAAGGGGCGAGCGCTCGTCAACCTGCTGCCCGAGCTCGGCACCGACGGGGTGACGGCGGTGCTGCCGCTGCCGCAGGATGAATCGCTCTGGGACAATCTTCATCTCGTCTTCGCGACCGCGCGCGGCAATGTGCGGCGCAACCGGCTTTCGGATTTCCGCAATGTGCGCTCGATCGGGCTGATCGCGATGAAGCTCGATGCGGAGGACCGGCTGATCGGGGTTGCGACCTGCTCCGGCGAGAAGGACCTGCTGCTGGCGAGCCGGCTTGGCCGCTGCGTGCGCTTTCCCATCACCGAGGAGACGCTGCGCGTTTTCGCGGGGCGCGAGAGCGCGGGCGTGCGCGGCATCCGGCTTGCCGCGGGCGATGAGGTGATGAGCCTTTCGGTGCTGCGGCATGTCGCGGTGGAGAACGAGGAGCGGGCGGCCTATCTGCGCATGGCGGCGGCGCGGCGGCATGCGGGGGCCGCGGAGGCGGAGGGACCGGCGGAGGAAGCGGAGGACGAGGCTGGCGAGAGCGGGGAGGACGCGCGCGAGATCGCGCTTTCGCCCGAGCGGTTCGCGGAGCTCGCGGCGGCCGAGGAATTTCTGCTCACGGTCACGGATGCGGGCTTCGGCAAGCGGACTTCCGCGTACGAATACCGCGCGACGGGGCGGGGCGGGCAGGGGATCGTCAATATCGCGCTTTCGGAGCGCAGCGGCCGCGCGGTCGCGGCGAGCTTCCCGGTGAGGGAGGGAGAGCACGTGATGCTGGTGACCGATGCGGGCCGGCTCATTCGTGTGCCGGCGGATCAGGTGCGGATGACCGGGCGGGCCGCGATGGGCGTGCGATTGTTCCGCCTTGAGAACGGGGAGCGCGTGAGAAGCGTTTTTCCGGTGCTCGAGGCGGGCGCCGATGAGCCGGGCCCCGAGGATGTAGGCCCCGGGGAGGCGGGCCCCAGGGAGCTGGGCCCCGGGGAGGCGGGCCCCGGGGAGCTGGGCGATGGCTGAGGCGGAGGCGATCGTCCGGGCCGGGGTTTATCCCGGCACCTTCGATCCGGTGACCAACGGGCATATCGACATCATCGCCCGTGCGGCGCGCATCCTGCCGCGCCTCGTTGTCGGTGTCGCGACGAATGTCGGCAAGGCGCCGATCTTTCCGCTAGAGGAACGGGCGGAGCTGGTGCGCGCGGAGACCGACGCGATTGCGCGGCGGACGGGGACGAAGATCGAGGTCTGTCCGTTCGACGGGCTTTTGGTCGCGTTCGTGCGCGCCGTGCAGGCGAGCGTGATCGTGCGGGGCCTGCGCGTGGTCGCCGATTTCGATTACGAGTTCCAGATGGCGGGGATGAATTCGCGGCTCGATCCCGGCATCGAGACGGTGTTCCTGATGGCGAGCGAGCGCCACCAGTTCATCTCCTCGCGCTTCGTCCGCGAAATTGCCGCATTGGGCGGCGATATTTCGTCCTTCGTTCCTCCGCTCGTGCTCGAGCGCATGCTCGAGCGGCTGCAGAGAAAGCATTCATCATCATGGAATGAGAGACCATGCAGCGACGCACGCTGATCCTTGCAACTCTTCTGGGGGCCCCCATGATCGCCAGCGCGGACGCTGCGACGCAGCCTGATCTCGCGAACACCGTGTACATGGATTTGAAATACGGCAGGGTGGTGATCGAGCTTCGGCCGGATCTTGCGCCCAAGAACGTCGCCCAGGTGGAGACGCTGATACGCCAGCATTTCTATGACGGAACGCCGTTCTGGCGGGTGATTGCGGGCTTCATGGCCCAGGGCGGCGATCCGACCGGCACCGGCACCGGCGGCAGCAGCCTGCCCGACCTGCCGGCCGAGTTCACCGACAGCGTCGAGTTTCTTCGCGGCACGGTGGGGATGGCGCGCACCAACGATCCGAACAGCGCGAACAGCCAGTTCTTCATCTGCCTCGCGCCGGCGACCTTCCTCGACGGCAAATACACGATCATCGGCCAGGTGGTGCAGGGCATGCAGTACGTGGACGACATCAAGAAGGGCAGCGGGCCGAACGGCGCCGTGACCGATCCGGACCGCATCATCCACATGACGATGGCGAGCGACGCGAAGAGCTGAGCCGGTGGGCACGCGGGCTTTGGCGCCTGTGAGGAGGCAGCCCGGGGACGGAGGGCGCGCTCGCCGTGGCGCGGCATCGGGCTGATGAATTTGTAGTGAAGGCAACAGATTGATATGCTAGAGCCGATCGCGGTCAGGCGGACTCCCGCTGACCGCGTGAAGATGCTCGGCAAAACGAATGGCTGGAACGGTTTGCCTCATCCGGAGCATGTGAGCCGGAGCGAGCGCGGATCGCTTCCGGCGCAGGCGGGTCCTTGCCTGCGGAGGTTGGGAGAAGAAGGGTGGCAGGCCGGTCCAAGGCTCGTCCGGCTTCGGTGGAAAAAGGGCTGGCCGCGGAGCCGGTGCACGCCCAGCGGTTCGGGGTCGCCCGCACGGCGCGATCGAGCGCGATGCTGGAGGATTATACCGAGCTGATCTCCGATCTTCTGGCGGAGCATGGTGAGGCGCGCACGACGGATATCGCGCGGCATCTCGGTGTCGCGCATCCGACGGCGACCAAGACCATCGCGCGGCTGAAGCGGGAAGGGCTCGCGACCGCGCGGCCCTATCGCGGCGTCTTCCTCACGGAATTGGGGCAGGCGATGGCGGCGCGGGCGCGGGCGCGCCATCGGCTGGTGGTGGAGGTGCTGGAGGCGATCGGCGTGCCGCAGGAGGCGGCCGAGGCGGATGCGGAGGGGATCGAGCATTACGTCTCGGATGAGACGCTGGCGGCGTTCGACCGGTTCCTGCGCCGCCAGCGTGCTTGACGCTGAGGCCCGCACGTCGTTGAAGGCAAAGGGGGGGGTTGAAGTCAGAGGGGTTGAAGGCAGCGGGGAGCCCGTAGCTCAGTCGGTAGAGCACGAGACTTTAAATCTTGGGGCCGTGGGTTCGAATCCCACCGGGCTCACCAGCCTTTATCAATCACTTATGGAGAATTCTCGCCAACCTCGCCGCTATCACTGTTTGTTCCAAACAGGACATTGACAGGACAGGGGAGCCGAAACGCACGCTCGAGTCGCCCATCGGGCTGTCTTCACCGCGCCACCTCTTAGTGCGAATTCCGGGTGTTTCGCTCGGAGCAATCGTTCGAGCTTGAATGCCGCGCCGGCGAGGCCGACGCTCCTGCCCATGTCCGAGCCGTCGCCATTCACCGAGGCGGATCTGGCCGCCATCCAAGCCGCTGCGGCTCTGATGCCGGGGAACTGGTCGTGCCGTGTAATGGCAGGCGCCCGCGTCGGCATCGAAGACCCGGACGGCAACGTCGTCTTCACTGTGAGGCGGGGCGAGAGCGGTTTTGTTCTAGCCCACTGCTGGGATGACCCTGAGGCACCCGAAGCGGGCTTCCGCGAGGAGGCAATTGCCGACCTTTCCGAGGCCCTGGCGATGATGCGAAAAATGATGGCGGACGCCTGACCTCCTTCCAGGAGTGGCCTAGCAGTCTAATTTGCCAGAACGTTTCCTAATGCAACCTCTGTCAACTCGGCCGGGCGCACACAAACTTAGGAGAGCTGACATTGACGATCCATTCGGACCCGTACTGGTCGAATTTCACAAGCGGGAGCTTCTCTTCGATTACCACGCAGTTCGGCCGTAGAGTCTGGAGGTCGCGCTCTTCCCCATCCTCTAACATTGTGATTGTGTATTTTTTCCAAACTTCGAACATGCCAGCTCCTCGCCATAACTGGTCTTGAGTCGAACCTTAGAAGATTAGCCCTTATTCGGCGAGAATTGTATCCTGGGCCCAGACGGAACCTTGTTGTGATTGATGGCAGCGAGGGCCGCGGTATATTTAGCTGATAGCTCTCAACAATGATAGTGAGAGCAGAGGAGGAGGCGAAAATGGCCATTGAATCACGAGATCGGCTTCGGGAGCTTTTGCAGCAAATCGGGTCCCTTAGCCCTGACGATATTTCGGAAATAATGGGGACAGCTCACTATAACCAACAAGGGCGCCTAGACGGCATGTCCATCCAGTTAATGCGTGCAAGATGCAACCCAACAGAACTTCGCAATTTTTTCAGATCAGCGGGTGCATTTTATCCTGGTATCGGTGGGGACGCGCAGGGGGAAACAGTGAGGCCGAATGAATTCCCGACTGGGCACGATAACCCTCCCTGTGTCGAACGAGATGACTGTTTTTGCTGGGTCTCCCAGGGCTCTCACAGTGGCGACGGAGTGCCGCAACCGCTAGCTTCAAGCCACGGTTGAAAGCGCTCCGGATACCTGCGTGAACGGGACGCCAGGCTGGCACGACAAATCCGGATAGCCAAGCCCAGAAAGCACTGCCGGGCGCAACCGGGCGGGCATGACCCGCGCCGCGTTCATCGGTATCCTGTGGTTGCCACACCAATCAGGAA
>JASHRV010000164.1 GCA_030037175.1 Acetobacteraceae bacterium
GTGGTGCTCAAGGTTTTCGCGGGCAGTTTCAGCCTCAAGATCGAGCGTGGCAGGCTCCTCGACGGCGACACCCGGTGGCACGGCGTCGCCCGGATCAATTTCGCGGTGCTGCGCGCGCTGGCGGCGACGCTTTGGTGGCTGTCCCGCTCGACCATTTGCCACACCCACCGCTAGCCCGGCCAACTGCCTTTCGAGCCGAGCCACTTTCTCTTCCAATTCGGCGATACGTGCAGCAGCTGCCTCCGCGACCTCAGCCATTTCTTTGCTTTGGGCCATCAGCACCGAATTGTCGTTCGCGAGTTTCTCGATCTGCACGCGCAATTCATCCATGCCAATCCCAGGCATGGATCGCTTCTTTGTGGTCACTCGGCTCGACGGCGCGCGGGCCTTCCTCAGCGCGGAGCCTTTCGCGCGCACCGAACCCTTTGCGCCTGTCCCGACCGAGCGGCCGGTCCGACGATTCTTCTCTGCCAGCTTGCCAGTCCTGCGCGTCTTGGCTGCTCGTGCCATAGTCACCTCTCCTCTGCGTGAACTTTCAGTCCCTTATGGGACGCCGTGGATCGCGGGCTCCAGGACGAGCGGCAGCTCCGCCTGGCTCCATTGCGTCGCCGTCTCCAAGTGGGAAATCGTCACTCCAAGAAGCCGCACACCCAGCGGCGGCGGAAAATGAGAGCGCAACAAGGCAAGGCCGATTTCCTCCAGCTCCTCGCGTGACCCGACAGGATCGAGAACGGACCGACTACGTGTGATCTGGTGGAAGTCGGAGTATTTGATCTTCACGGTCACCGTGCGTCCGGAATAACCGCCACTGCCGCAGGCCGCCCAGACGTCCGCAAAGAGCGGCTCCACCGCCGGCATGACCTGGTCCCAGTGCTGGAGGTCGCGGTCGAACGTCGCCTCGGCACCGACGGACTTCCGGATGCGATCGGCTTCTACACGGCGATCGTCCTGGCCGCGCGCCATGCCGTAGTAGTGGCTCCCCGGCTTCCCGAAATGCCTGGCCAGGAACTCCTGGGATTGGCGGCGAAGATCTCGGCCCGTGTAGATCCCGAAGGCGTTCATTTTGGCGGCCGTGGCGGGTCCGATGCCGTGGAACTTGCTCACCGGCAAATCTTCTACGAAGGCCGCACCCCTTTTGGGTGTGATGACGCAGAGCCCGTTCGGCTTACAGTGGTCGGAGGCGAGCTTGGCCAGGAGTTTGTTGTACGAGACGCCGGCGGATGCGGTGAGGCCGGTTTCCGCTCGGATCGCGGCGCGAATCTCCTCGGCAATGTCCGTCGCCGAGCCTCGGTCGGCCAGCGGCGCGGTCACGTCGAGGTAAGCCTCCTCCAGCGACAGTGGCTGGATCAGCGACGTGTAGCGAGCGAAGATGGCCTGGATCTGCCGCGAGACCGCTTTATAGACGTCGAAGCGGGGCGGCACGACGATCAGCTTCGGGCATTTTCGGCGGGCGATGACCGAAGGCATGGCGGAGCGCACGCCGAACCTCCGCGCCTCGTAGCTCGCCGCTGCCACTACGCCGCGCTCACGCGACCCACCAACCGCCACGGGCAGGCCTCGCAGACGCGGGTCGTCACGCTGCTCCACGGACGCGTAGAACGCGTCCATATCCACATGAATGATACGCCGGGAGGCGGGCGACTGGTCGGTCGATGGCATATCGGCGGCGATACGAGCGGGGGGAGACACGGCGAGAACAAAAAGAGATCACTTTCGAGCGCTGATGGCAAGCCCTTTGACACGGCCCGCGGGACGGCGGACAAAACGTCCCGCAATCACAATAGCTTGTGGGCTCTGCGGGTTGGGGCCGAGCCCCTGTATCTTTGCTGGGATCTTCTGATCTTCATCCGGATGCCCCGCGTCGGTCCCTGTTCTCCGCGGGCGCTCTTCGATTGTTTCGGGGGTTGGCGCCCAGCTCAGACGAGTCCGGCCGGTTCGGATGGGCTGCACCGTCGTCGCGCCCGCGCGGTGCCGCGAATGCATGCTGCCTGCTGCCAATGATGCAGGCAGATGGGATAGGTCCAGGAGCAGCTCCGTGACGACAAGGACGACATCTCCTTCGCGCAGCACGCGGCCGGGACATTCCGGCCGGCCGGCAGCGAGGACCACCCGGCGCTGTTTCTCGAATAGGTTCGAACACAGGATCAGGTAGGCAACGGCATACTCATCCTCGGGGTCGCGAAGATGACTCCGATCTCCTGAGCCGGACTCGCCGCAAGGACAAGGCCACGCCACCCGTTGACCAGCCGCGGGCGGTCGTGCGAGCCAAAATGCGGGCCAATTATCGAACGGAACGGAGGGTCGCATGGCGACTGTGCGGCTTTGGACGGACGATGAGGCGGAGAATGATCCCGCCGTGAAGGCTGTGTTCGATGATATCCGGCGCGTCCGCAGATCGGATTTCGTCAACAACTTTTGGCGCGCGCTGGCCAACGACGCAGCAACCCTCAAACGCACGTGGGAAAGCCTGAAAACGATCATGGGCGGAGAGGGCGCGCTCGATCCTTTGACGCGAGAGCTCATCTACATCGCCGTCTCGGCCGCGAACGGCTGCTCCTACTGCATCCATTCGCACACCGCGGCGGCCAAGCAAAAAGGCATGACCGACGGGCAGTACATGCACCTCCTCGCCATCGTCGGGATGGCCGCGGAGACGAATGCTCTCGTCACGGCCATGCAGGTCCCGGTCGATAGAGAATTCCTGGTCGGAGAATGAACGATGCGGGTGTCGTGTTGCCGGATGCCGACGAGTTTTCGCCACCCCACTGGATCGGTCGGGCGGCGAACACACATGATTTGGATTCGCCCGACCAAACGTGCTGCGTTCATTCGCCTTCGCTCGTTCGCGATTTCTGCCGTTGGCGCGCCGGTGCAGTAGCACAAAGGGAAAACTGCCTGGATCTGCCTTCAGCTGGCGAAAGCATTGTCGCGGTCCAACACCAAGGAGGTCACACGACATGAGTCAACCTAGGCTGGATCCAAATCAAACGGTGAAGGAAATGTGGGAGGCATTTGAGCGTCAGGCACTGCGGAACCAGCCCGGACGCAAGCTCTCCGCGGAGTTTCAGGCCACCTACTACGCCGGCGCTCACAACATGCTCGCACGGGTAATGGACATGCTCCGTCATGGGGACCCAAACGAGTTCGGGGCGATTTGGCAACGGCTGACGGACGAGATGGTGCAATTTTCGCGCGACTATCAGAGCGGGAAAATTTAGGCGCCCGCAATGCCCTTGCATTGACCTATGCCGGTCCCCCCGCCGGGGAGTGAGTTCGGAATCACCGGAAATCCCTCGTCGTCACCCGGATGGCTTCGCGCGGATCGGGACCATGGGGATGGGCGGCCTCATTGCCCGGGCCGCGTTGCACCGGAAACCCCTCGTCGCGGCTGCCAACGGTGTGCAGCAATCCGGTGAGATCCTCGAGGCGTTCCGCCACCACGTGGATGACCTCTCCCTCGCGCTGCACGTGCCCCCGGCACGCCATCATGCCGGCGGACGTGACCACCCGCCGCTGCGCCTCGAACACGCTTGCCCAGACAATCAGGTTGGCGATGCCGGTTTCGTCCTCGATCGTGATGAAGGTCACCCCGGTCTTGGTCGCCGGCCGCTGCCGCACCAGCACCAGGCCCGCCACCGTGACGCGCTGGCCGTCGCGGGTGGCCCGAAGCGATGCGCAAGGCATGATGCCGCGGGGCTCAAGCTCGGCCCGCAGGAACGCGACCGGGTGGCGCCGCAGCGACAGACCGAGGCTCGCGTAATCCTCCGCGACGTTCCGGCCGACAGGCATCGGCGTAAACGTCACGTCGGGCTCGACGGCTTCCGGCCGCGGTGATCGGCCCGCGTCCGCCGCGGCGAAGAGCGGCAGCACATCCGCTCGCAGGCCCCGGATTGCCCACAGCGCCGCTCGCCGGTCCAGCCCGAGGTCCCGGAAGCCATCGGCATCCGCCAGCCGTTCCAGCGCCGCCACGGGAACCTCGGCGCGCCGCCGCAGCTCCTCGACGCTGCCGTAGGAGTGCTCGCCCCGCGCCGCGACGATCTCCGCCCCATTGGCGTTCGACAGGCCCTTCGCCATGCGCATGCCAAGCCGCACGGCCAGGAACCGCCCTTCGCCCGGCTCGAGTGTGCAGTCCCAGCGGCTTTGGTTGACGGAGACCGATCGCACCTCAACGCCGCGCTCGCGGGCGTCCCGCACGATCTGGGCGGGCGCGTAGAACCCCATCGGCTGGGCATTGAGCAGCGCGCAGCAGAACACGTCCGGGTGGTGGTGCTTCATCCACGAGGAGGCGTAGGCGATCAGCGCGAAGGAAGCGGCGTGGCTCTCGGGGAACCCATACGAACCGAAACCCTCGAGCTGGGCGAAGGTGCGCTCGGCGAACTCCCGCGTGTAGCCGCGTTCCACCATTCCGCCGACCAGCTTGTCCCGGAACTTCGAGACCCCGCCGGTCATCTTGAACGTCGCCATGGAGCGGCGAAGTTGGTCGGCCTCCGAAGGCGTGAAGCCAGCGCAGACGACGGCCACCTGCATCGCCTGCTCCTGGAACAGCGGCACCCCGAGCGTCTTGCCCAGCACGCGTTTCAATTCCGGGGTCGGGCAATCGACCGGCTCCTTACCCTCGCGCCGGCGCAGATAGGGGTGCACCATGTCGCCCTGGATCGGGCCCGGACGGATGAGCGCGACCTCGATCACGAGGTCATAGAAGTTCTGCGGCTTGAGGCGCGGCAGCATCGCCATCTGCGCGCGGCTCTCGATCTGGAACACGCCGATCGTGTCGGCGCGCTGGATCATCGCGTAGGTGTCCGGATCCTCGGCCGGGATCGTCGCCAGATCCAGCCTCTGCGCCCGGTGCTCCTGGAGCAGGTCGAATGCCCGGCGCATGCAGCCGAGCATGCCGAGGCCCAGGACATCGACCTTCATCCATCTCAGGATGTCGATGTCGTCCTTGTCCCATTCGATCACCTGCCGATCGGCCATCGCCGCCGGCTCGATCGGCACCAGCTCGTCCAGACGGTCCTGGGTCAGCACGAAGCCACCCGGGTGCTGGCTGAGATGACGCGGGAAGCC
>JASHRV010000165.1 GCA_030037175.1 Acetobacteraceae bacterium
GGCGTCATGCATTCCTACGACCAGACACCGCAGCAGATGATGGGGCAGTTTGAGAAGCTCGGCGACGTCGACGTCACCTTCGCTCGCTACGCGGCTGACGCGCCACAAGTGAAGGAGGCGGAGGCAAAGCTTGAAGCCGCCGAGCGCAATCTCGCTGAGGCCGAGCTGAACCTCCGGTACTGCACCATCGTCGCGGAAATCGACGGCGTCGTGACCAGCCGCAATGTCAATCCCGGCGATTACGTTCAGGTCGGGCAGAGCCTCATGGCGGTCCGCTCGCTTCGCGACATTTGGGTTGACGCCAATTTCAAGGAGACGCAGCTGCGCGCGTTGCGCATCGGGCAGCCTGCCGATCTCTATGTCGACATGTACGGTGGCAGCCACGTATTCAAAGGCCGGATCTCGGGTTTTACGATGGGGACCGGATCGACACTGGCGCTGCTGCCGCCGGAGAATGCCACCGGCAATTTCGTCAAGGTGGTACAGCGGCTGCCGGTTCGGATCGACATCGAAAACTACGACCCTGACAGATACCCGCTGTTCTATGGTGCCTCGGTTGTTCCGTACGTCTACATCCACAAGCCGCCGACGGGACCCGATGCCGGCAAGTTTCTTCAGACCTACGTGCCGCAATCCCCGGCCCCCGGTTCGGCTGCGAGCGCGTCGGTCGCCAAACGATGACGGACGCGGCACTTTCATCGTCACTCCCCGGATCCCGCGTTGGGGTAAATCCCTGGGTCGTCGCCGCGATCGTCGTGGTGCCAACCTTCATGGAGGTGCTCGATACCACCATCGCGGTCGTGGCGTTGCGCTACATTGCTGGCGGCCTGTCCGCCACGGTCGATGACGGCGAATGGGTCATCACCAGCTACCTTGCCGCCAACGCCATCATCCTGCCGATCACCGGCTGGTTGGCGGCGCATCTTGGTCGCCGCAACTACTTTCTCCTTTCGATCGCCGTCTTCACCCTCGCCTCCGGCCTCTGTGGAATCGCCACCAGCCTCACTCAGCTGATCCTTTTCCGCGTGCTCCAGGGTTTGGCCGGCGGCGGGCTTCAGCCAAGCAGCCAGGCGGTGCTGCTGGATGCCTTCCCGGTGGAGAAGCAAGGCATGGCGATGACGCTGTTCGGCTTCGCCGCCCTGATAGCACCGGTCGTCGGCCCCACTCTCGGCGGCTGGATCACGGACAGCTATTCATGGCGGTGGGTGTTCTTCCTCAACGTCCCGGTCGGTCTTCTGGCGCTCGCCGGATGCTATGTCCTGCTCCGCGATCCGGACTACCTCGTGGCGCAGCGCACGGAACTGAGGAAGCGGCCGTTCAATTTTGACTCGATCGGCCTGTCGCTGCTGGTCATCGTCATCGTCTGTTGGGAAGTGATGCTCAGCAAGGGACAGGAATGGGACTGGCTGGGCGACCCGTTCTGGCGTGTCCAGACGCTCGCGGCTCTCTTCCTTGTCGGGTTGATCGCCTTGGTCATCTGGGAGCTGCGCCACCCGAATCCCGTGGTCAATCTCCGCGCGCTGGGGGAGCGAAACTTCAGCGCATGCTGCATTATCATCTTTTTCGCTTACGCGGTGCTGTACGCCGCCAGCACCTCGTTGCCCGGCCTGCTGCAGTCACTGTTCGGCTATGACGCGCTCCGCGCGGGATTGGTCATGTCGCCGGCCGGATTCTTCGCCGTCGTCGCAATGCCCTTCGTGGGCCGCACGCTTGGTCGGGGCGCGGACGCGCGCTGGGTGATGGTCGCCGGCCTGCTGACCATGGCCGCCGGCAATTACTGGATGTCGCAGATGAATCTGGATGTCGGCCCGGGCCAGGTCGTCTGGCCTCGGGTCGTATTGGTCGTGGGCCTCGCGATATGCTTCGCCCCGGCGAATGTGGCCGCCTATCTCTACACGCCGCTGGAGCTGCGCGGAGCGGCGGTCGGCTTGTTGAGCCTGCTGCGCAACGAGGGCGGCAGCGTAGGAACATCCATGGCGCAGACGCTTCAGGAGCGCCGCGACCAATTCCACAGCCTCCGGCTCGTCGAATCTCTCAATCCCCTCAACCCGGCCACCAATTCCTTCCTCGATCAGGCTCAGCACCTGTTCTTTCAGCAAACCGGCGATCCCGTTGCTTCGCATCAGCTCGCCTTGCAAGCGCTCGAGAACCTGCGCCAACAACAGGCATCCGCCCTGGCCTATTTCGATGTCTTCTGGGTGTTGGCCGTTGTGATGCTCGTGCTCGTGCCGGTGGTGCTGGTCATGAAGCGCTCGGTGGCCGAGAAAGGCGCCCGTATCGGAGCCGAATGACCGATGCGCGCGCGCCTGCGAGCGCAATTTCGCAACCTCACATCCCCCGCCCGCCTCGGCATCGATCAGCCGGCAATTGCCGCGCGCGTGCCACGAGCAGGCCGGCACCACCCGCCGCTCGACGGGGCGTTTTCACATGGTCCGGCCGGGTATCGGCGCAGCGTCCGCTTTCGGCGTATCCGCCGAAAGCGGACCCTCCGGCGATTCCGCCTTCGGTCATCACGCTTTGGCGCAAGACGAGGGCGCCTCAGCTCCGCTCGATCTCCTGCGCGGCGCTGTCGAGCACCGCGACGACGCGGCGGAGCTCCTCCTCCGTGAGCCGCCCGCGGGCAAGGCGAAGCCGGAGCGCGGTGCGCACATTGTGCATGGCGCGGAAGAGCTGCGCGCGCCCGGCGCCGCCGGCGCCCGCCTCCGCCATCCGCGCGAACAGCGCCTCGACCTCGGCCGCGTTCTCCGCGAGAACCCTCTGCCCGGCCTCGGTGATCGCGTAGCGCTTCTTGCCGCCCTCCTCGGGCTCCTGGCGGATCAGCTCCTGCTCCTCGAGCAGCGTGAGCGTCGGGTAGATCACCCCCGGGCTCGGGCTGTAAGCGCCGCCGAGGCGCTCCTCGATCTCCTTGATGAGCTCGTAGCCGTGGCGCGGCGCATCGGCGATCAGGCGGAGGATGACGAGGCGCAGCGCGCCCTGCTCGAACATCCGCCCGCCGCCGCCCATGCGCCCGCGGAGCATGCCGCGCATGAAGCGCCGCCCGCCATGGCCGTGGCATCCGTGGCCCTCTTCGTGATCGAAACGATAATGCATGAATTCCTCCTGACGAGTGAGTTTGGATATATCGGAAGATAAGATATATCTAAACCGAGTCAAGAGGGCCCGTTTTTTTTCACCCGGTGATGCGGTCGATCTCCGCGATCTCCCCGGCCGTGAGCGTCCACCCCCCGGCCGCCGCGTTCTGCTCCACCTGCTCGGGCCGGGTCGCGCCGGCAATCACCGAAGCCACGCCCGGCCGCGCCAGCAACCAGGAAAAGGCAAGCGCGAGCAGGCTCTTCCCCCGCGTCGCGGCAAACGCCTCGAGCTTCTGCACGCGCGGCCAGTTCGCGTCCGTCGCGAAGCGGTCCCTGAGCCGCTCCGTATTCGCCAGCCGCGTCCCCTCGGGCAGCGCCGCGCCGGCGCGGTATTTGCCCGTGAGCAGCCCGCTCGCGAGCGGAAAATAGGGAAGCAGGCCAAGCCCGTAGCGCGTCATCGCGGGAACGAGCTCCGCCTCGATTCCGCGCACGAGCAGCGAATACTCGTCCTGGCAGGAGATGAACGCGTTGAGCCCGTTCGCCCGCGCCGTCCATTCCGCCTCGACCACCTGCCAGCCGGGCAGGTTGGAGCAGCCGATGTACCGAACCTTGCCGGCGCGCACGAGATCGTCGAGCGCGCGCAGCGTCTCCTCGATCGGCGTCAGGGGATCGGGCTGATGAATCTGGTAGAGATCGATCCAATCGGTGTTGAGCCTTTTCAGGCTCGCCTCGACGGCGTTCATGATGTAGTGCCGCGAGCCGCCCTTGAGCGTCCCGGCCTCGTCCATCGGCATGCCGAACTTGCTCGCGAGCACGATGTCCTTGCGCCGCTCGCCGAGGATGCGCCCAAGGCAGGTCTCGGAGCCGCCGCGCTCGCCGTAGATATCCGCCGTGTCGAAGAGGGTGATGCCGAGATCGAGCGCCTTGTGCACCACCTTGCGCGATGCTTCGAGATCGATCCGGCCGCCGAAATTGTTGCAGCCGAGGCCGATCGCGGAAACGCGGAGGCCGGAGCGGCCGAGATTGCGCAGTTCCAAGTGCGTGTCCTTTCGCGCAGGCAGGAAGGGAGGAAACGCGCGGATGGTGGCGCGCGGGCGCCGCGCCGTCAAAACGGAGGGATCAGAACGGCCGGGTCAGATCGCTTGCTTCGCGCGATGCGCCGTGCGCCCCGCGATCTCCTCGACGAATTTCCGCGTCATCGCCTGCACGAAATCCTGGTCCTCGCGCACGTTCATCACGAAGCTGCCGGGCCCGGCAATGACATGGTCCTGGTAGTATTTGACGATGCCGCCGGGCGGATCGACATGCGGCGCAAGCCAGGGCGGCGGGTTGGTATGGACGATCGCCAGCCCATTGATGGTGATGCCGGCCTTGAGCGCCTCGGCCCGCGCATCGTCCATCGGCATCCCGGCATTGCTGTTGCCGTCGCCGCAGACATCGATCACGCGGCGCGTGGCGGTGAAGCCGCTCTCGGCAATGTCCTGCACCGCGGCATCGATCCCGGAGCCGACGGCGGTGCGGCCATAGGAGGAGCGCGGCCGGGAAAGAATGTCGGTTGCGAATTTCTTCGCCGAGGCCGCATCGCGCACGACCTCCCAGCCCACCACGGTCGCCACCTGATCCGGGCCCGAGAACTCGACATAGGTGATGGCGATGGCGCCGAGCGCGCCATGGTGGATCGCGTCCAGAACCTCGGGGCTCTGGATCGCCGTCGCATAGCCCTCCTTCTCGAGCGCGAATTCGGATTCCGTGACGCTGCGCGAAACGTCGGTGACGAGAACCAGGGCGACATCGACGGACCGGCTTGCGGGTGCGGCCCGGGCCAGGGGAACGGCGCCCAGGCAGAAAAGAAGGGACGCGAGGAAACCACAGACCGCGCGCACGGCCGGCACCTTCGGGCAGTTTTCTTTCGATTTGGGATTTCCCGCCGGCGGATCAACCGCACCCGCAACGTGGCTACGAATGGAAAAGATTGAAATTCAAAAGGAAGAACCTTCTTTTTCTGAAGAAAAAGAAGCAAAAAGACTTTTCTCCGTTTTCCGGACCAGGCCGCAGCTCGGGCCTCCGAACGATCGACGGAACAACAAAAACGGAAAAAAGTTTTCTGGTTCTCTTTTTCAAAAGAGAACATTCTTCTTCAATCTCTTAACAATTCACTTTAATAAGTCACTTTAATATCTCACCCCAACCTTCACTTCCTGTGGCCGATCCGGGCCTTGGCCCGCCTCGCCCTCACAGAGAAATATCAAATCATTTCAATCCATTAAGCCTGTCCGAAACGCGAACACGGGCCAGATCGTACAGATCTCCGGCCACACGGCGATCGCGTCCGATGGCTAGTGGCTCGACCAGACGATGCGGTGAATGAAGGCGACCTCGGACGGATCGAGCCGCTGGATCGGCTGCGGCGGCGAGAAGCGGCGCAGCACCAGCCGCCGCGCCGCGCGCTCCGCCAGCTCGCGCGCGACGAGCGCGCCTTTGCGCAGGCGGACGACGACGCGATCGCCCCCGCGCACAGGTGCTGCGGGTGAGGCGATGATGATGTCGCCCTCGCGGAACACCGGCGCCATCTCCGCATCGCCGATCGCGAGCGCGTAAGCCGCGGGATCGCCGATCTCCGGATGGTCGAACTCGTCGGGCGCGGTGCCGGTCGGCCGGCCCTCGGCGTCGAAGAAGATGTCGGTCATGGCGCAGGGAAGCGGCAGCAGCGGGAGACGGCGGACGCCGGGGCGCGGCAGCACGCGCGGCAGCGCGCGGGCGCCGCTGACGAGCGCGGTGAACGCTTCGAGCGGCGTGCGTGTCGCGATCAGGACTTTCGCCAGGCTTTCGGTGCTCGGCCAGCGCGCCCGCCCATCCGGGAGCTGCCGCTTGGCCGGGGTGAAAGTCGTCGGGTCGAGCCCGGCCCGCCGCGCCAGGGCGGAAACGGTGAGCCCGTGTTCTGCGGCGAGCGTGTCGAGTGCGCGCCAGATGTCCTGGTGATGCATGACGTGTTGGCCTGGATCGCGCTCAAAGCCGCGCGCAAGGATGGGCAGTGACGCAAGACGATGACGAAAGCCGGGGACGAAAGCCGGGCGATCATGGGCGCGCGCGCGGCGTATGAAAAGCCGGTCCCCGAACCTTTCAACCGGCGCGGGATTCCCGGCGCTTCATGATCTCGCTGGCGTGGCGGGCGCGACCCGATTCGGTGATCTCGAAGCGCGAATCGGCGCGCCGGCAAACGAGACCCATGGCTTCCAGCCGATGCAGGCACGGCCCGTCCTTGAGCCCGTCGGGCCGGCCGATCGTGCCGGCGAGCAAGAGGCGGTGTAGCGTCGCGCGGCAGCAGGTCTCGAGATAGGGCTCGTTCCACATCGCGCCCCGAGTCTGCGGCGGGTCACGCCGGCCCGTCTAGCCAGCGCCGCCCGCTTGCGGCAGGAACCCCGCCATGGCCGCGATCGGGACGAAGTTGGCGATGGCTCTGCTCGCTGGGCTCGATCCCGAGCGCGCGCACGGCCTGGCACTCGCGGCGCTCCGGCTCGGGCTCGCGGGGCAGGCGCACGAAGCGGATGACCCGATCCTCGCCACGGAGGCCTTCGGGCTCCGCTTTTCCAACCCGATCGGGCTTGCCGCCGGGTTCGACAAGGACGCGCGCGCCGTCGCCCCGCTCATGCGGCTCGGCTTCGGCTTCGTCGAGGCGGGCGGCGTGACGCCGCTGCCCCAGAAGGGCAATCCGCGTCCCCGCCTTTTCCGCCTCGCCGAGGATCGCGGGGCGATCAACCGCATGGGCATGAACGGGCAGGGGATTTCTTCCTTCGTCGCCCGGCTCGCCGCCCTCGGGCCGCGCGCCGCGGTGCTCGGGGTCAATATCGCGATCAACAAGGAAGGGGCTGATCCGGTCCGCGACTATCCTGCCCTCGTCGCCGCGGTCGCGCCCTATGCCGACTATGTCGCGATCAATGTCTCCTCGCCCAACACGCCCGGGCTGCGCGATCTGCAGGGCGAGGCGGCGCTCGCTTCGATCCTCGGCGCGATCGCCCAGCGTGTCGAGAAACACCCGCCGCTCCTGATCAAGATCGCGCCCGACCTTTCCGAGGAGGCGCTCGCCGCGCTGGTGGAAACCGCTGTCGCCAGTGGGGCGGCTGGCCTTATCATCGGCAACACGACGACCGCCCGGCCGCCCGGGCTCCGCTCGCCCCGATCGGGCGAGGCGGGCGGGCTTTCGGGCGCGCCGCTCTTCGCGCTCTCGACGGAAATTCTCGCGCGCGCCTTCCGCCTCGCCCGCGGCCGGCTCACGCTGATCGGCTGCGGAGGGGTTTCGAACGGGGCCGAGGCGCTGAAAAAAATCCGCGCCGGGGCGACCCTGGTGCAGCTCTACACGGCCTTCGCCTATGAGGGGCCGGCGATCGTGCCGCGGATCAAGGCGGAGCTTGCCGCCGCGCTGCGGGCGGGGGGATTTGCGTCGGTTCAGGCAGCGGTGGGAACGGGATGAGGCACGAGAGGGGCATGGCCCGGCTGGCGGGCGAGTACGGGGGCTTCGTCGTCGATCTCTGGGGCGTGGTGCATGACGGCGTCGCGCCGCTGCCGGGAGCGGCGGAATGTTTGAAGAAAATCAAGGCCGAAGGCGGGCGGATCGTGCTGCTTTCCAACGCCCCGCGGCGGGCGGGGATCGCCGCGGAAGCAATGGAAAAAATGGGACTGGCGGACGGGCTCTATGACGGCATCCTGACCAGCGGAGAGGCCACCTACATGATGCTCCGCGACCGCAAGGATCCGTGGTTTTCCAAGCTCGGACGGCGCGTCTTTCACCTAGGGCCTGAACGCGACCGGAGCGTGATCCTTGGACTCGATTACGAGC
>JASHRV010000019.1 GCA_030037175.1 Acetobacteraceae bacterium
GCCGCAGGACCTGGCGGACATGGCCAAAATTCAGGGACGGGTCGAGGTGCTGGACGAGGGTGAAGACATCGCCCTTTGCCGTCGATTGCGGGTCCCACCAGCCGCGCCCCTCATGGGTGATGATGAGCACCTCGCCCTCGTCCCGGCGGTATTTCAGCGCACGGCGGGTGCTCTCTCGTGGATCCAGCTTCCATGGCCGTCCCAGGTTCTCCAGGACAGCCGCGCAGTTCACCTGGGCGCGGAACAGGTCGAGTTCGGTGTCGGCGGTCATGGCACGATGCTCCTGGGTCTGCGGCGATCGGCCTGACGGCGGGGAACTCCCCTTCCCTTCAGTCCAATCCTTTCGCGACCCGGCGACCGCGAAGCCGGAGGGGGGCAAGGGCGCCGCCGTCTCTGGCGGCGGCCGCGCAGCGGCGTCCCTTGCGGCCCGATCGGCGCAAGCGGTAGCGGAACTCTTGTGCTCTTCGCCTTTCATTCCCCGGCTTATGCCGAGGGAGTTTGCGAACGGCGCGCAGCGTCAGGACAGCAGGCGCCTACACTCCGATTGACGGGAATGGTGCCGGGACCGCAGCCGTGCCCAGTCGGGCATCTCGGGGGTCTTTATGACCTCGCTCCACCGCGGCAAGTCGGTCGAGACGCTTGTCGGCGCCCTGCCGTTCCCTTCGTTGCGAGTTTATGAGAACGCAGGGGATAAAGCCGTCAGGCTACTTGCGGGCGTCGGAGGCCGCCAAGCGGACATTCGCCCTCAAGGTGTGGCCCGACCGAAGTGAGTCGGACACACGACACGCGCGACTTGCTGAGAGCGGTCATTCCAATGTCGGAGGATGGGTCGAACCAGCAAGCCACGATCCGCATGACGTGCCGCTTCGCGCGCCAATCCGCTCGGACTGCGTGCCGGGGCACCTCCGGATCGTCCACGGCGGGGCAAAAGGTTCGATTTGGTTGTCATCGTCATCGGCAAGCGATGGTTCGTGCAACGGTCGGAGCCCGCTGAACCGGTCTTCCCGACCCGCGCTAGGCGGTTGCGGCAGCTTGCCGTGCTGTCACCGCATCAACGGCAGGGCCTTTGACTTCTCGCGGGCAGTGCCCAAACTTCCAAGATGATAGACCGACTCGTCGACCGGAGAGAACGCAAGCGCTTCGAACGGTTCAGCGAGTGGAATCCCGCGAGGTCATTGTTCTCTCCTCTCGTAGGTCCGACCGTGGGCTATGGGGGGCACGGCGTTGACCGCCCGTTGCAGCGACGATCTGCCGGCATCAGCGCGTCTTTCAGAGCCAGCATTCTCTCAGTCACTCAAAGGGAAAGACACATCGCCAGTCATTCTTCATATCGACGACCGTCCAGCCCTTCGCCTCGGCTTCATCGAGTGCCTGGTCGAGACGACCGATGTCCGCCTCACGGTCATATTCCCATTCGCGGATCGCATCAGTGTGGCGGACCAGCAGGGCGAACCGTGCGCCATCGCCGCCGGTCGTCCATTGCAGCATCTGAAGGTCGCCGTCGGAATTGCCGAACGCGGCGATCGGGCGGCGACCAATATGATACTGGATGCTGACGGGCTTCCCGGCGTAGTCGTCGATGAAGTTGATCTCGGCCAGCTTGAGCAGAACCGGCTTGCCGTCCCGGATCTCGAACTTCAGCTTGCCGCTGCTGCCAATCACCTGCTGGTGAGGTATGCCGTAGGTTTGCTGGGCGAAGGTGCGCATGAATTCGATGCCGCCACCCGAGACGATGAACGTCTTGAAATCGTTGGCGCGCAAATAATCCAGCACCTCCAGCATCGGCTGGAACACCATATCGGTGTAGGGGCGGTCGGTGCGCGGGTGGCGCGCCGACGCCAGCCACTTTCGCACCTCTGCCTCGAATTCGTCCGTGGTCATGCCGAAATGGGTCGCCGCGACGACTTCAACCAGCCTACGCTGGTCGCCGGTCAACACGGTCCTGGCGTCGCTCGACAGCATCGATTTGAAGGGCTCGTGGTCTCGCCATTCCGGGTGTCGTGATGCCCGTGCCTTGATCTGATCGATGGCGAAGGCGAACTGGAAATAGTAAGGCTGCTCGCTCCACAACGTGCCGTCGTTGTCGAACGTGGCAATGCGCTCTTCCGGCGGGACATAGTCCGGGCCTGCCGGATCGGTCGCGGCGCGCACGAACCTGATGATCGAGGCCTTCACCGCCCCTTCGTTCCAGGATGGTAGGGGATCGGCCAATGCGGCTGTTGTCTGACCGGCTTGGGCATCCATTCTTGCAGAAGAATGCTGCGATTTCATGGCAGTCCCGATTGCGCGCTCGTTGCGTTGAACGACATATCGATCAATTCTCCACTGCCTGTCGCCTCAGGGTTTGGCCGGGAGCGTCTTGAGTTCCTTGCGCGCCGTGCCGTAGTTCCCAAGCTGATAGACCGAAGCGCTCACGGGCGAGAACGTGAAGGGTTCGAACGGCCTCGCCAGCAGCGCATCGAGGAACGCCGTGGTGCCGACACCGGTGCTCACGTGGGGACTGTAGTTCTTGCCGGTTTGGGCCGGCACGAAGTCGCGGATGTAGGGGATCAACGAAGGATGTATGTCAGGCTCCCCCGGGATGGTGTAGAAGGCGGTCGTTGCCCCTGCGTTCACTGTGTAAGGCGCCACCGCATCGATGATTTGCTGCTGTAGCCCGATCAGGTCCGTCGTCGGCTCGACCACAATGCCAGCCAAACCGATGGGACCGGCGGGAACGTAGTAATATTTGAATGCGGTCAATTTCCAGCCGGTGTACTTTTCCTTTGCCAACAACTCTTCCGTCGACGCGTAGATGCTCGGAAGATCCGCTGTGCGGACAAAGCGTTGCAGCAGCGTTATGTGCGCATGATGAGTGGCATCCAGCGCGAAGCCTTGAGGAAAGTTCTGGCGCAAGGCGGCGTTGTCCGCGAAAGCGCGGCCCATCATTACGGCGTCAGGCTCCAGGGCGATGTCAATGGCCGTGAGAGCCTCTTGTGGGTCGGCCATTGTCCACCTCCGCAGCATCGTAACTGTGAATCGTAGCACCACGATCGGATCGATAATAGCCGAGGCCATTGTGCGGACACCGATGTCACCAGGCGATCGAGAGCTTGGTTCGCTCGCCGTGGAGGAGACCCGGCACCGGCGGCTGCGTTCTGTGGAGGATTTTTCGGTCGGGGACGGTTGCGCAACAAGCCGGAAGCTCGCCCTCCCTATCCGATGTTCTATTGAAACCGCTTTTCTTTCGATGGAGCGGCCTTAAGAGCGCCTCGCTGTTTGAGGGTTCCGGCTGTTGAGGTTTGTCGGCCTCCGATCGTTAGGCGAACGTCCTCTCCTTACCCCGCGGCGTCCGTGAGCGGACCGTCGCCTTCCCGCCCACTGTCGCCCTAGCCTGGTGCGTCGCGCTGTCGCAGGAACGGCAGGTTCCAGATAGCCCTTCGCGAGCCCCTAACGCCCCGGTCTGGTCGTAAATCAGACGCTCCCGTGGTCAGGCCTAGAGATCGTGGTCTAGTTGTTGGCGTTGCCCTCGCCCCTACCCTCAACCGGTTCGGACTTTACACGGAAAGGATAACCTCTCGACGAGCCTCACTGCCTTGACGCGTCATATGTTGAAGCCGCACTCGCCAAGGTGGGCGCGGTATTCGTCATCGAGCACCCCCCTCCCCTCGGCCAGCTGGGCGAGATTGAGATCGCCGCCGAAGTTGACCTCAAGGAAAACCGGGCCCTGGTCGGTCAGGGCAACGTCCCAGGACTGCGTTCGGATGCCGGGAAAGATCGCAGCTGCCTCGCGGGCCAGTTCGCACAGCTTGCACCAATGCGGGATACCGAATCCGATCACCGGCAGCCCGGTATCGGGATGGGGTTCATCCCGTCTCGTCTGGGCTCCGGTGCCCCGGACGACGCCGCGGATCCTCCCGGATGAGAGGTCGATCGCCCCGAGCATGTTGCCGGGTCGCCAGTAGTTGTCGGCCGGGTTGTCGCCGGTCGCGATCTTCGCAACCGCTCGGTGGATCTGAGGGCCATTTGGTCGGATGAAGACCAGAAGCCGCACCGAGCAGAGGCGCGGACGGAATTTCGCTGCGATCTCAGCGTCCGGCCGCAACCGAGGCTGGAGGACGTAGCCGGCCCCGGCGGCTAGCATCTGCGCTGTCGTCAGCACTGCCTGGCGGGCGCCGCCGAGCAGCACGAGTTCGTCCGACGCCGGGTCGTACGCATCGGCGCTAATAACATTCAGGCTGTATTTCCCTGCGGCCGGCTTCGCGAACAGCGGATAAATGGTCGGGTGGCGGAGGAACGCCGCCATCGCCTTTTCGCCGCTCAAGTTGACCGCGCCGCGGAGGCTTCGACCAGCCTGGGTGATGGCCATCACCGCGGGCACCGGCAACTCCGCGCCCGCCATGATCGTGTGGAAAAGGATCTTGTCGGCCGCCGTCTGGTACCAGTGCCGGTCATTGCAGGCGACATGCATCCGGTGCTGGGCCTGCTTCCCGACGAAGGCGCGCTTTTGGTCCGAGGTCAGCGCCGGGTCCCAAAGCCGGTAGTAGAAATATTCGCTGGGTGCGAGCCTGCCCGTGCCTCTACGCAATGAGGCTACTTCCCGCAGGATCGCGCTCATCTTCCGACCGCTGCTCAGAGCAACCTGCAGATTGTCGGGAATGCTGACCTCCGGGATGCCGTTCAACAGCCCAGGCGTAGGCAGTGCTGCATTCGCCATTACTCCGCTCCTTGGCATACGATGGGACCGCTGCCGGGTACGTTAATCGGGGAGTTTGCGAATGGAGAGGGGCAGTAAGGCCCTGCGGGGTCGGTGTCGGGAGTCGGACGGCAACCCGCGGTCAAACGGCCACGATACAGCTCCAGCCAGTCACGCGAGGGCCACTATGAGCAAATCGCAGCAGCGAATGACCGCAGGGTTAACCACCGGCGAACGGGACTACATCCGCCGTGAGCTCGATCGCTATTTCACGACGCTCCCGAGCGTTGCTGAAGGCATCCAGGTCAAGGTCTGGCGCACCGGCTCGCGCATCGGGCAGCCCAAGTTGCCGCCACCCGCTCAGAGCCTGGTCGAACGCGGTCTGATGCGGCTCGATTCCACCCGCAGACCGCCGCGGCTGTTCTTCACGGACGTTGGCCTTGCCACGCTGCGCACGATGATGGCGGATCGGCGCCTCGCCGATCCCGAGAGGTTTGCGCACATTCAGCGCGAGCTTGGCATCGATCCAACCGACGATGCCGTCTCGAGTCCTCTTCAAGCGGGCGGCGCAAGTGGTGGACTTTGCCAACCCACGTCGACAGGGCGCTCCGATGGCCTGCGGAAGGAAGTTCGAGGCGATGCGGCGGATAGAATCAGAAAGTGATTGGACGCGCGTCCCAGATTATCCTCTTAGGCACGATCCTGCGACTCACCGGATGACAATGTCTCAAAGCATCACGCAATCGATACCGCCCGCGGCCGCGCACGGTTTGCCATGGGCCTCACGGATGGCGGCGACTTTTGAAGCCTGGCGTTGGCGCTGGCCGGCGGCGTTCACCCGGCCGGTACCACTGGCGATCGGGATATCGAGACAGATCAAGGCAGCGCTAAGAACGGAAGGCCTCGTTATCGATCGCAAGTCGATCGGCATAGTCATGCATCGCTGGACGACGCAGAAGGCGTATCTTCGCGCTATGGCGCGTGGGGACGTGCGGCGCAACCTCGATGGCAGCGAGGCCGGGATTCCAGACGTGGTGGCGCGGAAGTATGCGCAAAAGCTATTAAGGGAACGCACCGCGCAGCGAGCCGAAAGGAACCGCCGGCAGGAAATGAGCGCCAGTTTGGTTGGTGCCGGGGTTGGGGCCGTGGGCACTCAGCAAAACTTGCCCGTATAGGCCCGCAAAGACGGCAGCGAAACGCTGGAAGGAATCGCAATCGTCATCGGAACGAGTTCCGGTAGCGACGACCTTGCTCGCTGAATCGTCAGGGCCGACACGCGATGCCGGCTCCTCGAGCACTCGGTCGATCCGCATCGCAGGATCCAAACCGGCGCTGGCCCGGTCACGCGCGAATGTGCCAGTGATGTCGGAGCACCAATTTGCGAAATAAAGTGAACCGTATTATCTTCATTGTCGCGTCGCCTCTGACGCGCGACACGGCGCCCCGCGGACAAAGCCGACGATCCAGGCCACATCATCAACAATGATCTGCGTTTGGCTGCGCTGATAGTCGAGCCGACTATGTGCGGCCTGGAGGAAGCGTTGTGCGTCGGCGGCGGTCATGACCCACCTGCGTCCCCGCTGCTCCCATCTCGCGGAGGGACAGACCTCTCGCCGTACATCCACGAGAGTCGGACTCCAGGCAAATCGGACAATGGTCATTCGTTCAATTCCCGCAAGGCTGCGTTCCAGGAGTCAGGAATCGTACCGTGGCGTAGAATCGCGTTGCAAGCCGAAAGTGGACATCAGGAGCAACAGCCATCGCGAATGATGCGTGCGAGATCGCTCGGAGAGTCAGAGGCGATCAACGCTAACCATTTTACACCCACCATCGTACACTCGACTCACGACCTGATCCCGGAGTCATTTTTGATCCTATGCTCTCAGAATAACCATGCGGCAAAACCAAAACCTCTTGAGCCGAGTGATGTGGAACTGGCAGCGATGGTTGCCGAGAACCCCGCATCCGTGGATCCTGACCCAGTACAATGAGTGAATCCGTCGACCGGCCCAAAGAGAATGAACCCGGCGGCAATATGCTCCGGTAGCTCGGCGGATGATCGCCGGTCCAACAATGATGCCCTTCACATCTCCAATATCGAGTGGCCATGTCGCCTGCTGAACGCTGGTGCCGGCAGGGGACCGGGGTTTTCCTGGTTCAGAGTCAGCTGGTACAGACCAACTTGGAGACAGGCCCAGAAAAATCCGCCTGCCGACCGCGATCCAGAGAAACCCCATCTTGCGGCCCGGAGACCAAGCCAGCAGATACTGGAATCTACCCGGATCCAAGTGAGCGGAGCGGTGACGACTCTTTGACGATGCCTGTTCAGCCGTCGCGGGTCCCGCTAATGGATCCCCTCCCCCTCTCGCCGTTCCGTTCGCTCCAGCTCTCGTACCGCAACAGCGATCTGTCGCCAGACAACAAATCCTCTGGAGTCATTTGCTGCCAGCAGCTCATCCGCGCGATCCGAGGCGCGCTGCTCAGCGAAGAAGCCGTACTTGCTCAAGAGGAGTTGCGCCGCGCGCCAGATTTCAACGGCTTCCATCTCGCCATCTCCGGCCTCCGGAGTGCCCCGATTCCACTCCTCGAACGCCGCTCGAACGATCGATCAGGCAAGCTTCAGCCCGAACTTCCGTGCGGCAGCAGGGTCGCGCCGCCTGAAGGGGACTACTATCGGGACGCCTCACCGCATGGTTTCCTTTTGAGTTCCCTCTGCTCCGGACCAGCCTCGGGCAGCCGTGATAGGGACGACGGATACGTAGCCGCGTGTCAACTTCGAGCTCTGCCAGGCGACAATAACTTCCTTCCGCAAGATGGAGGTCTGCCGCGGGAGAAGCCAATCCTTGCATTTTTCCTCGGAAACTGGCAGTCGGCCAGTTGGATTATTGGGGAAGGCGGCGCAGGCAAGCTTCAGTTTCACCGGTTTGACCGATTCCCGCATCGAGACCCTCCTCCAAAGCCTCAGTTTTATGGATTCCCTAATGATCCTGCTATCTTCGCGCGAGCGACCTCGCAAGAACCTACATCAAGATTGCAGAGGTGCCTTTCTATGCGACGATGCGAGAGCACCAAAGCGCCAGTCCAGTCGTCTCTACCCCACGGTAGGACAGAGCCAGCGCTCGTGAGACGCGCGAACAGGCCAGAAGAGGCTCCGGGATGGTTGCTTCCAGACCGAGGAGAGCATGATCCTGGTGGTCGCCGGTTCGTCAAGCTCGCCCCAGGCGTGACCGGCCGCGCAGTGTTCGGCGGGCCGATGAGCTGCTACCGATATCGTCTCGAACGAATCTGGACGCCCGGCCTACGTACCGTACTCGTGGTCGGCATGAACCCGAGCACTGCTGAGGCGCATGTCGATGATCCCACGATAGGCAAGGTGGGGCGAATGGCCAGGCATTGGCACAACGGTAGCTTTGGTCGGCTTCTCATTGGAAACATATTCGCGTTTCGTGCAACCGACCAGACGCGGCTACGTGAAGTCAACGATCCCGTTGGTCCCGAAAACAACGCCCATCTGCTGGCGATGGCAAAGGAAGCCGACATTACGGTGATGGCCTACGGACAGCCGAAGATCACGTCGTTGCGGCCGCGGGGACAGGAGCTCTCGCAGCTATTGCGCTCAAACGGGGTCAAATTGCATGTGCTGCGTCTCAGCAAGGCTGGCGTGCCGTGGCATCCCCTCTATCTTGCGGACGCCACGATTCCAAAGCCATGGGATGTGGCATGAGGGCATGGTCATGTCTTGCGCGGAGCCGCACCGGCATCTTGGAAGGGCGCCGGACCCAGTAAAGCCACCCCCCCTCCGCTGGCTTGCCTGAGCTCGGAGAGACGTGTCTACGCGCCGCGAGAGACGCCGCCACGGCCCTGCCGGGCCCACTGTCCGAGGGGGCGCACGCACGGACCTACCTCCTGCCGTCCTCTGGAACCGTCGCGAGGGAGAGGGACGGATGCGGGAGAAGCAATGTTGCCAAGGAAGCGCCTGGGCACTGCGTGCAATGGAACCGGACAGTGGTAGCGCTCGAGCAAGGACTGCACCTCATCATCACTCGCGGTTAGCCGTGAGGCGCGTTTGGCCATCCTCATCGCCTCTTTGGTTCGAGGAGCCCCCAGAATCCGTGTTTGCGTTCGCGCTCCTTCTGCGGCCGTGCGACAAACTCCGTGTGGCTCTCGACCGATCCTGGCGCCGGCAGGCCGAGGGCGGCGGGTTCCCGTGTTTGGGCATAAGTTCAGAACGAATGTATGAAAATTCGGCGTGTATCGTACAGCTCCAAATGGAGGTCTCATGGTGGTCCGGCGGGTGGTGGCGAACATTGCGGCGGAGCGGGTGGCGGATGCGCAGGCCTTTTATGGTCGGGTTCTAGACATGCAGGTGGTCACGGATTTCGCGTCGATCGTCACGTTCGCGGCTGACAGGGCAGCCGCGCAACGGCTCAGCGTAGCCTGGGAGAGCAGCTCAGGAACCCCCGTACCAGACCTCATCCATCGAGGTCGACAACCTCGACGAAGTGCATCGACGCGCTGTCGCCGGTGGATTCACCATCGAGTACGGGTCGATGACCGAGCCCTGGGGCGTGCGCCGCTTCTACGTCCGCGATCCCTTCGGGCGGCTCATCAACATTCTTTCGCATACGCGGCGATTGCCGTTTCTCTTAACACTATTAGCAATAGTGTTACTGCGGGAACCGGCGAAATGAGTCCGCTCGGACCGGGAAACGGTCGATCGGCGATGCGGTGCTGGAATTTTCACATGTAAATCGCGGCCCTGCAATACGCAGAGATTATATCGACGCCGGCACATGGCACATACTCGGCGGGCACGCGCGGAAAGGAGCACTGCAATGGACCAGCGAAACAGAGAACCTGAGCAACTCGAAGGTGTCGGCCGCCGTGCCATGCTGGGAGCCGGCCTTGGGGTTGGTCTGAGCGCCGCAAGCCTCGCCGCTCTGCCAAAAAGCGCAGAGGGTCAGACGACCGCTGCACCACCGCCTTCCGGGTCGACGGCTCCGTTTCCGGCGGCCCGCAACGGGCCGCTCGGTCGGCCGTACAATGTGGTCCTCATCATGACCGACGAGGAGGCGTATCATCTGCGCCCCGCCGAAGGTTTTTCCACGCCGGCGCGCGCCGAGCTCGAGCGGCGCGGCACCACGTTCCTCAACCACTACATCGGCTCGGCCATGTGCACGCCTTCGCGTGGCGTGATCTTCTCCGGCCAGCCGCCGCAGGTGAACGGCGTCTTCGACCAGATGGAAACGGGCTATGTGCCGAGCCTGCGGACCGACCGAGCGAGCATGGGCACAGTCTTCCGACAGCTCGGTTATCGTACCGCGTATTTCGGCAAGTTCGAGCTGCGCCGCAGCATCATCGTGCCCAAGCCCAGTGTGAACTACAGCGACGCGCTTACAGCCTACGGCTTCGAGGGTTTCGAGTCCGATGGCGACAAGGTGGGCGCCCCCGATCAGGGCTACGACACCGACATCTACTCAGCAGGCGAAGCAGTGCGCTGGCTGCGCACGCACGGCCAGGCGCTCAACCGGCAAGGTATTCCCTGGCTCCTGGTCGTCAGCTTCATCTCGCCCCACGACATCATGTACGCCGACGTCAACCAGCCCGGCGAGACTGTGCAGAGATCGCTGGCGGGCGCCAGACTCACCCGCCCACCCGCCAACGCTGACTTCGCCACACGCTGGAAGTTCAATCCCTCTCCCAGCGCGCTGGAGCCGCTGGACAAGCCCGGTCGACCGCGGGCACAGCTTGCCTACAACATAGGCTGGTCCGCTTGGCTCGGCGAGATCCCGACAGACGCCACGGCCATGTGGGACGACTACTACAACCTCTATCTCAACCTGATACGCGACAACGATCGCACCATGCGGGGTGTGCTTGATGCCATCTCGGCGCTCGACCTCTGGCCTTCGACCGCGGTTGTGCGCACCGCCGACCATGGCGAGCTCGGCGGTTCGCACGGCGGGCTCCGCGGCAAGGGCCCGCTTCCCTACGAACAGGAGACCCACGTGCCGATGGTCGTCGTCCATCCGGAATATCCCGGTGGCCGTACCTGCAGGGCGGTGACGAGCCACATCGACCTCGTACCCACGCTCGCCGGCCTCACTGAAACCGATACTTTGCTCCGCGCCGCCGCGCTAGCAGGCTTACCCGGCCGCGACTTCACTTCGCTGCTGAAGACTCCCGAGCAAGCGTCCCTCACGGCAATCCGTCCGGGTGCGCTGTTCAACTACGTTGGGTTGTGGACCGTCGATGCATCCTACATGTCACTGACTGCACGGGACCTCAGTGAGGGCCGATATGTGCCGCCCTTCGACAAGCTGCGGCCCGAAATGACGCCGCGCGGCTTCATCAGCTTCTGCTTTGACGGTCGCTACAAGTTCTCCCGCTACTACGCGCCCAACAACTTCAACACGCCGATCACATTTGAGGAACTGGTGGGCAACAACGACCTAGAGCTGCATGACCTCGAAACCGACCCGGACGAGGTCGTCAATCTCGCTGCCGATCCTGGCGCCCACCGCGAGCTCATCATGCGCCTCAATCAGCTTTTGAACCGGCTGATCGCGCACGAAGTCGGCGACAACGACGGCAGATTCCTGCCCCAAGTCCTGCGGAATGGCTGACGGTGTGCCGCACCAAACGTAGGCTCTCGCCGATCACTGCCGGGCTCGGGCAAGGATGCAAATATGGGATCAGCCTTTGGCCAGTACTGCAGAACAAGGGGCAGCTTCGCGAGATTTACGACTCGCAAAATTTCAGTACCTCCATTGCGAATTCCGGATATGTTTTCAGCTTTCGCGCGGGCGATGGCGAAACAGCCGAATGGATATCGGCCTTCTCGGGCGAGCAGAGCGCTCTGAGATTGAGCGCGAGCGACGACCCGCACCCGCCGGAGGGCGTGCGAGTCAGTTACAGCGAACAACGCGAGCGCGTGTGAACGGCCGGCAAAACCCGCGAGCTGCCGGCGTTTCATAGCCTTGTCTGGCGGTTCGGCCTTGCGCAACCGCAATCGATCTATTGCCCGTCCCGTTGGAGAAATCCGGCTTGCCGGCGGCGCGCGCGCCCCGATCCCTATCATCCGTAAATGCCCGGTCGTGGCTTTAGCGGACGCCATGGCCAGTTTCACCGTGTGGCGCTCGGGGGCTGGGCTCGCCGCCTGGGCAATCGTCGGCATCGCCTGGCTAGCGGCCGGCATCGGGCGAAGCGGCGAATCATTACGGAGTTGCTCTTCGTCAGATTTGCCCTTCGTCGAAGGGCTTCACGGCCGTCAAAGACTCACACCCGATCTGGACCACCAAAGCCAAGCGCTTCAGCAGGACGGTTCGCTGATCGCGCCCGCGGAAGCGTGCCATCACTGTGGCCAACATCAGGGTTGTCAGACCTAGCTATCCCGTCGGGCTGGATGGACCCGACCGATGCGTTACTTGGGGCGCTTGTGTACCACGTGGACAAGGTGCCGCGCATTCGCGAAGCCCCTGCCCTGCCCCTGCGTCGCAAGCGCGAGGGTTAGTTGCCTGCGGGCGCAAGGCGGACGAGCGGGATTACACGGGTTGTGCGGCGACGGTAGCCCTCGTAGGGAGGATAGAGCGCAACGAGGCGCGGCCAGAGGCGCTCACGCTCCTCCGCGCCAATCGCGTTCGCCGTGACCGCCATGCGCCGGCGGCCGATTTGAAGCATGGCGTTTGGGCTCGCCTGCAGGTTGTGGTACCATCCGGGATGCTGCGGCGCGCCGCCCTGAGAGGCAACCACGACGAACCCGCCGTCGTCGGTGAGGTAGAGCAGCGGCACGGTGCGCGTCCGACCTGACCGCCGCCCGGTGGTGGTGAGCAGACAGACCGGCGCGCCGGATGGGAACCGGGCGCCGAGGCGTCCGCCGCTCAGCCGGTAAACCCAGGCGTTAAGCGCACTTGCCGCATGCAGGAGGCCTTGGCGCACGGGAAGCTCTCTCTATGGGGTCACATGCCAGTCTGTTCAAAACTATGCACCACCATTATAAACCAAACACTGCGCTAGCGCATCGGATCTGGATTCCTCCTCGCGCGGACCGACGCAGCTGGCGCCCGACGGCTGATCGGACCACAGCCGCCAATCTGAGGGCGGGTGTGATCCGGGATGGCTCTGTCAGCTTTCGCGCCTGCTTAGCGCGACATTTTTATGTTATGGAGCCTCCGGTTCAAGCAGCTGCCAGGATACTGAGCACGATGGCGTGACCCCCATCCGGGGTCACGCCCCTATCGGGCATCGAAAATCGCTTCATGTTCCGCACGCCGACTGCTCTTGACGATTTCCGCCACTGTGTTCTTGCTCAGTCCGACCTCATGACCGATCAGTCGGTAACCGCAGCCCTTAGCGACAAGAGCGAGAACCTTGGGTGCGAGGCGATCAGATTTCGGCCGCTGCCCGGGTTGTCGGCCAAGCCGCTTGCCGCGAGCCTTCGCCGCAGGAATTCCGGAGCGAATACGTTCCTGGATCAGCTCACGCTCGAACTCGGCGATGCCGGCGATGATCGTGGCCATTATGCGTCCGTGCCGCCTGGACAGGTGAAAAGCCAGACCGTTCATCGCGATCACCGATACGCGCCAGGCCTGCAGGTCCTGCAGCGTGTGCAACAGATTGATTGTGCTGCGCCCCCAACGCAACAACTCGGTTGCCAACATGGCGTCGATCTCGCGGCGCTGCGCAAGCGCCATGACCTAGTGGCGCACAGCGCGATCCGCTGTCGCACCGGAGCCGGTCTCTTTGAGGATGCCAGCCACTTCGTGGCCGGCGCGCAGGACTGATCAACGTTAACCCCCGGGCAGTAGAGCGCGGCGCGCTGCCCCAGTTGAACACTTCGGGCCTGACCGCCCGTGACCCCTTGTCCCCGCTGGGACTCGGGCCGTACCGTCCAGACTGCTGATTTCATGGGACACGAATCCGCTCAGCCGGGGCGGCACGGTCGAGAGCGCCACCTTTGCAGCGGCGCAGCAGTTGGTTGTCTTTCGCCAGCCACCCCGTGACCGAGAACGTCACCCGGAAGAGCGACAGGAGCCAGCGGTGTAATCCCACTCGGAAAGGACGGCTTACGACGCCCATCAGGCCATCGCCGAACAGGGTGGGCGCCCCCAGAAGCTGTCATACCCCGACGTATGGCGGCTGCGGCTCTGTGTCGATCCTTGCCGTTCCGGCAGCTCGCAAGAGCACTCAAGAGCGGGCTCTCGATATCACGGCGCCGAATTTGCGAGCCGTATCAGTGCCTGAAGCGTCCCTTGCCGAAGTCCACACATCTTCTGGTTGAATGCGCTGCCCCCAAGACCGAGCTCTCCCCAAGATCAATTCTGGAGAGTTCAACGAAACTGGAACGGTCCTGTTGCCACGAGTTGTCCAGTCTTGCGCCGCACAAGCATCCCCTCGAGGAGCATGTTCGTCTGAACCTCGATCAAAGCGTTCACGTCTTCCCAGGGAAAGTGGGGGCGGGGTCGAGCGATCAGCGCAGCGACAAGACCGTGCATTGATGCCCAGAGTGCTTGGGCGACCAACATGGGTGAACCGAGTTCCCTTCTGATCACGCCGTCCCTCATGGACTCACCAACCTTTTCGACTAGGCGCAAAAAAATGGGGACGCCCACGCGCGTCCCTTCGCCGGGCTCTTCCCGCTGCTCCACGTTGTAGGGCCTGCGATAGGCCTTGATCACCATGAAAGCGAGGCGGTACTCGTCCGGGTGGCTCAATCCAAAAGCGATGTATGCCGCGATCCCGCGCCGTAGCCAGTCCCGGTGGTCTCTCGCTGTCCGGTCGACCTCCGCAATCGTACGGTCCAGCTCTTCAAATGCATCCCGGATCAGTCGACTGAGGATGTCGTCCTTTGTCTTATAGTAGGCGAAAAGAGCAGTTTGGGAAATCCCCACGCGTTCCGCGATCTTGCGTGTCGAGACATTTTCGAAGCCATGTTCGAGAAAGAGCTCGCGCGCTGCCGCGAGAATCTCCTCGAGCCGCTCATGGCCGGACCCGCGCGCCTTACGGTTTGCGAGCGAGATCGTGTAAGTACGAGCGGATGCGGGGCTTCTCTTCCGGGGCATATGGTCGATCAGGGGACAAAAGCTTCTTTCGCCCAACCATATCAGGCGGCGAAGAAGGTGTCGTGCCCATCGCCGACTTCCCGTCCCGTGGGTTAGGTGCCCACCCACCAACCATGAAAACTGAAGGGCAGGTGGTGCCGCAGGCTCACCCTGGCAAGCGGTCCGTCCTCGACCCGAGCGACATCGAACACAGCGAGAAAGGTGGTCCGACTCCTGCCATCGAGCACTTCAGAGATGAGCCAGCCATGATCGTCATCCGTCTCCGGATCGATCGGCCGCGAAGGGTCAGGAACAAAAACAGGCTCACCGACATAATGGCCCAGCCCGAAATGGAAAGCCGCCGACCGGCCGGTTTCCGTGTCGATCCGCGCAAGCCCGTCATGGAACCAGCCTTGATCGGCTCTCTGTGATGCCATGTAACCGTGCCGATAGCGCAGGCCGACCCGCTGTTGCGGAATGAACGGAAACTCGAAGTCGCCGGAAGCGACCGTCTCAAGCCGTGCGCGCCGGGAGGTGAGGTCAATGATAAGGCGCCGTAGGGTGCCGGCCGACTTCGCCACGCCGGACCGCCCGACCATGATCTCGCGAAAGGCCGCGCTCGGACCTAAAAAATGATCGGGCGCGTCGTACCCGACAAAGTCGGCAACGATCGTATCGCCCGAGGTGCAGGCGTTGAGGGCGTGCCACATCCAGGACGCGGGCACCTCCATGGTCATCGGCTGCCGCTTGCCGCTTGTATCGACCACGAACAGCAGGCTCCCCTGTTCCGGCTTCCAGTGCAGACAGTCCGCAAAGGGGCGCAAGCCCGCCAGCATCGGCAAGGGCGACAGCAGTGCCGGATGCAGGTGGTAGACAACGTACGGATCCGCCCAGAAGAAATCATGAAAATAGGCCGAGCCTCTGGGGCTCGCGTGAGCGACGTGCCGCGTCTGCCGGCCAGCGCGGTTTTTCACCAGGGCATGCAGTTCGGGATTCAGCCGCCCTCGAAGACCAACGAGAACCCAGTCGCCACTCCGTCCGTCAGTCTTCGTATGTGCCTTGTAACTTGCCGGGCCGGTTTGACCGTCACCTTCATAGGGATCCAGCGCGCGCCCGGTATCGAGTGATTCTGGATCGAGCGTCCAGGGCGTTCCCACCTCATCGAAGGCGTAGAGCGTATCGCCCTTGACCACGGGCGTAATACCCGCCTGGCTATGACCGGGAGTGCACGGGATGTTCTCGAAGAAGCTCGGCGCAGGCGTTGTCCAGGTCGGATAGAGGAAAGCACCGGCTTTTTTTTCGGCACTGTATTTCGTCGTTCGTACGTAGCGGTTCCGGAACCGTGCTCCGCCGTTCGCGAACGTGGTTGCCCGAATCATCCCGTCACCGTCGACGATCGTCCATTTCCGGAAACCGTCCCGCTCGAACAGCCCTGGGCCATTGCGATAAAGCGTGCCCGACAGGCCGTCCGGCAGCCGGCCCTCGACCTCGGCGTTGTAGTCGAGCTCTTCCGGAAGTCCCTGCCCGAGCAGCGCCAGCCACGCCTGGTCCGGCGGCAGCAGAGGTTCAGCAGATTCTTCCGCTGCGCCCGTCGTGCAACCGCCAAGCGCAACAGCGGGAACCGACGCTCCGATCAAGCGGATCGAATCGCGACGTGTGAGCATGGCTGATCTCCTCTCGCCCGGGGTGGCAGACCGCCGAAGTCGGCGGATGAGCCTTGACGGTCGACTGTTCTGGCTTATATACGAGCTTCGCTCATAGAGCAATGCTCAATAATCGCCGGTCGTGCCCCTGCCGATTCCATTGAAGGAGGTTGCCGTGCTCAATCCGCCGGTCGCGGACCTTGGCCACAAGTTGCGAATGCGCTTCGCTTTCAATGAGGACTGCCTGCCGAATAGGCTTCGTTACGGATTGCTGGCCGTCTCGCTGACAACGTTAGCCGCCTGCGGTACGACTGAGCACTTCGTTGACCAGCCACAGCTTACGATCAACGGGAGCCAGGAAGATGCACGACAAGCCATCGTGCAGCTTTTCGGCTCGGATACGCCCTACACCATCCAGCTCTGTGAAGCGGACCCGTTATCGAAGAAATGCAAGAAAGGGAGCGAGGGCATTTCCGCAACCGGCGTCGGCGGTCTTTTTCTTCCGCTTGTCTTGCATGTGCGTGGGATGCGCGTAAGCCAGGCACGCGAATCGCTTCTTGGCCTGGAAATCGATGCCTCTTTTCTTTCAAGTGCGGACGGCATCCCGCCGCTGTGTGCGACCGCCCAAGGCACGATTTTCTCGCGGGACAACAACACCGCGTCCATACAAATCGGCAATTTCTACTGCAACTGGCTGGTGGTTGGTAACGTCCTTGTCAATGCGGACCTTTCAATCGACGGAATCGACCTAAAAAACAAAACATTCACTGGCTATTATAGGCTCACGTTCCATGGCACCGGTAATGTCGGCGGGTCCGGCTATTACAAGGCCGCGATCGCGAGCAAGACGACGTGAAGCAGTCGGTTCCGATATGGCGGGTTGTTTTCAGCATCACCTGCCCACAATTTGTGCCTCGACTTCTTCCCGGCTTTCGACCCCACTTCGCCGTGCGCCGGCTTGTTGGCCAATCCGGAAACCAGACATTCAACATCGCCGCGCGCCTGCCCCTCCGGACCCCCCCTGCATTTCAGGGTCAATGAGATATTTCCCGGTCAGGCGGCCCCATCGCGCCTGAGCAACCAGGCAAATGCACGGCGCACAAAGGCCGCTCCATCCCCTTTTGGCAGATCTCCATGCGCAATCAGAACCCGCTCGATTGGCCATGCTAGAACTTTTTCGAGTGAGGCCCGCGCCGCGTGACGATTGAGGAAGCTTGCACGCCAATCACCTGGTGCACCAGGATTGGGGGTGACGATCCCGCCATGCCGAGCGAGGAAGCCGCGCCACCCCTTGAACCAGTCGCGCGGAAAGTTCTGGATCAAATCGGCGAACAGGGTCGTGCGTGTGCCACGGTGAAAGAACACGACCTCGGTGAGCGCAAAGCTTCCGCGCAGGACGACCTGCTCGATGTCAGCCGCCCATTCGGGCTCGGGAACATCGCTGAGTTCGGCATCGAAGTTTAGGTCTTGACGCTTGCGCCGCAGCCGCGGTGAAGCGTAGAGGCGCGCCGTTGGATACGCGGACTTCCACTCCCCGAGAAACAAGTGATGCAGTGCATTAGGCGAGACAAGGTAACGTACCGGGCCGAGTACATTGACTGAAGCGCTAAGCGAGTCCGATAGCGCGACCGGCGACCAGATAAACAGGCCTCCGTCAGACAGCCGGATCACCGCCATCCGCGTCGGATAAGGGAAGCCATGAAACGATGTCATTGGACCGTCGGCGATCCAGATCTCGGGCCCGAATTGGAGAAGCGGCTCACTCATCCAATCAACGCCCAGGTTGATAGCGCGGCCTCGCACTTCACTCCGCCCGTGCCAGCTTGTCCTCGGTTCTCGTCTCGAAGTCGGAGGCGTCGTGCCGCTCGCGCAGCTGCTCCGCCGGCTCGCCGCGGGTGCGATTGACGATCCGTCCGCGCCGCACCGCCGGCCGGGCGTGGATCGCATCGACCCAGCGGATCACGTTCCGGTATTCGTCCACCGAGAGAAACTCGGCCGCTCCGTAGAGCCCGAACCGCGCCAGGCCGGCGTACCAGGGCCATGCGGCCATGTCGGCGATGGTGTAGATATCGCCGGCCAGGTACTCGTTCTCCGCGAGCCTTCGGTCGAGCACGTCGAGCAGGCGCTTCGTTTCCATGGCGAACCGGTCGATCGGATATTCCATCTTCGCCGGCGCGTAGGCGTAGAAATGGCCGAACCCGCCGCCCACGTAAGGCGCGCTGCCG
>JASHRV010000166.1 GCA_030037175.1 Acetobacteraceae bacterium
GCCCGGGCGCGGCCGCAACCGCCTCGCGAAATTCCTCGACCGCCGCCTCGAAATCTCCGAGCGCCTTGTGCGCGGCGCCGCGCAGGAAGGAAATCTCCCCGCCCGCCGCGCCCTTCAGCGCCGCGATCACCGCCTCGTTCTGCTCCGCCGCGAGCAGCGCCCATCCGAGCGCTGCAAGCAGCACCGCATTGCCCGGATTCCGCGCCAGCGCCGCCCGGCAGGTCGCAATCGCCGCCCCGGCATCGCCGGCTTCCCGCTCCGCGTTCGCAAGCCCCGCCGCCAGCGCCGCATCCTCCGGCGCGAGCATCGCCGCCGCCCCGTACACCGCCACCGCTTCGCCGTGCCGTCCGGCAAGCGCCAGCATCCGCGCCAGCGCCGCCTGGCCGAGCGCATTGTCGGGTCGCAGCGCGACGAGCCGCCCCATCAGCCCGATCGCGTCCTCCGCATCCCCCCTCTCGTGACGAACGAGGCCGCAGAGATAGAGCGCCGCCGCATCCTCCGCGTCCGCCGCAAGCATCGCCCGGCACACCGCCTCCGCCTCCGCATGGCGGCCCGCCCGATGATGCGCGAGTGCCGACCCGATTTTTTCGGCGCGATCGTCGTCCATGGGCGCCCTTGTCGCCCATGCGGGGTTGCCGCCCGGTAAAGTCAGCGAAACCAGAGATCCGGAACGGTGAACCCTTCGGGGTAGGGGTCCGCGGGATCGAGCCCATATTGCGCGATGCCGGTCACGAACCCGCGCCCGGAAATGCTGTTGACGACGGCCGGCACATCGCCCGCCCAGGCCAGCTCCTCCACCTTGCCGAAGAAGTGCGAGCCGATGATCGAGACATGGTCGAGCACCTCGCCCACCCCGATCTGCCCCTGCGCATGCAGAAGCGCCAACCGCGCCGAAGTGCCCGTGCCGCAGGGCGAGCGGTCGAGCCGCCCGGGCGAGATCACCACCGTGTTCCGCGCGGTCTTCCCCGCCGCGTTCGCCGCGAGCGGCCCCGCGAACAGCGTCTGGTTCACGGTGTGGATCTCGGGATTTTCCGGATGCACGGCGGAAAGCTGCTCGGCCGCCGCGGTCTTGATCCGCTCGCCCGTCGCGACGAGGTCCCGCGCTTCGTCGCGCACGAGCGCGAAGCCCAGCCCCTCGGCATCCACGATCGCGTACATCATCCCGCCATAGGCGACATCGATGCGCACGCTCCCGAGCCCCTCGACCTCCACCATCCGGTCCCGGTGCAGCACGAACGAAGGCACGTTGCGGAATCTCACCCGCTCGCACCGCCCGTCGCGGCACGAAGCCGTCACCCGCACGAGCCCGCCCGGCGTATCCACCGTAAGCAGCGTCTCGGGCTCGCGCATCGGCAAAAGCCCGGTCTCCAGAACCGCGGTCACGGCGCAGATCATGTTCGAGCCGGACATCGGCACATAGAACTCGGATTCCATGATGATGAGGCCGAAATCCGCCTCCGGCGCGCAAGGCGGCGTCACCAGGTTGACCGCATGGTTCACCGCGCCGCGCGGCTCGAAAAGCAGGAGCTTCCTGAGCCCGTCGTCGTGATCGCGCAGATGGCACATCCGCTCGAACATGCTCGCCCCCGGCGGGGGCAGCACGCCGCCGGTGATCACGCCCCCGACCTCGCCCTCCGCATGCACGCCGACCACGGTCACCGTGCGGCTCCAGCGCATCCCTTTTCTCCCGTCCGTTATTTCGCGCGCCGATCGAGCCACAAATGCCACGGCCGGATGAGCCGCGCGCCCAGAACCTGCGCCCCCTGCCACGGGACCGTCACCATCGGCGTCACCGGCAGCGGCAGCTCGGCCTCCGCGATCCTGCCCGCAAGAAACGCCCCCACCCTGCGCCCCAGCGCGGTGCCGAGCGCCACTCCGCGCGCCGAATAGGCCCCGCAGAAGAAAACGCCCGGCGCAAGCCGCATCAGCCGGGGCAGCCTCTCGGGCGTCACGGCCACGATCCCTTCCCAATACTCATCGACCGCGATCTCGCCGAGCGTGGGAAAGCTCTCCCTGAGCCTCCGCGCCACCGCCGCCTTTCCCCGCGCCGCCGCGCCCCGCCAGACCATCATCCGCCCGCCGCTGATCAGCCGCCCGTCGCGGTCGTAATGATACGCGCGGAGCTCGCGCCGCATGTCGGAGATGCCCTCGTTGCCGCCCAGGATGCTCCGCCGGAGATTGTCGGTGAGCGGCCGGGACGCGGTCTGGTAAAGCCGCACCGGGATCATCGTCCTTTCGAGCCCGGGCCACACCGCCCCGCCCAGCGCATTGGTCGCGATCAGCACCTGCCGCGCGCTGACCACAGCAGGACCCGCCGCCACCAGCCAGCCCCCGCCGTCCGCCCGCACCGCGCTCACCCGCGCCCCGTCATGGATGCGCACGCCCGCCGCGCTCGCCGCCCGCGCCAGCCCTTGCACGAGCGCGTAAGGATTGATGTGCCCGCCTTCGTTCGCCAGCCACCCGCCGAGATACCCTGGTCCGCCCAGCCGCTCGCCGAGCGCCCCCGCATCGAGCCAGGCAACATCGGCGCCGAACGCCCGCCACTCGTCATGGACCTTCCGCGCCCGCGCCAGCGTGGCCTCCGAATGCGCCGGCTGAATCCATCCTTTCTGAACCGCGTCGCATTGAATCCCGTTCCGCGCGGCGAACGCGAAGAGCTCGGCCGCCCCGCCCGCCACCAACTCATTGTAGCGCCCGCCCCGCTCTTTCCCGAGCGCGCGCTCGATCTCCGCGGGGCTCGCGCGCGAATGCTGCGGAACCACCATCCCGTTGTTGCGGCCCGAGGCGCCGGCCCCGACACGCTCGGCCTCCAGCACCACAACCCTCGCCCCCG
>JASHRV010000020.1 GCA_030037175.1 Acetobacteraceae bacterium
CTCTGCATCAGCCTTTGCCGGCATCATCATCCGTTCACAGACGGTAACAAGCGGATCGCATTCGCCGCCCTGGGCATGACGCTCGGGCTCAACGGGCTCTATCTCGACGCGACAGAACGCGAGGCGGCAGAGAAGATCATCGCCCTGGCTGCCGGGGAGATGGACGAGCAAAGCTTCCGGGATTGGGTCGCGGATAACAGCTTCGAACTGCGCGAACCCGGCAGCGACCCCGAGCCGTAGCGGAATCGAATGAGGGGAGAGCCGGGATAGGCCCGCGAATGCCCCGGCCCATTCCCTTGCCGAAACGTCCCGGCGCACCACATGCCCCGAATGGCGTCTCGGCCGCGAAGCAGCCGGGAAAGGGCGCGCGATGGAGCGCCGCGAGCGGCAGCGGGCGAGCGCCGGGGGAGGCGCCGATGTCCACCGATTATCTGCTCTTCGCCATACCGTTCGCCTGCGTCCTCGTCGCCGTCGTCTTCCGCATGGCGATCCGCCGGCACGACGGAAGACCGCCCGGCAAGCGCTGACCGCCGCCCGCCCGCCCCTCTCCACACGCGCCGCGTGCGGTTCGGGCTGGAAATCCGTCTAGAAACATGCATATCATCTCACGCGGCGGCGGAGCTTCCCATCTCCTCGCCGGTGCTCAGCCACCGGCACCGCCGCCACCAATCTCCACACCTCGCCTCCGGGCCGGTCCTGGCCGACCGGCCCTTTCTTCACCCGCACCCCCCCGGCAACCCCACCGCACCCCGGGGCGCCCATCGCCCCTCCGGTTGACGCACATCAACGCCCACGCCGCCGCCCCGTGGCAGCCTCTGCGCCAAAAGACCACGGGAGGGACCAATGCGCGGATTTTTCGGAACGCTGACGGCCGCCGCTCTCATCACGGCGAGCACGCTCGCCGCCACGGCGCAGACCACGCAGACCACGCAGACCGCACCGGGGACCGCGCCCGGAAAGGCGCTCTACCTTTCCCATTGCGCCGTCTGCCACCAGGACAGCGGCGCGGGCGGCCTCAAGCTCGGCACCGCGGTTTCGGCGGATCTCCGCTCCCCCGGCCTCGAAACCACCTATCGCAACAGCGACGCGCTGATCATGCGCGCAATCCTCGAAGGCAAGGACGAGGAGGGCGGCCCGCTCGACGCGCCGATGCCGCACTGGAAGGGCCAGCTCACGGAACAGCAGGCCGGCCAGATTCTCATCTACCTCAAGACGCTCTGCTGCAGCGCCGCCCCCGAGACGAAAAGCGAGGACTGATCCGCCGCCGGCGGGCCTATCCTCCCCCGCATGAGCGGAAACATCCGAATCGCCACCATCGCGGACCGCCCCGCGATCGAGGCAATCGTCAGGGCCGCCTACATAGGCTACGTCCCCCGCATCGGGCGCGAGCCCGCGCCGATGGGCGCGGATTACGCAGCACTCATCGGCGCAGGCCGGGTCCACGTCATGGAGAGCGCCGGCACCATCCAGGGGCTCCTCGTGCTCCTGCCCGGGAAGGACGGCATGCTGCTCGACAACATCGCCGTCGATCCGGCGCGGCAAGGTTCGGGAATCGGCCGGGCATTGCTGCAATTCGCCGAAAATTCCGCACGCGGCGCCGGCTTTTGCTCCATCCGCCTCTACACGAACGAGGCGATGACGGAAAACATCGCCCTCTACAGGCGCATCGGCTATGTCGAGACGCACCGCGCCGAGGAGAAAGGACTGCGGCGCGTCCATATGCGAAAGCAGCTCGGCTGAGGCACCGCACCCGCCGCCACCCCACCGACCCACCGAACCCTAAGGGCCGGCCGGTCCCGCCGCCGGCGCCCCATTCGGCCCGGGCCTGGGCGGCGCGCCGAAACACGCGGGCAGCTTGCCGCAATTCATGAAGGCAATGCCGGCGCCGTTCAGGCCCTTCGCACCCTCGTACTCCCGCCCGGGCTGATGGCAGGCGCTGCAAGGCTGCTTCGTCTGCTGGGCAAAGAGCGGAGTCGCAAATGATGTGCCGGGCCCCGCAATGCCGCCAAGCGCGACGAGCAGGCAAAAAAGCAAACAAGGATGTTCTTTTTTGAAAAAAAGAACCAAAAAACTTTTATCCTTTTTCGGCCTTTCGTTCGGAGTCCCGAGATAATGCCGGGTCCGGAAAACGGAAAAAAGTCTTTTTGCTTCTTTTTCTTCAGAAAAAGAAGGTTCTTTCTCATCAATGCGCCGGCCCGCTCTCGCAAACGTGCATTGTCTGACGATATTGCGCCGCGCACGCTTCCGCGTGTACATTACGCCGCCGTGCCGGAACGGGCGCGCCCCCGCAACGCCCTACCGGCATCCGGAACAAAAAGCCGCCCCGTTCATGAGGACCATGAGAACGAGGCGGCAAGGTTAGGATCTGGATAGGGTCCCGATAGGGACCCACCCACTATATACATCCAACCATGATAACGGTCACGAAATATTAACCGCCGCGCGGTATCGCGCCCGGCATCGCCCGCACCCGCACCGCTCTCACTGCCCCGTCGTCAGCTCCGTCACCGCGGTGCCGTGCGCCGCCCCGGCTTCGTTGCCGTCGGCGCCGCTGCCGTCGAGGAAAAGCCCGTCGCCGCGGCGCACAAGCTGCACCGCAATCGCGGGCTCGCCCGCGTCGCGCGGGGTCGAAAGCGTCATCGACTGCCCGGGCCCGAGTGTCGCGATGAAGCGCATCACGGTCCCGTCGGCGGCGTCCATCATCGTCGCCACCACCCGATAGCCCGAGGCGTCGGGCGTGTAATAAACGATACCCGTCACCGTCCCGAGCGAGAAGCTCCTGGCCTCGATCGGCTTCAGCCCGCCCGCATGCGCGTTCGAGGCGAAAACCAGCGCAGCCGCGGCTGCGAGCACACCAAACCGTTGGAACATGAAACCGCCCCCTTCCGTGATTTTCCCTGCGTCGGCTTGCATGCCCAGCATCGGCGAAAGCGCGCCCGCGCGCTGTGAGCGGAGCCACAGCGAAATCGGGCGCGCCCCGCCTCCATCGGCCCGCCTCCATCGCCCCCGCCGCGCCTCCGCCGAACCGCTAACTCTCTCTTTTCACTGCCGAAGCTGGTGACAGTTCGTTCGCGTTCCTTTAAGGTTGGGAATGCGAAACTTGGCAGCAGGCGGCCCGGCTTCGCGCGGCACGGCAACCGGCGCGGTGCGGGAGCTGGGAGGGAAAATGAAACATTTGCTCTTTGCGGTTTGCATCCTGATGGGGACAACGCTCGCCGCCAGCGCGCAGACCGGGGCCGGCGCGCAGACCGATCAGCCGACCGAGCAGACCTTCACGGTGCACTCCACCGGAGACCTGGCCGAGCTCTGCGCCGATACCTCGTCGCCCAACATGATGATGACCACGGCCGCGCAGAATTTCTGCCACGGCTACCTGCTCGGTGCCTACCAGGTCCTGGCCCAGATCAACGAAGCCAGGGGCACGCCGGTGTTCTGCATCCCCAGTCCCTCGCCCTCGCGCAACCAGGCCATCGCCGAGTTCGTCTCCTGGGTCAAAGCGAACCCGACCGACGCCGGCCTCCCCCCGGCCGACGGCCTCTACACGTTTCTTGCCCAGCGCTTTCCCTGCCCGCCTGGGCGATGAGAGCGGGGACGATGACAGCAGTGGCGATGACAGCGTAAGGAGGGAAAGACCATGAAACAGCTCATCATCCTCGCCGCCTGCCTCGCCCTGCTCGGCGGCTGCGAAAACATGACGCAGCAGGAACAAGCCGCCGGCATCGGCACGCTGGGCGGCGCCGCGGGCGGCGCGGTCATCGGCGCCCTTGCCGGCAACGCGGCGCTCGGCACCGCGATCGGCGCCGGCGTCGGCCTCGTCGGCGGGCTCGTCTACAACCACGTCAAGGAAAACCAGGAGCAGGCCCAGCAGAATGCCTACAGCCAGGGCTACGCGGCCGGCCAGCACAGCCCGTCCGGATCGCCGGCCCCGCCCTACAACTCACAATAACCCCACCCTCTAGCCTTCCGCCCCCGCCCGCGACGTAACACGCGTCACAGACCACCCACGCCCGCTCCGCTCTCATAGGCCCACCCAGAAACGGGAGATGGGCCCCATGTCCGGACCGGCGTCCGAACCGGCGTCCGAGGATCCGCCGCACGGGATCCCCGCCGCGCCGGCCCCGCCGCCACGGCGGCTCATTGCAAAACTCCGCTGGTCCCACCACCCCGAAACCGGCTGGCCGGTCGGACACTGGACCCTGAGCGAAGCCCCACCCGCCGAGGAGCCTTCCCCCGCCGCGCTCCCCTCTACGCCCCGCTCGAATGGAGGGACGTGATCACCCAGTTCGCGTCGGAGGCGGCGTATCTGAAGAACATGCCGTTCTCCGCATCCATCCAGACCTGGCCCTGCACGCTTCCGAACACGAAGCTGTAATGAACGGCCGGGTAGCTCTTGCCGTTGAACGAATAGTCGTTCCGGTCGATCACCGAGATCGTCCATGCCATCTCGTTCGGGCCGGCGAACGAAACCTTGGTCCCGGGAACGCCCTCCACGATCTTGATGATCGCGGCCCGCGCCTCGGGAGAGACCGAGGGTCCCACAACGCCCAGATAGCCGAGGGTTCTCCGGCCGTTGATCGTCGCCACGCACATGCCGGGATCATTCGCAACCGAACCCGCATAGACGGCCGTGCTGCTGTTGCTGCGCGTCGAGGTGAGCCCGTCGGCGCACTGGAACGAAGCCGGCACGGGCGGGTTTGCCATCGCCGCGGCCGCCGGGGCCGTGCCCACCGCACCGCCTCCACCCGCGGAACAGGCCGCGAGCGCCTGCAGCCCTGCCCACCCCGTCGCCAGGAAAGCCAGCCTTGTTCTCATCTTGCTTCCTCCCCCGCTCGCCGCCTCCGGGTCTCCGCCCGCCGCGCACGATCCGGGGAAATGCTCACCGTACAAAGCGACGCCGTGCACTACACATTCCGGTGAGACATCGAAAATTCGAGCCCCCTTTATAGCAACAGCAAAAGCGCCTTCTTTTTCTGAAGAAAAAGAAGCAAAAAGACTTTTCCCCGTTCTCCGGACCACCGTTCCACCTCGGGCTACCGACCGTCGTTCGGAGTCCCGAGCCGGCGCCGGGTCCGGAGAACGGAAAAAAATCTTTTTCAAAAGAGAACAATCTTTAGAGAATCCCCTCTGTTGTTCGTCGCACAACCCGCCTTCCGCTCCCGGCCGCCTGCTCGACCGCCGCGATGATCCGATGCACCGCGACCGCGTCCTCGAAGCGCGGCGCCGTGCGCGTGCCCTCCCGCAAATCCCGCGCCATCCTCGCGTACACCCGCGCGACATTCCCCGCCGCCACATCGGTTGGAAACCCGGAACGATACGAGTCAGGAACATCCAGCGCCCGGAACAGTTTTTCCCCGCCCCGCGCGCCCGTCAGCGAAAGCGGCACCATCTGCATATGCCCCGAGGGGCCCGAGACGCGGATATCGCCTTCGGTGCCGTTGATCTCCCACAGCAGCCCGTCGCCGTCCCGCGCCGCCCCGCCGCGGTAATGGATGGAGATCGGCGCGCCGCTCGCCAGCACCCCGCTCACCAGCACCTGGTCCGGCGCGGACACGGGCAGCATCTCCCCGGTATCGGCCACGCGCGCCGTCGTCCGCCGCGTCGCCAGCACCGCGGAAACGTCCGCGACCTCGCCGAGCACGTCCCTCAGCGCCGCGAGCGTATGCCCCACCGGAATCGTCAGCAGGGTCGCGCCGTTGGCGCGATCCAGCAGATAGGCCCAGGTCCTCTTGTCGGGGATGGCCCCGCCGCCCTGCAAGGCGCCGCCTTGCGCCACCAGCGTGGTCGAAAGCACCTCGCCCACGAAACCCTCCGCGATCAACGCGGACAGATATTCGATCTCCGGGGCAACCCGCGCCTGGGTTCCGGCCACGCCCAGCACACCCTTCTCGCGCGCGCGCGCCGCCATCTCCTCGGCCTCGGCGAGCCCGTTGCCGAGCGGCCATTCGCAATAGACATGCTTGCCCGCGCCGATCGCCGCCTTCACGATCTCGAAGTGCGGCGGCACCTTCACCGTCACGGCGACGATATCGACCTCCGGCGCCGCGATCAGCTCGGCAACATCCGCAAATGCGCGCCCGATCCCGGCCGCCGTCGCGGCCTCCACGGCGCTCGCCCTGCTCGTGTTGGCCACGCCCACGATCCCGAAGCTTTCGCAGAGCGCACGCAGCGCGGGAACATGCGCCCGCGCGGCCCAGCTCCTGTCCGGCTGCAAGCCCACGATGCCGACCCCGAAACGCTTTTCCGCCATGGCGCCCCGATCTCCCCTGATCACCAGGCCCTGAAGATGGCCCCGGCGCTCCATGCGGAAATACGGTATGGATGCGAACTACCTTTGAGATTTTGCACAGATGGAAAACTGGGAAGACATACGTCATTTCCTGGCCGTGGCGCAGAGCGGCACGCTCTCCGGCGCCGCCCGCAGCCTGAAGGTGGACCATGCGACGGTCAGCCGCCGGCTTGCCGCGCTCGAAGCCGCGCTCGATGTCCGGCTCGTCGATCGCCTGCCGCGCGCCTGCCGCCTCACCGCGATCGGGCGGCAGGTGCTCGCGCGCGCGATGGAGATGGAAGCGGGCGCGCATGGCGTTGCCCGCCTCGCGAAGGCCGCGCACGCGCCGCTCGTCGGCCGGGTCGCGCTCAGCGCGCCGCCCGTTCTGGTCGCGCATCTTCTCGCCGCGCAGCTCGCGCGCTTCCGGGCCGAGTATCCGAACATCCGGCTTTCGCTTTCCGCCCAGGGCCGGCAGGTTTCGCTCAGCCGCCGCGAAGCGGATGTCGCGCTCCGCCTCGTGCGCCCGGCCGAAGCCGGCAGCGTGGCGCGCAGGATCGGCACGATGCCTTTCGGCCTTTATGCGCACCGCTCCTATGCCCATCTCGCCGTGCCCGAGCGGTGGCAGTTCATCGCCTTCGATCAGCGCTTCGCCCATATGCCGCAGCAATCATGGCTGCTCGGCATCGCCGCCGGCCGCCCCGTCGCCTGCGAATTGAACCATATCGGCGAGCATTTGATCGCGGCGCGGGCCGGCGCGGGCGTGGCCGGACTGCCCTGCTTTCTGGGCGAGCGCGATCGCGATCTCATCCGAATCCGTGACGAGGTTCCGCCCTTCGCGCGCGACATCTGGCTTGCGGTTCACCGCGACCTGCGCAAAACGCCCGCCGTTCGCGCGGTGATGGATTTCGTCATATCCGTCGTTCGGAGTCCCGAGATGGCGCCTGGTCCGGAAAACGGATAGAAGTTTTCTGGTTCTCTTTTTCAAAAGAGAACGACTTGAAGATCGACCTTGAAGAACACCCTTCCCGATCGCTTCGCGATCGCTTTCCGGTCGCTCCGCGATCGCCTCCCGAAGGAGCGTGGCGTGTCACCCACCCTGCAGCAGCCTGTCGCGACGAGACTGACGCGCGCCGCCATCTTTCTCGTCGCCACGATCAATGCCGGCGCGGAGTCCGAGGCGGCGTTGCGCGGCCTCTGCGGGGATCTTCCCGGGCTCGTGCGCGCCGTGGGGTTTCGCGATCTCGATGGCCAGCTTTCCTGCGTGCTCGGTTTCGGCTCCGCCGCCTGGGACCGCCTGTTCGCAGCGCCCAAGCCGAAGGACCTCCATCCGTTCCGCGAAATCCGCGGCCGGCATCATGCCGTCGCCACGCCGGGGGACGTGCTCTTCCATATTCGCGCCGCGCGCATGGATCTCTGCTTCGAATTGGCAACGCAGATCATGGCGCGCGCCGGCGCCGCGCTCTCGGTTGCGGACGAGGTGCACGGCTTCAATTATTTCGACGATCGCGATCTCATCGGCTTCGTGGACGGCACCGAAAATCCCGTGGATCAGGCGGCGGTCGAGGCCACCATCATCGGCGCGGAGGACGAGGTTTTCGCCGGCGGCAGCTATGTGATCGTGCAGAAATATCTCCACGACCTCGCGCGCTGGAATCTCCTCCCGGTCGAGGAGCAGGAGAAGATCGTCGGCCGCACCAAGCTTTCGGATATCGAGCTCGACGATTCCGTCAAGCCGAGCTTCGCGCACAATGCGCTGACGACGATCGTGGAGAATGGCGAGCAGCTCGAGATCCTGCGGGACAACATGCCGTTCGGGGATGTCGGCAAGGGCGAGTACGGCACCTATTTCATCGGCTATGCGCGTTCGCCCGCGCGGATCGAGCGGATGCTGACCAACATGTTTGTCGGCGATCCGCCCGGCAACTATGATCGCCTGCTCGACTTCAGCCGCGCCGTCACCGGAACCTTGTTCTTCATCCCCTCGGCGACGTTCCTGGACCGCGTCGCGGCCGGGGCGCCGCCGCCGCCCGATCCCCCGGACGAAGCGGCGCATCCCAGACCGCGCGCCTCATCGCCGGACGGCTCGCTCGGCATCGGTTCGCTCAAGGAAGGACGGAACACGTGAACAACCTCCATCGGGAACTCGCCCCCATTTCGGACGCGGCCTGGGCTCAGATCGAGGAGGAGGCATCGCGCACCCTCAAGCGTCATCTGGCCGCGCGCCGCGTCGTGGACGTGCTGGGCCCGAAGGGCGGCGATTTCTCCGCCGTCGGCACCGGGCATCTCCAGAAGATCCAATCGCCGGGGGAGGGGATCGAGGCCGCCCAGCGCCTGGCGAAAACGCTTGTCGAACTGCGCGTTCCCTTCGAGCTTTCGCGCCAGGCGATCGACGATGTCGAGCGCGGCGCGACGGACTCGGACTGGGACGCGCTCAAGGAAGCCGCGCGCAGGATCGCCTTCGCCGAGGATCGCGCGGTCTTCGAGGGCTATGCCGCCGGCGGGATCGAGGGCGTCCGCCAGGGCACCAGCAATCCGCTCCTCACGCTGCCCGCCGATGTGAAATCCTATCCGTCCGCGCTCGCGCAGGCGGTGAGCCAGCTCCGTCTCGCCGGCGTCAACGGCCCCTACAGCTTCGTCCTCGGGGCGGACGCGTACACCGCCGTCGAAGGCGGCAGCGACGAGGGCTATCCGGTCCTTCAGCACATCCATCGCCTGATCGAGCGCGAGATCGGGGGCGAGATCATCTGGGCGCCCGCGATCGCCGGCGCCTTCGCGCTCACGACCCGCGGCGGGGATTTCGAGCTCGCGCTCGGCCAGGACATGTCCATCGGCTATCTCGATCACTCGCGCACATCCGTCGCGCTCTATCTGCAGGAGAGCTTCACCTTCCGCGTCCTCACCTCGGAGGCGTCCGTCGCCCTTTCGTCCGCCGGCGGAATTACCGATTCCTAATCCCTCGCCGCGCGGGCGCGGCGTGGAAATCCCGCCGCTTTGACGCACATGCACCCCCCGCCAACGCGCGCAAGCGCCACAGAGGGGGTCCCCCACCAATGGATGAAACAGCAAGCCGTCTGCGGCGAGCCCTGGTCGCCGAGTTCATCGGCACCTTCTCGCTGATCTTCATCGGCGCCGGCGCGGCGGTCGCGCTCGGCTCCAACCACGATCCCGCCGTCGCCTTCGCGCACGGCATCACCATCATGGTCTTCGCCGCCGCCTTCGGCGACATCAGCGGCTGCCACATCAACCCCGCCGTCTCCATCGGGCTTGCGACCGCGGGCGCGTTCCCCGCCCGCCGCCTCGTTCCCTACATCGCCGCCCAGCTTCTCGGCGCCATTGCCGCCGCCTTCTGCCTGCGCTTCGTCTTCGGCGGCCCGGTGGGCCATCTCGGCGCGACGCTGATCGACACCTCGCGCATCACGGCGGCGGGCGCCTTCGTGCTCGAGGGGCTCGGCACCTTCTTCCTCGTCAACACGGTCCTGCACACCGCGGTCCGCGGCGCCGCGCGCTGGCTCGCCCCGTTCGCGATCGGCATGACGGTCACGATGTGCATCCTGGGCTTCGGCGTGCTCACGGGCGGCTCGGTCAATCCGGCGCGCACGCTCGGCCCGGACATCGCGGCCGGCATCTATGCGGGGCTGCCGGTCTATCTGCTGGCCCAGCTCGTGGGCGCGGCCGGCGCGGGCCTGCTTTACCGCTGGTTCCTCATTCCGGGCCGGAGCCTCCGCCCGGCGCGGGTTTCGGCCGTCGCCGCCGAATGATCCCGGTTGCCCGCGGATTTGGGGTCTGTCCAAGTCCTTGATCCGCGGGCGATTTTTCCGTTACCGCCTTTTTGCCTCTGCTAACTTATTGATTCCAAATCAAAAAAATCCTGAAGCTGCCCTCTGCGCGTCCAATGCGTCCAATCTTTATTTCAGCCTCCGCCGATAAAGCGCGATCAATCGTTCCCAGTGCCGCTCCGCCGCCGCCACGTCGTAGCACCAGCGTTGCGGGAACGCGAAGCCGTGATGCACCCCGGGATAGATCTCGATCTCCCCCGTCGCGCCCGATTTCGCGA
>JASHRV010000167.1 GCA_030037175.1 Acetobacteraceae bacterium
TGCGCATGCACGTCCGCGCCGACGCTCTTCGCCGGCACGACAGGCGCCGGCAGCCTGCACGACGCATCCACCTCGGCGATGTAATCCTCGGTGTCCGGCAGCGCCGGCAAGCCATCGTTCGCCTCGGCGAAATCGAAGGCCGAGGTCAGATCCCCGCACACCGCCCGCCGCCATTCGGTGATGTTCGGCTCCGCCACGCCGAACCGCCGCTCGATGAAGCGGATCACGGAGGTATGGTCGAACACCTCCGAGCATACATACCCGCCCTTGCTCCAGGGCGAGACGACGATCGTCCCAACCCTCGGCCCCAGCCCGTACGGCAGGTTGTCAACGTGGAACTTCCCTACGTCGAACGGGCTCACATAGTCGTGGATCTCGCCCGCCGTGCTCACCGTGCTCTTGCCCGGCCGCACCTTGGTCGGCGGCTGCGGCGGCACGACATGGTCGAAATACCCGTCATTCTCATCGTACATGATGAGAAGCACCGTCCGGCTCCAAACCTCCGGCTCCGCCGTCAGCGCATCGAGAATGCGCGCGATGTAGGTCGCGCCATAGCCCGGCGTCCAGCGCGGATGCTCCGAATAGCCGGCCGGCGGCAGCAGCCAGGAAACCTGCGGCAACCGCCCCTCGCGCACATCCTTCGCCAGATCGTCGAGCGTGCGCACCGTCATCGCCCGCCGATAAAGCGCCGAGCCCTCCGGCGCCTCGATGAAGCTGCGGAAATTCATCAGCGCATTGGTGCCGAAATTGCCTCCGAACACGTCGCCCGGGTCGAGCCCCTGCTGATAGACCTGCCAGCTTATCCCCGCCGCCTCCAGCCGCTCCGGATAAGTCGTCCAGGTGAAGGGCGGCGGCACGCGCGGATAGAATTTCCTGTCCACGTAATCGATATTGTCGAGCAGCGGTCCTCCGCCCGCGCCGGTCGGATCAAGCATGCCCGTCATCAGATACATCCGGTTCGGATGCGTCTGGGTCGGCGTCGCGCAGAAATAATTGTCGCAGATGGTGAAGGCATCGGCGAGCGCGTAATGGAACGGAATATCCGCGCGCAGATAATACCCCATCGTGAGGTCGGTCTTGTTCGCGGGCCAGCGGTCGTTCCGCCCCGCCGCCAGCGCATCCTGCGTCGGATACCAGCTGTGATCGAGATCGAGCACGCATTGCGCGCTGCTCACCTTGGTCCGCAAATGGAACGGCAGAACGGTCTCGCCCGCATCATCCTTCCGCGGCTGGTTCCACACCGTCCTGCCATCCGCGCGCAGCACCGGATGACGGTCGTTGTAGCCGCGCACGCCGCTCAGATGCCCGAAATAATGGTCGAAGGAGCGGTTCTCCTGCATGAAGACGACGATATGCTCCACATCCTCGATCGTCCCGCTCCGCCGCGAAGCCGGCAGCGCAAGCGCGCGCCGGATCGAAGGCGGCATCAAGGCCACCGAGGCCGCGCCCATCCCAAGCCGCAGGAAATCCCGCCGGCTCGCTCCAAGAGTCCCCACCTTCTTTTCGTCCATCTCCATGCTCAACCGCGCGTCGTCCACCGCCCCTAAAGCGTGTCAGGAACCCTCCCGGACTCTTCTCAAAGTGAATTATGAAGAGTGTTCTTTCTTGAAAGAAAGAACTTTTACCCGTTTTCCGGACCACCGCTCCACCTCGGGCCTCCGACCGTCCGCTCGGAGTCCCCGGCCGGCACCCGCCCCCGGAAAACGGAAAAAAGTCTTTTTGCTTCTTTTTCTTCAGAAAAAGAAGCCTCTACCCTTTCACCCCGCCCATGGTCAGCCCCGTGCTCATGTAGCGGCGGAAGGCGTAGTAGATGACGACCGGCGGCAGCGCATAAACAACGGCGGTCGCCATCATCAGGTTCCACGGCGCCTCGTCGCTGTTCAGGAACTGGCCGAGCGCCACGGGCACCGTCATGTTGCCCGGGCTGGAGAGCAGCAGATACAGATACAGATACTCGTTCCAGGCCAGCAGCAGCGCATAGGTGCCCACGGCCACCATCGCCGGCGCCATCAGCGGCAGATAGATCCGCCAATAGATCCCCCACGGCCCGGCCCCGTCGATATGCGCGGCCTCGTCCAGCGCAATCGGAATGCTCGCGCTGTATTCGGTGAAGATGAAGATCGCGTACGGCGTCGCGAACGTCACCTCGACCAGGATCACCGCCCACAGATTGTCGCCGAGCCCGTAATCCTGCATCACGCGGTAGAACGGAATCGCCAGGAAAGACATCGGAATCACGTAGGTCAGCAGCGCGGCGTTGCTGATCGCCCACGCGCCCCGGATGCGCATCCGCGCGATGACGAAGCTCGCCATCGTGCCGACCGCGAGCGTGAGCAAGGCCGTGGCAACGCCGATATAGAGGCTGTTGCCCATCTCGTGCCAGAAATGCGTCAGGTACCAGTAATTCTCGGTCAGCACGTCCCAGAATCCGATCAGGGTCGGATGAGCCGGGAAAAGATCGCCGCTGAACACGGCGTCTTTCGGCCGCAGCGCCACCTCGATCATGTTGTAGAGCGGCAGCACGGTCCAGATCAGCACCACGATCCCGATCAGCACCTGCCCCGCCTTGCTGAGCCGCCGCCGCAGCCTCTTGCTCCGGCGCCGCCCCGCGGCCGCTGCCCCCCCGCTCACAGCTGCACCTGCGAGCGGGAGAGCTTGCGCATCAGCACGATCACCAGCGGAATCAGGAGCGGCAGCGCCGACATCACGGTCGCCATGCCGAGGGAAGGATCGCCGATCTGAAAGGCGTTGCGGATGCCGAGCGTGGCCAGCACATGCGTCGAAAGAGCCGGCCCGCCGCCGCTGATGAAATAGACGGTGTTGAAATCGCCGAGCGTCCAGATGGTCGAAAGCAGGGTGCACACAAGGTAGAGATTGCCGAGCAGCGGAAACGTCACGTAAATGAAACGGCGCAGCCCCGTCGCGCCATCCACCTCCGCCGCCTCATACACCTCCTGCGGAATCGCCGTCCGCCCGGCCATCAGGATCACGGTCCAGAACGGCGTCCATTTCCACACATAGGCGACGATCACGGTCGCGAAAGTCAGCCACCGCTCGGTGAGCCAGGAGGGGCCGTTGATGCCGAGCACGAACCACAACAGATTGTTGAGCAGCCCCCATTGTCCGTCCAGCATCCAGTGGATGGAGATGAAGGTGGGAATCGCCGGCGCCGCCCAGGGCATGATGAAGACCAGCAGCAGCCCCTTCACCCAAAGGCTCTTCTGCAAGAAATAGCCGGAAAGCAGAAGTGCCAGAAAAAGATGCAGGTTCACGCCGATGGCGAGGAACAGAACGGTGTTGACCAGCGTGCGAAGATAGATCGGGTCCGAAAAGAGCTCGGCATAAAGCCCCGGCCGGTGCCCGAGCCACAGCCCGTACCCGACCGGGTAGATCACGAACAGCACGAACACCGCGGCATAGGGCACGAGGAATGCCATCGCCCAGGCGGCATCCGAGCCTCGCAGCCCGCCGAAGCGGATGCGGGCATGGCGCGCCGCCGCGCCAACCTGCCGCGCGGCGAGCGAAGCCCCGTCCATGCCCGCCTCGCGTCAGGAGATGGGATATTTGGCGAAGATCGCCTGCATCCGCTTGAGCCCCTTGGCCACCGCGTCCTCCGGCTTCATGCCGTTGATCACGTCCGCTTCGGCCACGCCCCACAGATGCTCGTTGTCCACCTCGCCCCAGCCGGGATTATAGACGGAGGGCCAAACCGCGGTCGGGCCCAGCACGCCCTGGGTGATCGCCGCCACCCGGTGCTCGTCGTGCGGATCGAGCCAGTAGGGATCGTTCTTGACGATGGAGGGCATCACGGGCAGCCAGCGGGCCTGCGCCTGCTTCAGGTAGTTGTCCAGGTTCGCAGGCTGGATCAGGTAATTCAGGAAGTTCTTCGCGCCGTCGATGTTCGCCGCGCCCTTCAGGATATAGGCCTGCGGCACGCTCAGCAGCACCGAAACCTTGTTGCCCGCGTTGTCCAGCGGCATCGGCTGGGTGACGATGTCGTGATAGTACCACTGCTTGTTGCTCATCACCGCCGAGGAGATGGAAATGGTGTCGTTCGGCGTCATCACCACTTCCTGGGCGTGGAAGGCATTGTTGTTGTCGGGATCGCCCCAGTTGATGGCGCCGGGCGGCACATAGCCCTGCTTGTAGGGCGTGGTCAGCATCACGAGGGAATCCGCCAGCGCCTTCTGCACCTTTGCATCGTCCGCGTGGAACTTGCCGTCCGGTGTCACGATCCCGCCGCCGCCGAATGCGACCAGCGTCTGGTTGAAGAGGTTGTAGGGATCGGCGCCCGTGGTGGAGAGCGTCAGGCCCAGCCCATAGACATGGCGCATGCCCTTGGCGCGCAGCTTCTTCTGCACCGGCTCGAAGAAATTGAAGAACGCGTCCCAGGTCTTCGGAATGTCCGACATCTGGTAGCCGGCCTTCTCGACCAGCGAGCGCCAGATCGGCATGTTCAGCGCCTGGGCCTTGAGCGGCACGCCGAAATAGCTGCGCTTCTTCTCCGTATTGTCATAGTAGAGGGCCGATTTCAGGGCCGTCTCGCTGTATTCGCTCTGCTGCGTCTGAACGACGTCAGACACATCGACGAGCTTGCCGTCCCACGCCGCCTTCGGCAGGGTCTGGGCGGAGCCATGGTCCGAATAAACCAGGTCCGGCACCTGGCCCGTGGTGATGGCCGAGATCACCTTCTCGTCGAGCGCATCGCCCTCGATCATCGAGAGGTTCATCTTGTAGCCGCTCTCTTTCTCCCATGCGGCCACCATGTCGCGGAACGCCTGGTCCTCGGCCTGGTAGAAGCCCAGATTCCACCAGACGGTCAGCGTCTTGCTGTCCGCGGCGCGCGCGATGTTCGGCCGCGCCAGCGCGGCGGCCGCCGCAAGCCCCGCCGTTCCCCCAAGCAAGCCCCGCCGTCCGATATCGGCCATTGCCGTCTTCCTCCCTCGTTTCCATCCCCGGCCTGCTCAGCCCAAAGGATGGGTCGCTCCGTCCACACGTTCGGCAAAGGCCTGCCATCGGCGGTACGTGTCCGCACCGCCGCTGCAAGCCTTGCCGGCCGGGAATGTGGCTCATCGCGCGAAGCGAGGCAAGAAGGGCGTTCTCTTTTAAAAAAGAGAACCAGAAAACCTTTTTCCGTTCTCGGGACCCGGCACCATCTCGGGACTCCGACCGTGCGTTCGGAGTCCCGAGATGGTGCCGGGTCCCGAGAACGGAAAAAACTTCTTTTTCTTCAGAAAAAGAAGTCTTTTCCTTCCTTTTTTCCTTTCTTCCTTTTCTTCCCGTTCCCTGCCTCATCGGCGCGCGGCGCGCGTCACTTCCCGCCATCCACCGGCAGCACCTGCCCGTTGACGAATCCGGCCAGGTCGGAGGCGAAGAAGATCGCCGCGTTGGCGATATCCTCCGCGCTGCCGAGCCTGCGGAGCGCGATCCGTTCCATGAGCGCCTTCTGCCCTTCTGGCCCGTAGCTTTCCCATTGCCGTTCGCTGGCCGCGTTGCTGCGGATGAAGCCGGGTGCGACGCTGTTCACCGTGATCCCGAACGGCCCGAGCTCGTGCGCGAGCTGGCGCGTCAGCCCGACCAGCGCGTGCTTGGCGCTGCAATAGGCCTGAATGCCCGTCAGCGATGGCCCGAGCCCCGCGCCCGAGCTGATGGTGACGATCCGCCCGCGCCCCGCGCGCTGCATCGCGGGTGCCGCGGCGCGCGCGAGCGCGAAGGCGGCATGAACATTGATCGCGAAGATCACGTCCCATTCTTCGTCCGTCACCGTGCCGACGGGCTTCGCGACCTGCCCCGCCACACCGCCCGCATTGCTCACCAGCACGTCGATCGCAGAACCCGTCCGCCGCTCGATCCCGCCGATCCATTCGGCCGCCGCCGCGCGGTCCCGGAGATCCACCGCCGCGGTCTCGATCGCCTCGGCACCTCTCGTCTCCGCGAGCTCCGCCTCCGAAATATCGGTCGCGAACACGCGCGCGCCGAGGCCTGCGAATCCGCGCGCGATCGCGCGCCCGAATCCGTGCCCCGCGCCGGTCACGGCCACGATCTTCGCATCGAAGCGGATTTCCATGCTCACGCCTTCCCTTCCGTCAAGCCGCGCGCCCTTGCGTCCGCCCGCGCGGACGCCCCCCTGGGCCGAGCCTCCGCTCGAGCGCGCGCACGCCGAGGCTCGCGGGGTAGCTGATCACCAGGTAGATCACGAAGATGATGCTGTACACCTGGAGATATTTGAAGCTGTCGGCCGCGATCAGCTGCCCGGTGAAGATCAGCTCCGGAATCGAGATCGTGGAGACGAGCGCGGTGTCCTTGAAGAGGGAGATGAAATAGTTGCCGATCGGCGGGATAACGATCCGCACCGCCTGCGGCAGCACGACGAGGCGGAGCGTGAGCCCGCGGCTCAATCCGAGCGCGCCGGCCGCTTCCCACTGCCCCTTGTCCACCGCCTCGATCCCGGCGCGGAACACCTCGCTCAGATAGGCGCCGTAATTGATCGCAAGCCCGATCACTCCGGCCTCGAACTTGTTGAGCCTGAGCCCGAAGAAGGGAAAGACGTAGAAGATGTAGAAAAGCTGAAGGAGGAGCGGGCTGCCGCGGATCACCTCGACGAACGCCGTCGCCGCGCCCGCCAGCACCCGCCGCTCCGAAAGCCGCGCCAGCGCCAGCAAAAGCCCGAGCACCAGCGCCACCGCCATGCTCGCGAAGGTGAGCAGGACGGTGATCTTCGTCCCCGCCCAGAGATCCGGCGCCCAGGCGGCGAGATCGTGGAAGAACCCGTTCACCGATCCTCGCCGCCCGCGCGCTCAACTCTCAAGGCTTGAGGAAGAAGTCCGTGGGCTCCAGCCCCCACTTGGCAAAAATCGTCGCCGCCGTCCCGTCCTTCAGCATCGCCGCATAGGTCGTGTTGAAGGCCTGAAGGAATTGCGGACTGCCCTTGGCGATCGCGAACGCGCAATCGGAGCTCGCCTTGCTCTCGGGCTTGTAGTCCGCCACCAGCTCGAAGCCGAGCGCGGGGTTCTGCTTGATCGCATAGGCCGAGAGCGAGGCATCCACCACGGCCGCATCCAGCCGCCCGGCATTGAGATCGGCGAACACGTTCTGGATCGTCGGATATTGCTGAAGCGAAATGGGCTTGCCCGCCGGGCAGGAAGCGCTCGCACTCTTGAGAAGATCGACATAGGTCGTCCCCTCGTAGGTGCCCGCCGTATGCCCGCAGAGATCGGCAAGCGAGTGCAGATGCAGCGGATTGCCCTTCGGCACATCGAGCGATTCGGGATTGTAGAAGACGACATCGGTGAAATCGACGATCTTGGCCCGCGCCGGGCGGATATACATCGCATCTCCCATGAGCTCGATCCGCCCGCTCTGCAGCGCCGGCAGCAGGCTCGCGAACGGCATCGCCGTCACGTCGATGCGCGCATCGATCCCCTCGCGCTTGAGGAACGCGCGCAGCACGTCGGGCAAGGCGCCCAGCGCCTCGCTGCCGCCCGGCGAAACATAGGAGAGCGGCGCATCGTTCGAGGTCCCGATGCTCAGCACCTTGGTTGCCCTGATCTTGTCGAGCAGGTCCTCCGCCCGCGCCGGCGCGCAGAACGAAACGGCGAGGACCGCGCCCGCCAATACGGCCGCCGTCCCCTGCAGCACCATCCGATGCAGCCTCATGAAGCCTCCTTCGTTTTTTTCGGAAAGTGTACGCAGCATTGAGTCCAGGCTCTGCCCCACCGCTTGTCAACCCGGAGAGAGGCCCCCAATGATGCCGCGATGACCGCCGCAGAGAGCCACGAGATCGTCCCCGCGGGCCATGGCCGCGCCTTCCGCCTCGCCGCCGGCGAGGCGCTCGAGATCGTCAATCCCGAAGGCACCCAGGTGGTCGATATCTGGGCCTTCGCCTTCGCGCCCGCCTTCGAGTTCCTGGCCATGGACCAGACCCGCTCGGTCAACAGCACGATCTTCGTCCGCCGCGGCATGACGCTGGTGAGCGACCGGCGCCGGCCGATGCTCCGCCTCGCCGAGGACACCTCGCCCGGCCCCCACGACACGCTCCTCTGCGCCTGCAACGAGGCGATCTATCGCGAGCTCGGCTGCCCGCCCGGTCACCGCTCCTGCGCGGGCAACCTGCACGAGGCGCTGGCCGCGCTCGGGCTCTCGGTGCCCTTCACCCCGGCCCCCTTCAACCTCTTCATGAACGTCCCCGTCGCCGCGGACGGCAGCCTCGACCGCCTGCCTCCGCGCGCCCGCCCGGGCGACCGCGCCGTGTTCGAAGCGGCGATGGATCTCGTGCTCGTGCTTTCGGCCTGCCCGCAGGACGTGACGCCGGTGAACGGCGCCGCGCGCCGCCCGACGGAGATTCTGGTTGGCCGGATCGGCCTTCCTTAGGCCCTGCTTAGGCCCGTCTCAAATCGCGCGCTCTTCCATTTTTTCCTGAAATTTTCTCACAATTAACACGTCTTGGACTCCGACTCGGTCTTTTCGATGTCCAATCCGTCCAAGTCCAACCCGTCCAGCTCAGAAGAGCTGCTGCCCCTGCGGATACATGACGACGATGTCGGCGGGGTTGACCAGGTTGAGCATCGCCCGCGCCCGCTCATCCAGCGCATCCGCGTCGAGGTCCTCGGTCCTGAGTGCGGCGACCTCCGTTTCCCAGCGGTCCCGCACGGCCGTCACCTGCTTCAGCTGCTCCGTGGCCGCCGCCAGCGCCGTCTGGTCCTTCGCATAGGCGAGCAGCCCGTGCGGCCCCTCGACCGCATTGAGGACGAAATACCCGGTGAGGGCCAGGAACACGAGCGGCGCCACCGCCTCCCGCCCGCGCTTCTTCCACTCCGCCATCTTCACCCCCCCCCCGGGCACCCCCTCGGCGCCGATCACATTTTGCCGTTGCCGCGATCCCGCCCGCATCCTGCCACGAACCGAGGCTCTTGTGATTCTACACGGCGTCGTGCCCGAGAGGAACGAAGGAGTCTCCCATGAAGCCGCTTTCGCTGATCGCCGCCGGCGCAGTGATGGCGCTGGCGATATCCGTCTCCCCCGCCCATGCCCAAGGCTGGCACGGCGGCTGGGGTGGCGGCGGCTGGCACGGTGGTCCGGGCTGGCATGGGGGCTGGCATGGAGGCTGGGGCCACCCCGGCTGGGGCGGCTGGCGCGGCCCGGGCTGGTGGCACGGTCCCGGCTGGGGCCCTGGGTGGGGTGTGGGCGTGGTCGTCGCCCCGCCCGTCTATGTGCCGCCGCCGCGGGTCTATTACCCGCCGCCGGTCTACTATGCCCCGCCCCCGCCGGTGGTCTATGCGCCGCCGCCCGTCTATGTCGCTCCGCCCGGCATCTCGGTCGGCATCAACATCCCCTGATCGTCATATCGACCCCGTGGCCGCCACCTTGGCCGACACCTTGGCGCCGCGCGGATCGCTCTTCAAAACGGTCCGCCCGGCATAGCGCGCCGCCGGCCCCAGGGTCTGCTCGATGCGGATGAGCTGATTGTATTTCGCCACCCGATCGCTCCGCGCCAGGCTGCCGGTCTTGATCTGCCCGCAATTGGTGGCCACCGCGAGGTCCGCCACCGTGGTATCCTCCGTCTCTCCCGAACGGTGGCTGACCACCGTCGCATAGCCGGCCCGATGGGCGATCTCCATCGTTTCCAGCGTTTCCGAAAGCGTGCCGATCTGGTTGAGCTTGACCAGGATGGCATTGGCCACCCCAACCTCGATTCCCCGCCGCAGCCGGTCGGGGTTGGTGACGAAGACATCGTCGCCGACGATCCGCATCCGCCCCCCCAGCGTCTCGGTGAGCATCTTCCAGCCCTTCCAGTCATCCTCCGCACAGCCATCCTCGATCGAGACGATCGGGTAGCGCTGGGCCAGCTCCTCGAAATAACGCACCAGCCCCTCGGCATCGAGCGTGCGGCCCTCGCCCGTCAGAACATATTTTCCGTCGTGAAAGAACTCGCTCGCCGCCGGGTCGAGCGCGAAGGTCACATCCAGCCCCGGCGTATATCCGGCCGCCTCGCAGGCCCGCGCGATGAAGCCGAGCGCGATATCGGCCGAGGCCAGGTTCGGCGCGAATCCGCCCTCGTCGCCAACATTGGTGTTATGCCCGTCGGCGGCGAGCGCCTTCTTGAGCGCCATGAAGATCTCCGAGCCCATCCGCGCCGCCTCGGCGATCGTGCCGGCGCCCACCGGCTGGATCATGAACTCCTGGAAATCGATCGGATTGTCCGCGTGCCGCCCGCCGTTGAGGATGTTCATCATCGGCACCGGCAGCGTGCGCGCCGCCGTGCCCCCGATATAGCGAAAGAGCGGCTGGTCGAGATCGGCCGCCGCCGCCTTGGCGAGCGCGAGCGAGACGCCGAGGATCGCGTTCGCCCCCAGCCGGGATTTGTTCGGCGTGCCGTCGAGATCGACCAGAAGCGCGTCGATCCGCTCCTGGTCGCTCGCCTCCATGCCCGAGATCGCATCGAAGATCTCGCCCTCGACATTCTCGACCGCCCGCCGCACGCCCTTGCCGCCGTACCGCGCCGGATCGCCGTCCCGGAGCTCCACCGCCTCGTGCGTGCCCGTCGAGGCGCCGGAGGGAACGGCCGCGCGCCCCATCGCCCCCGAATCGAGCAGAATCTCGACCTCAACGGTCGGATTGCCGCGCGAATCCAGGATCTCGCGCGCAGAAACATCCGCTATCGCAGCCATGGGCCCCCTCCGGAATTGCGGCCGGATAAAGCGCGGGTCTAGCGCCCGCGGCAAGAGGCGTCGGCGAGTTCCGCGAGAACGCGCTCATGCAGTTGCCGATCGGCCTCGCTGAACAGCACGAATCGGACCAGCCGCACCGAGGCAAGCCCCGCCGCGCGCCCGATGACGGTCCCCCATGCCACGCGCGCCGCCTCCTCGGGCGGATAGCCGAAGATCCCCGTGGAGATCGCGGGAAACCCGATCGAGCGTACCTCATGCGCCTCGGCAAGATCGAGCGCCCGGGCGTAGCACGCGCCGAGCAGCGCGGCTTCCGGCTTGTCCTCCCCATAGACCGGCCCGAGGCAATGGATCACGTACCGGTTGGGAAGCAGATAGCCCGCCGTGATCACCGCCTCGCCGGGGCGGATCGGCGCGAGCGGACGGCATTCCTCGTAGAGCCCCGGTCCCGCCGCGCGATGGACCGCGCCCGCCACGCCTCCGCCAGGTGCAAGCGCGGCATTGGCCGCGTTCACGATCGCATCGAGATCCGGCTGATCCGCTATGTTGCCGCGCCGGACCTCGAGCGCGACACCATGGCAGGTCCGCTCGCTCACCCGGGCGCGGCCCCCGTTACGGCCCCCGGGGTGGCCGGTGTCCCCGCCGACGCGGGCGCGGCGGGCGCCGCCGTCAGCCGCTCGATCATTTCGGCGGTGCGGCGCGTG
>JASHRV010000168.1 GCA_030037175.1 Acetobacteraceae bacterium
TGGACGAGGCGGCGGCGCAGCACCCCGAGCTGCGGGAGATCGGGTTCACGGGCGGCGAGCCCTTCATGAACCCGGACGCGATCGGGATGATCGAGTCAGCACTTGAGCGCGGCTATTCGGTGCTGGTGCTGACCAACGCGATGCGGCCGATGCAGCGCCACCACGCCGCGCTGGCGCGGCTGCTTGCGGCCCATGGCGGGCGGCTCGGGCTGCGCGTTTCGCTCGATTCGCCGGCGCGCGAGGGGCACGAGGCGATTCGCGGGCGGGGGACCTTCGCCCCGGCGCTCGCCGGGCTCGGGTGGCTGGCCGAAAATAAATTCCGTGCAACCGTGGCCGCGCGGCTGCCGGAGCGCGCGGCGGAGGCGGAGCTGCGCGCGGGATTCGCCGCACTTTTTGCGACAAAGGGCATCATGCTGGACGCCTTCGATCCGGCCGCGCTGGTGCTGTTCCCCGAGCTCGGGGTTGCGGAGGCGCCGCCGGAAGTCGGACAAACCTGCTGGCAGGCGCTTTCGGGGAGCGGACGGACGGTGATGTGCGCGAGCGCGCGAATGATCGTGCACCGAAAAGGCGAGGCGGCGCCACGCGTGGTGGCCTGCACGCTGCAGCCCTACGAGGATCGTTTCGATCTCGGAGCGACGCTCGCGGGGGCGGCGCGGCGCGTGACGCTGAGCCACCCGCATTGCGCGCGGTTCTGCGTGTTCGGCGCCGCGCGCTGCTCCGCCGGCGCGGCTTCCGTGCCCATGGAGGTGACGCGATGATGGAGGTGACGCGATGAGCCTGCTGGTGATTGCCGCCATCGTCTGGATCGCGGTCCATACGGGCATTGCGGGGACAGGGCTGCGCGGGGCGCTGGTGCGGCGCTACGGCGAGGCGCGGTTCCGGGTGCTGTTTTCCACGCTCTCCATCGCGACGCTCGTGTTCCTGATCGTCGCATACCGGCGCGCGCCGGTGGTGCCGGTGTGGATCACGCCGCGCGGGCTCCGCGATTTCCTCGTTCTGATCATGCTGATTGCGTTCGTGCTCTTCGCCGGGGCGCTTTCCGGGCGCAACCCGACATCGGTGGGCGGGGAGAGCGCGCCGCCGGAGCCCGCGCGGGGCATGCAGCGCGTGACCCGCCACCCGATGCTGTGGTCCTTCACGCTCTGGGCCGGCGTGCACATGATCGCGCTCGGCACCGCGGACGGGTTTCTCTTCTTCGGCGCGTTCCTGATCACCGCGCTCTGGGGCATGCCCTCGATCGACGCCAAGCTGAAAGAGAAGAATGCCGCGCTGTGGGCGGAGCTTGCGCGGAGCACGTCCGTGATTCCCTTCGGCGCGATCGTTGCGGGGCGGAACCGGTTCGTCGCCTCCGAGATCGGGTGGGTGGGGCCGGTCGCGGCGCTGGTGGTGTGGATCGCGTTCCTCGGCTTCATCCACCGCTATCTCTTCGGCGTGAGCCCGCTTTCGGGATGAGCGTGGCGGACGGGAGTGGGGATTGAAAAGGAAGCATTGAGGAAGAGCCTTCTTTTTCTGAAGAAAAAGAAGCAAAAAGACTTTTTTCCGTTTTCCGGGGGCGGGTGCCGGCGAGGCGCCCGCGGTTTGATCTAGATCCCTTCGACGATGAACACGCGGTAGTCGGCGGCAAGGAAGCGATGTTTCGCGGCCTCCTGGTAAGCCGCGCTGTGGTAGTAGGCTCTTGCCGCCTCCGTGGTTGGAAACTCCAGGATGACCGCGCCATCGATCGCCGGGCCCTCGAGCACTTCATGCTTTCCGTAAAGCGCCAACGGCTTCAAGGGATGGCCGGCGTTCACCGGCCGCGCTTTTTCCCGGTACCGTTCATATTCCTCGCTGTTCCGCATTCTTTCGCGGGTGAAGACAACATACGCAACCATCGGAAAGCTGCCCTTTCGATCAAGCCCGGAAGAGGGGTATCGTGTGGCCCCCACATGAGCATTTGTACGCTCGTCCCAAACGTCAAGGCTCGTGCAAGGCGCGTGGCGTCGGGACGAGTGGGGCGCAACGGCAAGCCGAGGACGGTGGCGCGCAAGCGGGCATAGGGCGGGATGGGATCGCTTTCGGAATGAGCGAGGCGGACGGGTTCATCGCGCACGAGAGGATCGCGGCGAACGGCGCCGAGCTTCACGTCGCGCGTGCCGGCGCGGGCGCGCCGCTGCTGCTTCTGCATGGCTGGCCGGAATTCTGGCTGACCTGGGAGAAGGTGATGCGGCTTCTCGCGCGCCGCCACACGCTGATCGTTCCCGATTTGCGCGGCTTCGGCGACAGCAGCAAGCAGCAGGCGCCCTGGGGCGCGGAGGAGCATGCCGGGGATATGCTGGCGCTGCTCGATGCGCTTCGGATGGAGCGCGTCGGCGTTGTGGGCCACGATGTCGGCGGGGCGGTGATGCAGGCGCTCGCGCGGCGGGCGCCGCGACGGTTTTCGGGGCTCTTTTTCTTCGATTTCGTCTATCCCGGCATCGGCGCGCGAATGAGCGAGCCGGGCCGGCTGAACGAGATCTGGTACCAGTCCTTCCACCAGATGGCGATGGCGCCTGCGCTCGTCGGCGCGTCGTGGGAGAGCTGCGCCGCCTATATCGGCCATTTCCTTCGCCATTGGGCGCACCGCAAGGATGCGTTCGACGACGTGATAGAGGAATTCATCGACAACTTCCTCAAGCCCGGAAACCTGGAGGGCGGGTTCGCCTATTACCGCGGAGCGCATGAAGGGCGGATCGCGATGATGCGGGGCGTGGCGCCGGCGCTGCCGCCGATCCGCGTTCCGACCGCCGTGCGCTGGGCCGAGCACGATGTGCTTTTTCCCGCGTCGTGGGCCGACCGTCTCGGAGAAACCTTTGCGGAGCTCGATTTTTCCCTGTTCCCGGGCGTGGGGCATTTCCCGCACCGCGAGGCCCCCGAGCGCGCGGCGGCGGAGATAGAAGCGTTCTTCGCGCGGATCGGGTGGGGCTAGAGCAGATCGCGCGCGCGCGATGACGGGACGGAACGGCGCGCGATCTCGCCCACGAGCTTGCGCGTCATCGCAGAGACGAAGTCGTCGCCGGACTTCACCTGCATCACGAAACTGTCGGGACCGCCGACGATGTGGTCCCGATACCAGTTCACGATGCCGCCGGGCGGATCGACATGGAATATGAGCCACGGCGGGGGATTCTCGTGGATGATGGCGAGCCCGTTGATCGTGATGCCGGCCTTGAGCGCCTCCGCGCGGGCGTGATCGAGCGGCATGCCGCCGATGCAGGTACCGTCGCCGCAGACATCGATCACGCGGCGGGTGGCGGTGAAGCCGCATTCGGCGAGCGCTCCGACGGCGGCGTCGATGCCGGAGCCGATGGCCGTGCGGCCGAACGAGGAGCGCGGCTGGGACATGATCGCATCGGCGAACGCCTTGGCCGACGCCTGGTCGTGGATGACCTCCCAGCCGCGGACGGTGGCGATTTGATACTCGCCCGAAAATTCCATGTATGTGACGCCGATCGCGCCGATATCGCCGCCGGTGATGGCGCCCACGACCTCCGGACTTTGTATCGCGGTGGCGTAGCCGTGCCGCTCGATCCCGAATTCGGAATCGATGACGCTGTACGAAACGTCGCTCATGAGAACGAGCGCCACATCGACCGCGGTTGCGGCGCGGGCGCGGGGCGCGATGCCGGCGGCGAGCATTCCGGCCGGAACGGTCGAAACGAGAGAGCGGCGCGTGATCATCATCGTGTCTTCCGGTGGGTGTCTTTCGATGGGTGTCTTTCGATGACCTGGGGCCCGGCCGATCATATCAGACTTTCGCAACCATGGGGGTCAGACGCGCCTTGCCAATCCGGGCTGCGAAAAGGAAAAATCTTCTTTTTCTGAAGGAAAGAAGCAAAAAGACTCTTTTCCGTTTTCCGGGGGCGGGTGCCGGCCGAGGCGCGGCGAACGGAAAGCGGATAAAAGTTCTTTGGTTCTTTCTTTCAAGAAAGAACAATCTCCATGCCTGCCTCTATGGGGGCATTTCCGGGGCGGGACCGGTGCGGCCAAACTTGGGGCCGCGCCGCGATCCGAAAAATATGGGAGACCATCCATGACCAGGACCACGCCGGAGCAGAACAAGGCGATCGTTCTCGAAGCCTTCGACATGCTCTTCAACAAGCGCGACTATGCGGCGGCGGAACGCTATTGGTCGGATCGCTACATCCAGCACAGCGCCCATATCGGGCCGGGCCGCGACGGGCTGTTCAACCTGATCCGCACGCTGCCCGGCACGCTGCGCTATGAGAACCAGCTCATCGTCGCCGAGGGCGATTTCGTGATCGCGCATGGCCGCTTCTCCGGCAATGGCCGGCCCGCCGCCTGGGTCGCCGCCGATATCGTCCGCATGGAGGACGGCAAGCTCGCCGAGCACTGGGACGTGCTTCAGGACGAGGCGACCAAGGACCAATCCGTCAGCGGGTTGCCGATGTTCGGCGAGCGCTTTCCCGATTGATGTTGTCGAGTGCGGGCCCGACGCGCCGTTGCCGGGCCGGGCGCCGCTTTTCACCGCCACGGCATTTCGAGAACCGAGGCCGATGCGCCGCCGCGATGGAAGCGGAGCAGCGGCGGGCGGCCGTGCGGGACCTGGGCGTAGTGATCCGCGTCCGCGCCGGCGAGCGAGAGGCGGATGCGGCTGCCGGCGGAAAAAACCCAGGAGGTGGGCAGGAAAACGATGCGGAGCGGGGTGGGCGTGTCGGGCGCGAGCGGCGCGGCATCCGCGCGCGCGTGGCTGTGCCAGGGCCAGGCGGCGCGGTATTCGGGCGGGGCCGGGCGTTCGGCGCGGTGGAGCGCGCGGAGGATGGCTTCGGTGACGTAGCGCGGGGTGCCGTCCGTTTCGATCTCGGAAAGATAGGCGAAGAGCCCGGC
>JASHRV010000021.1 GCA_030037175.1 Acetobacteraceae bacterium
TTCGGCGGGCGCGGGACGATCCTCGGCACGGTGATCGGCGCCTTCGTCATCACCGTGATGGTGACGGGGCTGATCCTGGTCGGCGTGCAGCCCTTCTGGCAGCAGGTCGCGGTCGGCGCGATCCTGATCTTCGCGGTCGCGATCGACCAGCTTCGCGACCGGCTGATCGACACTGTTTGATGCGGAAAATAAGGGAGGAACCCATGTTTCGAAAAGCGAAAGCGACACAAAAGGCCAGCATCCCGGTCGCAGCGCTCAGCCTTGTCCTCGCGGCTGCCCCGATAGGGGCACGGGCCGCGGGGCCGGCCACGATTGCGCTGGTCCCCGGCATTACCACTGATCCGTTCTACATCACTATGCAGCGGGGAGCGGCGCCGGAGGCGAAAAAGCTCGGCCTCAATCTGATCTGGCAGGGTGGAAGCTCCTGGTCCGCGGAGTCACAGATCCCCGTGCTCCAGGCGCTGCTCGCCAAGCATCCTGCCGTACTGTTGGTTGTGCCAACCGACGATACGGCGCTGATCAACCCGATCAAACAGTTTGTGGACGCTCACATTCCCGTGATCGCAGTAGATGAAACCATCTCCGACGCCTCCCTGCTCGTGAGCCAGATCACATCGAACAATAGTCAGGGCGGGGCCGCGGCGGCCGACGCGATCGCCAAATTCGCAGGCGAAAGTGGCGACGTAGCGGTAATCAACGTCAAGCCTGGCATCCCCACCGCAGATGCACGACAGAAAGGCTTCGTCACCGAGATGGCCAAATATCCGAAGATGAACGTGGTCGCGATCGAATACGATGACGACAGCCCGACCAAGGCCTTCACCGAGGCACAACTGCTGCTCCTCAAATATCCCCACATGGTAGGAATTTTCGGGACCAACACCTTCTCCGCGGAGGGAGTGGGCAGGGCGGTGGCTGCGACTGGCAAGAAAGGTAAGGTCGACGTTGTGGGCTTTGACGCACTGCCAGAGGAGGTTCAATTGCTTAAGGAGGGTGTGATCACCACGCTCATCATTCAGCGCCCAGCCGAGGAAGGTAGGCTTGCGGTCCAGTACGCGTACGACATCCTTAATGGCAAGTCTTCCGCTGTGCCCAAGGTCGTACAGCTCGACAATATCGTCGCTACTACCGCGACTGCAAACGATCCGAACGTCGCACGGTATTTCTACCAGACCGAGATGTTGCACTAGGATAATTCTGTTCGCAGTGCTTGCGGGTGCCATTGCGTAGCGCTGGACCGAAGGGGAGGGTGGGAATCATCATGGCTGATGGCGATGCCGTGGGGCGTCTCGCGAGCCTCTTCGCACGTATGAAACCGATCGACCTTGCGCCGCGGCTTGAGCGTGGTATCCCGCGATGGCCGACCCATCCACATCTGATAATCGACAAGACTGTCACTCACGACCACGATGGTTACTATTGCCAGGGTTTGGTGATGGCCGAACACACTGGTTGCCATGTCGACGCACCCGCGCACAACCATTCAGGACTCGCGACGATCGACAGGATTGCCGTCGATTGGTTAATGGCACCCGCAACGCTCTATGATTTTTCTGAGTTGAATCTCGCGCCGGGAGATATGATAACGTCCGACATGATTGAAAATTATGAACGGGAACGCGGCGTCTGTGTTAGGCGCGACGAAATCGCTTTGGTCAATTACGGCTGGTCGAAGCGCTATTGGCGCTGTGACTACCAGGCGCAATGGTATGCACGCAATGCGCCCGGAATGAGCGAGGAGACTGTGATCTTGTTCAAGGAGCGGGGCATTCGTGCGATCGGCACCGATACTGTCGCATGTGAAATCGCCCTGGTCGATGGGGTCGTCGGAGATGCGCCGGGCCACATGCGCCACTGGCTACCAAATGGCATACTGATCATAGAGATGCTGGCCAATCTCGAGCAGTTGGCGGCACGCAGCTTTTTTGTATCGGCCCCGCTTCCCATTCACGAAGGATCTGGGTCGCCGATGCGGCCAGTTGCATTTTGCGGCGTCTGATCAGTTGATCCGTCCAATCTAACGTGGAAGCGTTGATGCTTGGACTGAAATCCAAACGGATGAGCTTGCGGGATGCGGTTGGACTGGTACCCAACGGTGCCCGTCTAGCGATCGGCGGCTTTGCCGTCTACCAGAAACCCATGGCCTTTGTGAGAGAGCTTGTCCGGCAGGGCCGACGCGATCTGACCATAGTCGGCTCTGCCAATTCCTGTGACGTCGATATGCTGGCCGGAGGCGGCTGCCTCACACGCGTCGAAACCTCCTATGTCGGGCTCGAGAAGCATGGCCTCGCTCGGAACTTCCGACGTGCGGCCGAGTCGGGCGTTCTCCAAGTTATCGACTATCCAGAAATGGTGAGCTGGGATCGCTTTCGTGCCAGCCAGGAGGGATTGGCATTCTGGCCGATCCCGTTCCTAGGGGGCAACGATGTCCTCAAATACAATGCCGAAATCCGGCCGTTCGCGTGTCCGATTTCTGGCCGGCCCATGCATGCCGTACCCGCGGCGAATCCGGAGATCGTCGTCATTCACGCGATCGCGGCAGACGAACAGGGCAATGTAGTTTTCCCTGCCCGTAGACTGCTGCCGCAGAGTGGCGACGTGCTGTTCGCGCGATCCTGCGAAAGGGTGATCGTAACGGTGGAGAAAATTGTTTCCAAGGCATTCATTCGCCGTCATGCGCGGCTTGTTGAGGTTCCCTCCTACCGAACCACTTCGATCGTCGAGGTTCCTTACGGAGCCCATCCCACTCCGGCGCTCGGGCGGTATCTGTCGGATGATAACCATTTGGAGGAATATGTAGGAGCGTCTGCTACCACCGAGATGTTCAACCGTTACCTTGAGCGATATGTTCGCGCGCCAGCAGACCATTTTGCATATCTCAACCTCATCGGCGCGGAGCGTCTTGCTGACCTCCAAGATTTGGACTCGCTGTTATGATTGCACCGCCCCCAACCCTCCATGAAATTCTCGCAACCTTACTCGCTCACGAGTTTGCCGACGAAGAGGTGGGTTTCACCGGTCTTTTGACAGGCGCAGCCGCGGCCGCGTTCGGCACTGCCATACCGCTCGTCAGTATGGAACTCGCGCGTCGGACTCATGCGCCAAACCTGACAATCCTGCTAGCAGGGTGTTACCACAACCCCGATCTTCGCGAGCTTGAAGCACTGCCCGATTCCGAGCACAGCGCGATGCTGCGCGACCTACCGTCAGAATCTCAGATGATTGACTACCCCGGACAATGGGTGCTGAAGCGCGGTGACATAGATTTCGGTTTCAGCAGTGCCGTCCAGGTCGATCAAGAAGGCAACATCAACAGCGTCTGCATCGGTCCACATGAGCGACCCAAGGTGCGCCTCGTTGGTCCTATCCTGCAACCCGAGCACATGGCTTTGTTTGGTCGCGAATATGTGATGATGCCATATCACGAGAAACGGAATTTCGTGGAGAAGGTCGATTATGTATCGGGTGTCGGTTATCCTGGTGGTCTGGCTGGACGGCACGCGCTGGCCCTCGATCGTGGAGGGCCGGCACTCATCGTTACGCCGAAATGCATCTTCGATTTTAATCGGGACGTGGGCCGCATGATCGTTAAGTCGATCCATCCTGGTGTTTCAGTAGAGGCGCTTCGCACGGCCACAGATTTCGAACTCGGGGATCTTTCAGGCGTTCCGGACACTCCGCTGCCGACCGCGGGAGAACTCCGCCTAATCCGTGAAGAGATCGACCCGCGTCATATACTTCTTCCCAACAGGCAGATCTGACCGGCTTTCTCCAATGCTAGAGCGTATGCAACGCATGCCGTTGAACGAGTCCAGAGAGGCAACGAAATGTACCTCACTGGTGCCGGAGCTTACACAGCGGGTCCGGATCCCGCTTCTTCATTAAAGTCAGGCCCAGGCGTTCGGGACCGACCGTTCAGGCCTCCAGGTTTTGCGAGGCGAAGGCCAGCGTTGCTCCATCAGCGGTTTCCGTTGCTCATTGCCAACGAAGATTGGGGCGCTTTGGCGCTTGCCGCGCACCGTGACTGCCGTGAGGCTGGGAACAAGGAACGCAGCGCCGCCAACGATCATCGAGGAAGCGAAGCCGGCGAGGTACTGGGCAGCCACCCGAAGACCAATGGACCGACGAAGCTGCCGAGATTGTCGAAGCCCGTGGCGGCTGTCGCACCGAAGCAACCATGGTGTCATGATTATGCAGCTGTGCTGTAGCGGGCGACCAGCGGGTAGGACTCTCCCGGTTCGCCCTGACAGACCGCAGTGACCTGGGGTCAGGCCGCCATGCCGCTGAGGGCTCTCGCGGATGGGCACAAGAAGTGGCCCCCCTCGCGGAGCGGGCCATTGTCCCGATCAATCGCGGAGCTCAGACACCTTTCAGATTGGCTGCTGCGAGCTTCCCCTGCCGGCCGCGCTCGACTTCGAAGCTGACCTTCTGACCCTCGGACAGGCTACCGAGTCCAGCCTGCTCGACCGCTGAAATATGAACGAAGATATCCTTCGAGCCGTCGTCCGGTTGTATGAACCCATAGCCTTTGTTCGGGTTGAATCATTTAACCGTGCCTTGAGGCATCTCTCTCTCCGTGCAACCGGCGGCACGCCCCATGCGTGCCGGAACGCCTTTCGAAATGGGGAGGCACCGCAAGCGACGGCGTCGCGAGAACAGATACGAACGACCCAGCCCGAAAAGTGGCGGACAGTGACGATGGTGCAGCCGGCGCCGAATAGCAAACGCGATGTCTGGAATGGCCCGCCACTCGCGAGAGGGATCACCCTGAAAATGGACCCTTCAAGGGGGACAATACACCTGAGGACTTGAATAATGGGGATGCGATTAAAAAAGCGCGATCGTCGCGCTCAGATATGGAAGCCGGAAGAGAAACGGCGTTACTCTCTGACTTAACCGGGTCGCTTCCCAAATCCGGTGCGTCGCCCCTGCCGGGAGCCCTCAGCCTCCTGGCAGGGGCTCACCGGAGGCAGTCGTGCGACCCCGATACCTGCATATTGTGGTCTTCCTCGCCAATCTCGACGGGGATACCGATGCGCTGATTGCGCGCACCATGGCGGCGCTGCGGAGTGCGCACGTGCCCCATCGCGAGATCATGGAGTTCATGACCGAAGCCATGGGCGGGAATTTCGAGCGCGTTCTTATCGTCGTCATGGCATGGGTTCAGATCGAAGCGCGCTGAGCGACGCGCTGGGGATTTGGCCATGAGCTCCGGTGTCCGGCTGGGTTCCTGTGCACCGGCATGTCCCCATCGTAATTCCGTTCCCACTTTCGTTACTGACCATCGCCGACGAACAGGTGCATTCATTTGGTCAGCTGGGTCTATCCTGAACCCGGCGCAGGCCGGCCCGCCACAGAGCCGGTCTGGTGGCCGCAACTACCCTCGCCGCGCCCCCCTGAACTCGCGGCGAGGGGCTCTCTACCCCTGGGCGGCCTTCCGGCCCCTCGTCCGACGCTGCGCCTCGGTATAGGCTTCAGCCGGCGGCGGGATTTCTCCCAGCCCCGTCCCTAAAGGCGCTGCCCGCCGCCTCTTCGTTGCAACCTGCCGCTAGATCCGAGAAAGAAAAGACCCGCTGCCGAGGGAGCAGCGGGCCTCAGTCCGGATCTGTGTTGCGCGCTCAACCGATCAGCCGGCCGCGAGTCGGGTCAAGCATTCGGCCCCGGTTACCTCGTCATCTCGACCGAAGGCGCTCAGTCAAGCAGTCCCAGCTCTCGGGGATGGCATAGGTGACCAAACTGCCAGGGCTTCCATCATGTCGGGGTCTCCGCTCCACCGACCAAGATGCCACAAGGACCATGCTGCACCGAAATTGAATCAGAACCCCGTTAAATGTCGCCCGACATTTTCCCAGACAGCTTGCCCATCAGCCGCGCCAGCGCAGCCGGCGTATTGGCGATCCCCCCGTGTATCCGCGGGTGTCGTGATGCCAAAATTGGCCGGACCGCTGAGTCAGAGAAAACAAAGGATTGCCATTGCCGATAATTACGGACTGTGTCGTAAACTCCGGAATCTTGGGGGCTGGCATTGCCGTTAATCCCGGATTTTCGCATCGAACGTTGCTGCAAGGCCAGCCTCCGTTTTCTCTCATTCTGACGACCCGCGTGCCGGCCGGGGTATCCCAAAACTCGGGATGGATGAAGGGGTTAAAGGCACACCCTGCCGCATGCTGTCGCGCTCGGAATTCCGGATTTAGCGGCAATATCCGGAATCGAGCGCCGGGGAATTCCCGCCTTAATGGCAGCACGTGGGGAGAACGGGGCCTTTTCCGCTCATTTTCGGCAACACGACACTGGGGGAGTCACGCTGTCATAGGCATTGTCTGGTTGCTTTCGGCAGTGCGTGCCATGGGGACCCGCAGCCCAGCGTAGGTCTTGAGCCGGCCATTCAGCAGGGCAATGCGGACGTGCAACAGCAGATGGCTCACCAGTTGGTTTACAGTCGACTCAACGTGTGCTGTGGATAGGCGCTCGCCAGCACGCTATAAGCGGCCATAGTCTACCAATGATCGCTGGTTCAGAAGCACATGCCGCCGAAGCTCATCGAGCCGATTGAGGACATTATCGATGCGCTGGACCGATATTCCTGCCGACAATGCCTCGTTGCGGTGTGTAATAAGGTGCGCAATAAACTGCGAGAAAGTGATCATCCAGGGCCCGTGCCGCGTTGCCCTAACCCATAACCGCCATTTTATCCTCCGAAGGTCCCGGTAATAGACACGCATCCGGTCGCGAAATTTCTCGGATCCGATGCGTGGCAGGTAGTAGAGGGCCCCTCCGATCCGCTCGATCCTTCGACAAAGATGGAACCAATCGAGTCGATGGTGTTGTTCCGAGCCGAGCCAGCGGCCCGGTAGTTCTCGCATTTCATCCTCACCGTCGGACAGCACAACAAGCCTGGTAGCTGGCCCCCGGCCTGCCCGACGCAGCGTGGCCTGTAGTCGCTCACGGGTATGTCCCTCAAGGTCGCGGACTGCAGCGGAGATTTCACTTTGGCGGCCGGGCACTTCGATACGCCCAATGATGACGTCAAGATCCCCGCGTCTGGCTTCCGTTGGCACCAATTTGACAAACGCCCCATCGATACCAACCACCATAGACTCAACAGGGCCGGCAGCGGCTTGTTCGTGCTCGACGCTGCCTCGCAGTTCATCCTCGATCGCCTGCCCCGCACGCAGAAGGCGGTTGCGCGTGGTGGAATAGTGAGAAATCGACAGCGTCGGCAGGAAGATGTTCAGGAGATCGGCTGCCTTTCTGTACGACATCTGCGCACATGCCTTCGCCCGCAGATGGCGCACCTCAGGTGTAGTGCGGTATGGCAGTAAGGTAGACACCGATGAAGCCTGGTTGGCTTGCCGGCAGCAACAGCGCTCGAGGCTGGGCGCAGGAACCGCTATTCGCCCGAACAGGGCATCGAGATGGCGCCGACGATGCTCCTTCAGTACGCGAGTACGTCCGCAACCCACGCAGGGTCTGGCGGCGTCCGCAAATTCCTGGATCTGGCCTGTAACCATCACAGACTGCAAAGCGCGAAGAACGAGCTTGACTTCATCGTGATTCAGACCAACTTCCGACTTACTCGGCAGTCCGCTTCGCTCGACGTGAGCGATTACGCAGCGTTGCACGAACCCCGATGGATCCCCGCGCTCCACAACCACTCGCCAGTGCATCAGGGCCTCCGTCGCCAAAGGCACCACCGTAACACAGGCGGCCACCCCCAGAAATTCATCACCCCCTTTCAAACGGCAGAAAATGTGGGAGTGGGCACTATTCTCCGTTCAAGCGACAACGTATCATTCATGTTGCAGTCTTGTAGATGACAAGCGCTGTCTATCCAACAACCGGCGCGAGGCCCTCTAGTTGGAAGCACTGCGGAGAGCGGGACCGGCCGAAATTGTCGAGCGAGGCGGAGCTGGCGGAATTGCGGGCGATTCCCGAGGTGGCGGCGTTTCTCGGCGGGTGAGTCAGAACCAGTTCGCCTTATCGATGACGTTGCGGAGCGGTTTCCCGGCGGCGAAGGCGCGGCAATTGTCGCTGAGGATCGCGAAGCGCCGTTCGTCGAGAT
>JASHRV010000169.1 GCA_030037175.1 Acetobacteraceae bacterium
GGCTCTGAGTTCCGATATCGATGCCGATCAGGCAATCGGCTTCGCCTCGCCGCATCTATCCCTTGACGGCGCCGAACGAGAGTCCGCGGGCGAGAAACCGCTGGACGAAGAAGGAAAGAATCACCGGCGGCGTGATGGCGAGCAGCGTATTGACCGAGGCGGTGTTGAAATCGACCCCCCGCGTCGATCGCGAGGCCAGGATGAAGGCCGGCATCGTCGTCGCATGCTGCGAGGTCAGCGCGGAGGCGAACAAAGCCTCGTTCCATGTGAAGGCGAAGACGATCACCGCCGATACGATCAGCCCGTCGACGGCGAGCGGCATCGCGATCAGCCAGAAGATCTGCCACGGATTGGCCCCTTCGACCTTGGCCGCCTCCTCGATCTCGGTGCTGATGTCGCGGAACACGTCGCGCATGATGACGACGCCGAACGCCAGGTTGAACGTCGAATAGCACAGAACGAGCCCGATCCAGGTATCGATCAGGCCGAGCGCCACCATCATCACATAGAACGGAATCAGCACCACCGCAGGCGGCAGCACGCGCTGGGAGAGGAACCACAATGTGATGTCGCGGGAACGCCGCGGGAAGAAACGCGCCAGCGAATAGGCCGCCGGCGTGCCGAGCACGAGCACGAAGGCGGTCGTGCCGAGGCTCACGATGGTGCTGCTCAGCAGCGCCTCGCGCGCCTCGGGATCGCCGAGCACGCTCCGCCAGGAGGCGAGCGTCGGGCGGAAATCGACGAACGGGATCAGCGCGCCGGCGCGGAACGTATCGGCCGTCGTCTTGACCGAATTCACGACCGCCCAGACCGCGGGAAAGATCACCCAGAAGGCCGCCAGCACCAGCATCGCGTAGGCGAGCAGGCGTGCCGGCCGCGAGATCCCGCTCCAGAGAATATCGTTCATGCCCGGCCTTCTCCCATCACTCGATGTTCCGGCGCATCTGGCGGAAGAAGAAGGTGATGATGACCGAAACGAGGATGAGGAAAACGATCCCCATAGCCGAGCCTTTGCCGAAATCGAAGAACTGAATCGTCGTCAGGTAATCGGCGATGCTGAAGAGCTGCGTGCTGGTGCCTGGCCCGCCGCTCGTCAGCGCGAAAGGCAGCCCGAACACCTTGAGCGCCTCGATCAGCCGGAGCAGAATCGCGACCGTCATCACCGGCCAGCAGAGCGGCAGAGCGAGCCGCCACATGATCTGCCAGTGGCTGCGGGTGTCGAGCAGCGCCGCCTCGTAGATCGTGGTCGGAATTGCGCCGATCGCCGCGAGCGCGATCAGAAACACGAACGGGGTCCAGCGCCACACATCGAGAATGATCGCGCCGAGCAGTCCGCCCCAGCCGGTCGAGAACCAGGGAATGTGGATGCCGATCAGGCCGAGAACGAGGGTGATCGGGCCGCCCTGATCGGTGTAGAGCGTGACGCCGAGATAGCCGATGGCAACGCCCATCGTGAACAAGGGTGCCGCGAGGATGCCGCGAAAAACCTTGCTGCCCGCGGCGCCAAGGCTCACCAGCCAGGCGAGCAGGAAACCGAGCGCGACCTCGGTCGGTACCGCCACCGCGACATAGATCGCCGTGATCGCAATGCTGTGCCAGAAATCCGCCGATTCCAGCACATTGATATAGTTCTGCCAGCCGACATAGCCGGTGATGCCCTGCCCGAGCACGTAATTGGCGAAGCTGAAGTGAATAACCGAGATCAGCGGAAAGAAAGTGAAGGCGATCACCCAGATGACAGCCGGCAGCAGCATCGCCCATTTGAACCAGCTGCCCTCGTCGCCGCGACGGCGCCGTCGCGCCATCGCCGCTCCGCTCTCCCGGCGCCCCGGCATGCGCGCGCGCCGGGCCGGCGCTTCTCCGGCCCGGCTTTTAGCCCCGCTCAGCTGAACGAAGCCTTGTAGAGCGTCTGCTGGCGGCTCCGGCCATAGCGCTCGGTCACGCTCTCCCACGACGATGCCGTCCGGTCGAGCGCATCCTTGGGCTTCATCTGCCCGGCCAGCACCGCCGAGATGTTGAGGTCGAGCTCATGCCAATATTCGGCCGCGCCCGGAATGCGGAGATATTCCTCCTGCAGCGGCAGCGTCAGGTTGGCGTAGTAGGCGCCGAGATATTGCGCGCAGTCGGACGCGTTCCACCCCTGCGCCTGCCATTCCGCGATCGTGCTGGTGCCCGCCGGCGGGAGGTACTCCCACTTCATCCCCGGCTGCACGCCGGTCCAGCCGTGCGTGCAGTTGAAGAACGCGTTCTTCCGGTTCGCCATGAACGCCATGAAATCGTAGGTCGCCTCCTTGTGCTTCGAGAGGCGCGAGAGCACCGGATGCCAGGTGCCGCCATTGACGTTGCCGACCTGGTTCAGGTCGTATTTCTTCCAGCTTCCGGTGATCGGGTTGAACGCCTCCGTGGTGCCGGGAATCGGCCCGCCGCCCATCTTGCCCTGCACTTTCGAGGATTTCGGGTCCTGCGCGAGCGTGGGCAGGTCGCCCCAGGTCGGCTCCATCGCGCAATGGCCTTCGAGGAAGAGGTTCCATCCCTGGCCGAGCGTCCAGGCGATCTCCTCGCGCGGTCCGTTGGCGAGGAACTTCACATAATCCTCGAGTGCGCGCAGATGTCCTTCGGAGTTGATGAGCGGCTTCATCGTGTCGGGATGGAAATAGAAATACTTGTTCTCGGGAGAAACGACATAGGGTGCCGCCAGCGTGAGAAAATGGAAAAAGCCCTGCTCGTTGACCTTGGCGTGCAGCGCCATGCCCCAGTCCTTGCTGCCGTCGCCGTTCCAGTCCCAGCCGGTGAAGAAGTCGGCGAGATCGTGCATCTGCTGCGTCGTGGTCGGCGGCGCCGGCAGATCATACCCGTATTTCTGCTTGAACTTTTGCTGGTTGTCGCCGTTCGTGAAAACGTCGCGCCGGTAATAGAGGCATTGCGCATCGCCGTCGAAAAGCGAGCCGTACACCTTTCCTTCCCAGCTATAGAGCTTGCGCATCGGCTCGAGCCAGTCGTCCGGGTTCCAGTACGAGTATTTGGCATCGGCGAGATAGGGCGCGAGCGGAACGATATAGGGGTCCTTGGGAACGAAGAAATCGCCGTAGAACCAGCATCCGGTCTGGTATGCGTCGTAGCGGCCGAGCCCGCTCGCGAGATCGGCGAAAATCTGCGTGTGCAGCGTCTCGATCGGCACCTCGGCGACATTGACGTGCCCGCCGGTGATCTCTTCCCAATGCGGCGCATGGTACTTGATGCAATCGCCGACCGTCGCCTTCACCGCCATGACGTTGATCGTCGTGCCCTTGTAGGGCTTGGTCTTGAGCCAAGCGACGCGCTGCTTGGTGATCGGCGCCTCGTAGGGCGAAATCGGGTCGGAGGGCAGCAGGTCGGAATCCGCGGCACGCGCCGGCCGCACCAGCTTGCCGAGGATGGTTGCCGAAAAGCCGAGCGCGCCCGCGAGCTCGAAAAAGCGGCGGCGATCGATTCGGCCCCGGAAATAGGATTCCGCGAGGTCCTTGAAATTTTCCGCATTGTTCGTGTCGGACGTCATGGCCCGTTTCCCCTCTTTTTCTATGCTTCGCGACCCTTGGACTGGTCGACGCGGCGGATTTGCCGGCCCGCACAGGGAAACGTGACGCGATCAGCACCCCATGCAGGGCTGACATCTTCTCCGTTGGCCCGTGTTATCCCTTCCCTCCCCGCGACCGTCAATAGCGTGAGCGTCAATAGTCGCGTCCCGTCGTTCCCGCGCAGCATCCGCTTGCGCGATTCGAAAAACCCGCAAGCCGCGCGCCTCTTCTCCTGCCGCTCTTCCCGCGCCCGCGCACGCAGCGCAGGATGCGCGCATGGACGCGATCGGAATCGATCTCGGCACCTCGGGCGTGAAAGCCGTCCTGATCGGCGAAGACGGCACCGTGCGTGCGGAAGCCACCGCGCCGCTCGCCATCTCGCACCCGCACCCGCTCTGGAGCGAGCAGGCACCGGAGGATTGGTGGACTGCCACCGCAACCGCGATCGCCGCGCTCCGTGCGCGCGCGGATCTCTCGACAGCGCGCGCGATCGGGCTGACGGGCCAGATGCACGGCGCCGTGCTGCTCGACGAGGCGGACAACATCCTTCGCCCCGCGATCCTCTGGAACGACGGCCGCTCCGCCGCCGAATGCGCCGCGCTCGATCCGCTCGCCCGCCGCATCGCCGGCAATCTCGCCATGCCAGGATTCACCGCGCCGAAGCTCCTCTGGGTGCGCCGCTTCGAGCCTGAAATCTTCGCCGCCACCGCGCGCGTGCTCCTGCCCAAGGACTGGCTTCGCCTTCGCATCACCGGCGAGGCGATCTCGGACATGTCGGACGCATCGGGCACGCTCTGGCTCGATGTTGCGATGCGGCGCTGGTCGCCCGCGCTGCTCGCCGCGTGCGGGCTTTCGCCCCGCCACATGCCGCGCCTCGCCGAGGGAACCGAACCCGCCGGCACCGTGCGCCCCGCGCTCGCAGAGGCCTGGGGCATCCCGCCCGGCGCGGTTGTGGCCGCAGGCGGCGGAGACAATGCCGCCGCCGCGATCGGGCTCGGCTGCATCGCCCCCGGCGCGGCCTTCCTCTCGCTCGGCACCTCCGGTGTGGTGTTCGTCTGCGACGAAAGCTTCCGCCCCGCGCCCGAGCGCGCGGTCCACGCCTTCTGCCATTGCCTGCCCGCCGCCTGGCACCGCATGGCCGTCATCCTCGCCGCGGCCTCCTCTCTCGCTTGGCTCGCCGCCATCACCGGCGCAAGGGAAGCCGCGCTGCTCGAAGAGCTCGATCGTTCCGGCATCGCAACGGAGCACGGCCCCATCTTCCTTCCCTATCTCGCCGGCGAGCGCACCCCGCACAACGATCCCACCGCCGCCGGCGTGTTCTTCGGCCTCGAAAGCGTCACCACCCGCGCCGACCTCACCCGCGCGGTGCTGGAAGGCGTGGCCTTCGCGCTCGCCGACGGGCTCGATGTTCTGGAAGAAAAAGGCAGCCGGATCGCCGCGCTCTCCGTCACCGGCGGCGGCGCGCAGAGCGCGCTCTGGGGCCGCATCCTCGCCGCCGCTCTCGCCCGCCCGCTCATCTATCACGCCGGCGGCGAGATCGGTCCCGCCCTCGGCGCCGCGCGCCTCGGCCTCATCGCGGCCGGCGCCGGCACGATCGCCGAAATCTGCCCGGCTCCTCCCATCGCGCGCATCCAGGAGCCGGAATCCGATCTCGCCGAAACCCTGGCACCCCGCCGCGCGCTCTTCCGCCGCCTCTACCCGGACCTCCGCGCAGCCTTCTCCGCCCGCCTATAAACCCCGCGTCCCCCACCGCGCCGCGAGCGCAGAGCATTCCTGCCACGTCGCAACCGTTCCGGTCGTGGAAAGTCCGCGGAGCGACGCGCCGGCCGCCGCATGCCCGAGCGCCAGCGCCTCCGCAAGACTCCATCCCTCATGCACCGCGTAGAGCACGCCGGCCGCGAACGCATCGCCCGCACCATTGGCCGCAACGATCTCCTCCGCAGGCACGGCGAGCGAAGGCACCCGCACCAGCGCGCCGTCCCCGCTCGCCGCCACCGCGCCCGCGGGAAAATGCGCCGCCACAAGCGCCATTTTCCCAAGCCCCATCACCGCGCGCACCGCCCGCTCGACCGCATCCCAATCGGTGCGGCCCGCGCGCACCGTTTCCTCGCCGGCAAGCCCCCCGATCTCGACATCATTGACAATGAGGTAGTCGAGATACGGCAGGCATGGCCGCCCCAGCATCGCGATGCGCTCCGCACCCGCGCTCACCAGCTCGAGGCTCGTTTCGAATCCCGCCGCCCGCGCCTTGCGCAGCACGGCAACCCAACCGTTCGCGGCCTCGCCCCACGCCGCATCCATGCCCGGGTGAACGCCGGGCAGCCCGAGATGGAAAATCCGCCCGTCCAGCCTCTCGATTCCGGCAAAATGCTCCGGTGTCAGCAGGGAAGCCGTGCCCTGGAAATAAAGATGCGTGCGCCGTCCGCTCTTCAACGAGCCATAGGCTTCGGTGTACTGGGTCGGCGCCTCCGCCGTCGCCAGCAGCCGCTCGCGCCCGATCCCGTGCGCATCCGCCTCGGCGAGCAGGAACCGTCCATCCTCGTCATCGCCGACAAGCCCGATCGTCGCCACCCGCATCGCCGGGTCGAGCTTGCGGACATCGATCGCGAAATTGCATCCCGAGCCGCCGCCGCGCCGCTCCTCGGCCAGGATCCTCGCAATTCCGTCCTCGGCCGGCCAGAACTCCACGAGCTTGTTGCGGTCGACGCACCAGGTGCCGCCCGTGACGAACCCCGCCCTCGCCGCCACGGCGGATCAGGCCGCCGCGCCGGCCTTGAGCATCGGTTCGGTGATCGCGAGATCCTCCTCGAGCGGACGCAGCGCCTTGATCCCCGCCTCGCGCAGCTTCGCATGATACGCGCGCACCGCCTCCTCCGGGGCCACGTTGCCGCCCGCCACCTCATGCATCAGCGCAACGATCGCGAGCGGGGATTCCGCGAGGTTGATCTTGCGGCCGAACAACGCCACGCGCGCGCCATACCGTTCCGCCTGCGAAATAAGCTCGAACGTGTCCCGCGTCGTCCCCGCGCTGCCGCCCAATATGCCCACGATCAGCGAGGAATCCCACCCCGCCAGCTCCTCCAGCGCCTTCGGCCCGTTATAGACGATCTTGAGGAAGGAAGGCCTCTCGGCCGCCGCCACGCCCGCAAGCGCGCGCACGATGCAGTCGTTGATGAAGTGCGGCAGCATCTCCGCCGCGATGCCGGTCTCGACGTTTGGGTTGAACACCTCCAGAAAATGCCGGAACCCAAGCGCGCCCGCCTCTTCGCGAAACCGCCCATATGCCTCCAGCGTCGCGACATCCGCGTCGCGATCATTGTTGAAGGTCATCGAGTAGAGCCCGAGATCGATCCCCGCCTCCCGCGCCCGCGCAAGGCTCGCGGTGCGGAACGGGCGCGAAGGATGCTTGGCGTAGCGCCCGCCCCGCACCATCCAGATATCGGTCGTGTCGTTGGCGCGGATCGCCGGCTTGACCGCATGCCCGGCAAACAGCCCCTCGGCCAGCAGCAGCTCCAGATTGCCGAGCGAGGCCAGCATCACATCGACGATGTCCTGGCGGACGATCGCGCGGATCTGGTCCAGAAACTCCGCCCGCGTGCGATAGCGCGTCCAGCTGCCGTCAGGCTCGCGCGCCGGCCCGGAGGCCCAAAGCCCCGGCCCCATGTCCGGGTCCTTGGCATCCGCGATGATGAAATCGCTCCGCCGGTACTGCCCCTTCCTGATCCGATCGAGCTTGGCATCAAGCCGTGTCATGCGCGGACCCTCTTTCCCTCGATGCCCGGAACTACGCCCGGCTGCGGCCACCCGAAAGAAGCCGCTCGACCAGCACCGCGGCGATGATGATCGAGCCGATGGCCGTGCCCTGCCAATAGGGCGAGACATTGAGCAGATTAAGCCCGTTGCGGATGAAGACCATGATGAACACGCCGGCGAGCGTGCCGATGATCGATCCGCGGCCGCCGAAGAGGCTCGCACCCCCGATCACGACCGCGGCGATCGAATCGAGCTCCTCGCCGGCGCCGCCGATCGGATCGATCGAAAGAATCTTCGAGGTCAGGAACACGGCAGCGACCGCGCTCATCAGACCCGCGACGACATAGGCCGCGATGCTCCAGAGATTGATCGAAAGGCCGGCGATGCGCGCCGCCTCCGCGTTCGAGCCGATCGCATAGAGCGTGCGCCCGCCCTTGGCGAAGGTGAGAAAGAACCACGCGATCGCGTAGGCGACGATCAGGCAGAGGAAGTCGAGCGGAATCCCGAAGACCGAATCGGCGGTGAGTGCCGCGAGCGAGTCCGGAATATTGCCGATCGAGCTCGCCCCACTCAGCACATATGCCATGCTGCGGCCGATCGACATCATGCCGAGCGTGACCACGAACGGCGCAATCCGCCCGAAAGTGATGATCACGCCGTTGATCAGCCCGAGGAACGCGCCGCTGGCGAGGCAGATCAGCACCGCGATCGGCACGCCGAGCTTGGGAAAGGCGAGACCGAGCATGATCGCCGAGACGCCCGTGAGGGAACCCACCGAGAGATCGATGCCGCCGATCAAGATCACCAGCGTCTGCCCGAGCGCCACCATCCCCGCGATGACCGACTGGTCCATCACGTTGAGCAGATTGTTCGCGGTGAGGAAGTAGGGCGAGATCCGCGAGAGCCCCGCCATCACCACCACGATCAGAAGCACCATCCGCAGCTCGATCTGGGTGGCGAGCAGATGAAGCAGCTGCGCAGGCAGGCTGCGCCGCGCGGCCACGGCCGTGCGGTCCTCCGCGGTCCGGCTCATGCGGCCTCGCGTTCCCTCTCGGCCCCGAGATCCTCGGCAACCGCGCGGGCAAGCGCGGCGCCGTCCGGCACATCGGCGAACCCGGCAAGCGTGAGCCCGACCATGCCGAGATCATGCCCGCTCCGTCCGCGAACCGGAACGAGAAGCGTCGCGAGCCGGCTGTCGGGCTCGGTCACGAAGCCCGCATCGCGGCGTTCGAGTGCCGCGGGAATGCGCGTGGCGCCGATCTCGGGGAATTCGCCGCCCGAGAAACCCGGGTCCGCCGCGGGATCCTTGCCCACCCGATCGAAGCAGAAGACACGCCCGCGCTCGATGCCGATCCAGAATGCCGTCCCGCCGTAGCGCGCGGAGAGCCGCTCGAGCACGGTATGGGTCCGCTCGGCGGAGCTGCGCGGGGCGGCGAACATGCCGAGCTTCTCGATATCGACGAGAGCGCTCGGTATGCTCGTCACATCCGTCCCGTCGCTCAGCACGACGATGCGATCGCAAAGTCCGATCACCTCCTCGAAGTCGGAGCTGACGACGAGGCAGGCAACGCCCTCCGCGGCGATGCGGCGAAGCAGGGAATAGATGCTGCTCCTCGTCGCGATGTCCACGCCGCGGGTCGGCTCGTCGAGCAGGAGCAGGCGCGGGGAAAGAAGGAGCCAGCGGGCGAGGATCACCTTCTGCTGCATTCCGCCGCTGAAGGTGAGCAGATTGGCATCGAGCAGGCGCTGCTCCGGCAGGCCGAGAAGAGAGAGCAGGCGGCGTATGGCCCCGTCGCGCGTGCGATAGGCGAGGCCGGCACCGCGATGCGCGCCGAGATGGGCGAGCAGCAGATTCTCGCGCACCGAGAAATCGGGCACCGTGCCCTGGCCGCGCCGGTCCTCCGGGATCAGGCCGATCCCCGCCCGGATCGCCTCGCGCGGCGAGGCCGGGAAGAACGGCTTGCCGTCGAGCTCGATCGTCCCGCCGCGCGCGCGCCTGAGACCGAAGATGGTCTCCAGCGTCTCGGAGCGTCCCGCGCCGACGAGCCCGGCAAGACCCACGATCTCCCCTTCATGCACGCTGAGCGAAACGTCGCGCACGCGCGGCGGGGCGGAGAGATGGCTGAGACGCAGCACCGGCGCGTCCGTCGTCGCTTTCGTGCCCCTGTCCTTGCGCGCCGTGTCGCTGCGCGCCGTGTCGCTGCGCGCATAGATGTCCGAAAGCTCGCGCCCGACCATCAGCCGGATCAGCTCGCCCTGGGTGAGCTCGCGCGTCGGCACCGCCTCCGCCGCCACGCTTCCCTCGCGCAGCACCGTCGTCCGGTCCGAAAGGGCGAAAATCTCCTCCAGCCGGTGCGAGACGAAGACCAGGCCGTGACCCAGCGCGGCGAGGTTGCGGATGATGTCGAAGAGCCGCTCCGTCTCGTGGGGCGAAAGCGGCGCGGTCGGCTCATCGAAGATGATGATGCGGGAATCGAGCGCGAGCGCCTTGAGAATCTCGACGATCTGGCGCTGGCCCACGGCGAGGTCCCGCACCCGCGCCTCGATCGCGACCCCGGCCTCCGCGCCGAGCCGCTCGATCAGCCGTCTCGCCTCCCGGCGCATCGCGCGCCAGTCGAGCGGTCCGGGAATACCGAAGCGCGGAAGCATGATATTCTCGAGCACGGAAAGATCCGGCGCGAGCGATGTCTCCTGCGTGACCATCGCGATCCCGGCGCGGATCGCCTCGCGCGTGCCCGCGAACCGTATCGTCCGCCCCTCGAGCGCGATGCTGCCGGAGTCCGCCTGCAGCTGCCCGGAGATCACCCGCGCCAAAGTGGATTTGCCCGCGCCGTTGGCGCCGACGAGGGCATGCACCTCGCCGGCGTCGAGCGTGAAGCGGGCGCCGGCGAGAGCGACGGTCGCTCCGAAGCGCTTCCAGATATCCGTGAGCGCGAGGAGCGGCATGTGGCGGTGGTGCGTCCGGCGCCGGTATCAGGCAGTGCCGAACGTGTTCTTCTTGATGGTGGGAAGCAGGCCGTCGATGTTGCTCTGATCCACCACGATGATCGGCACCAGCACATGTTTCTCCGGGGTCTGGCCGGCGAAATGCGTGAACAGGGCCTCAGCCGAGCGCACGCCCATCAGATAGGGCTGCTGCATCCCCGCCGCGACGATCCGGCCGCTCTGGATCAGCGGCACGAATTCGGGAATGCCGTCAAAGGCCGCGACGGCGACGTCATTCTCCCGCCGTGCCGCGTGCAGGGCGCGCAGGGCCCCGAGCGTCGGCTGGTCGGTCTCGATGAAGAGGCCGCGCATGTCGGGGTGCGCGGTCAGCATGTCCTGCACGAACTTGAAGGTCTCGTCCGCGGTGTAGGTCTGCATCTGCGAAAGCGCGCCCTGCTTGATGCCGGCCTCCGTCATCGCCTTCATGAAACCTTTCGTGCGCGCCTGGCCGTTGAGGCGGGCAAGGGAGATCGTCACCAGGCCCACCGTCCCGCTGTTCCATCCCTTGTCGGTCATCACCTTGGCCAGCACCTTGCCGGTGCCGTACGCGCCCTCGAAATTGTTCGAGATGATGAAGGAGAGATACTCGCCCGAATCGGTGCCGATATCGGCGATGACCGCCGGGATGCCGGCCTTCGCCGCGAGCGCCAGCACGGCAGGGCAGGTGGAGCTGTCGGTCGGCGAAATCAGAATGCCGTCGACCTTGCGCGCGATCGCGTCCTGCGCATTCTGAATCTGCGTCTGCGCGTTGTTGTGGCTGTCATAGGTGGTGGAGCTGCCGCCGTTCGCGCGGGCGGTATCGGCGATTCCGTTCGAGAGCGTGCGCCAGAACGGCAGATCGAGCCCGGGCGTGAGATAGGCGAGATGCTTGCCCGCGGCGGCGCGCACGATGTGCGGCGCGGCGAGCACCGCCGCACCGGCGCCGAGCACCAAAGGACGGCGCCGGACCAATCCGTTCGACCGCAATGTCATGATGTCCTCCCCATTTCGCTTTTTGGCTGCGCGATGAGCGCTCTCGCGCCGTTCTTGACCGCGATGAAAGGTATGGATCGCCCGCCCCGCACGCGTCAAGGAGCCCGCCTTTTGCCGTTCCTCTTGCGGTGAGCAAGGAAGGTTGTTCTTTCTTGAAAGAAAGAACCAAAGAACTTCTTTCCGTTTTTCGTTCGGGGCGCCGGGTCCGGAAAACGGAACTTACGGCGTCACCCGCGTCTGCGGCAGGCCCTGCGGATTGAGCCGGTAGCCCCCGCCTTCGGTGATGAGCAATTGGGCGCGGGTCGGGTCGGGCTCGATCTTCTGGCGCAGCCGGTAGATGTGCGTTTCGAGCGTGTGCGTCGTGACCGCGGCGTTGTAGCCCCACACCTCGTTCAGCAGCACCTGCCGCGCCACGGGCCGGCTGCCGGAGCGGTAGAGGAACTTCAGGATCGCGGTTTCCTTCTCGGTCAGCCGGATGCGCCGGCTCCGGCCCGGCTCCTGCAGCAGCTTGGCGGCCGGGCGGAACGTGTAGGGCCCGATCGCGAAGACGGCGTCCTCGCTGTTCTCGAAGATGCGCAGCTGCGCGCGCAGCCGGGCCAGGAGCTCGGCCAGCCGGAACGGCTTGGCGATATAGTCGTTGGCTCCGGAATCGAGCCCCTGCACCACGTCGGCTTCCTGGTCCGCGCCGGTCAGGATGATGATCGGGATCTTGAGCCCCTGGCGGCGCAGCCGGGCGCAGAAATCGCGCCCGTCCCCGTCGGGCAGGCGCAGGTCCAGGATCACGGCGTCGAAGCGGTTGCCCCCGGTGCCGAGCAGCGTCTCGGCATCGGCGAGCGTCGCCGCCTCGACGGCGGTGAACTCCCCGTCGACCGCGAGCTGCTCCGCCAGCGTCGCCCGCAGCGCCGCGTCGTCATCGACGACCAGAATCGGGTGCTCACCCGTCATCGTCAGCTCCTCGTTTGCCCTCGGCCCGGCGATCTGGGCCCGGAGGGCCGCCGGGCATTGTTTCCGGCAAAAGTGATGCCTGTATGGCAAGCCCACCCTTACAGGGTGCCGGTCGCTCCTCTCTTAACACTGCACACAAATCCGTGAGCCAGCGCAAGCCGACGGAACGTCCCAAAAGGGCGCGCGAGGGGCGCGGAAGGGGTGGGAGACATTCCGGGGCAAGTCACCATATCTTCCCGGTCCAATGGCAATGGTTGGCTGATGACGCGTCTCTGGCCCCGCTCGAACCCCGCAGACGTCCCGTTCGCCGGGCAGGAGGAACCGGAGGTCGCGTTCCGTGCCGTCCGCCGTGCCGCGGCCGATCTCGCGGCCGGCATGCCCATCCTTCTGCAGGGCGGGGAAGGCGGTGTCGTCCTCGCGGTGGAGACGCTGACCCAGCGCGCGCTGGGCGAGTTCTTGGCCCTCGCGGGCGCGCCCCCGCTCCTGCTGCTCGCCCCGGCCCGCGCGGCCGCCATCCTCCGCCGGCGGCCCGAGGAAGCGGGCGTGGGGGCGGGCGTGGTCGGGCTCGATCTCGGGGAGAACCCGCTCGACCCCGAGCTCCTGCTCCGCCTCGCGGATCCCACGGCCGGGGAGCCCGCCCTGAAACCCGGGCTCGCCGCAAGCCCCGACCTGCCCGCCTGGGCGCCGGCGGCGCTGGCGCTGGCCAAGCAGGCGCGGCTCCTGCCCGCCCTGCTCGCCGCGCCGGGCCGGCCGGAGGAAGGGGCGCTCGCGGCACGGCTGCAGATCCTCTCCGTCGCCGCTGCCGACGTGCTCGCCTCCGTGGAGAGCGGCCCGCTCCATCTCCAGCGTGTCTCGGAGGCGCATGTCCCGCTCGAGGCCGCCTCCGATTCCAGGATCGTCGCCTTCCGGGTGCGCGAGACCGGGGCCGAGCATCTGGCGATCCTGATCGGCCGGCCGGAGGAGCGTGCGGCCCCGCTCGTGCGCGTGCATTCGGAGTGCTTCACCGGCGATCTGCTCGGCAGCCTGCGCTGCGATTGCGGGGCGCAGCTGCGCGGCGCGATGGCCCGCATCGCGGAGGAGGGGGCGGGCGCGCTTCTCTATCTCGCGCAGGAGGGGCGCGGGATCGGGCTCACCAACAAGCTCCGGGCCTACCGGCTGCAGGAGGGCGGGTTGGACACCGTGGACGCGAACCGTGCGCTCGGATGGGGCAAGGACGAGCGGAATCATGGGCTTGCGGCGGCGATTCTGGACGATTTGGGGCTCAAAACGGTGCGTTTATTGACCAATAATCCCGAAAAATTGTCCAAATTATCGGCCTTAGGCATTGAAATCGTTGAAAGGGTACCCCTCGTTTATCCGCCCAACGGCGTCAACGATTCCTACCTCGAAACGAAATCCTCCCGCCTCGGCCATCTGCTGTCATAAGCGAAGACAAGAGTCGTTAACGGGTTTTCCTTATAGGGGTGCCATGATCCAGCCGGTCTCCGATGCCCTTCCCCTCGCCGCAAAGCCGGCCAGTCACGCGCCCGCGGGCAAGAGCTTCGATCAGATTTTGCAGGAGGTCGGCCAGGTCGCCGAAGGTGCCGCCAGCGGGTTCCTCGCCGGCGGGCCGGTCGGCGCTGCCGTGGGTGGGACGCTCTCGCTGCTCCAGTCGCGGTGAAGCGGCTCGAGGACCAACGGTTCCTCACAGGTGCTGGCCGGTTCGTCGATGACCTGAACGAGGAAGGCGCGCTCCACGCCTGGGTGGTGCGCTCGCCCCACGCCCATGCCGTGATCGAGCGGATCGACACCGCCTCGGTCCCCAACGGCGCGCGCGTGTTCACCGCCGCGGACCTGGCCGGCCTCGGCCCTCTGCCCTGCGTCGCGAAGCCGAAAACCGTGGCACCTCTGATCGTCCCGCCCCGCCACGCGCTCGCCATGGACCGCGTGCGCCATGTCGGGGATCCGGTCGCTTTCGTGCTCGCCGGGACTCGGAACGCGGCAAGGGACGCCGCCGAGCGCGTGGAGGTGAGCTACCGGGCTCTGCCCGCCGTGGTGGACGGGCCGGCAGCGCTGGCGCCGGGCGCGCCAAAAGTGTGGGACGCGGGCAATCTCGCCTTCCGCTTCGAGGCTGGCGACCTTGCCGCAACCGAGGCCGCGATGGCGAAGGCCGCGCACATCACGAGTCTGAGCCTCATCAACAACCGCGTCGTGGTGACGCCGATCGAGCCCCGCGCCGGGATTGCGGCCTACGAGGCGGCCACCGACACGATGCGCCTCACCTTCACCGGGCAGGGCGTGCAGGACATCCGCCAGGAGCTGGCGGATTTGGTGTTCCGCGTGCCGCGCGAGCGCATCCAGCTTCGCGCCCCGGATGTCGGCGGCGGCTTCGGGATGAAGAATTTCCTCTATCCCGAATGGGTGATGCTGCTCTGGGCGGCGCGGCATCTCGGGCGGAAGGTGAAGTGGGTGGCGGAGCGGTCGGAGGATTTCCTTTCCGATACCCAGGGCCGGGACATTTTTTCGGAGGCTCGGCTGGCGCTCGACGCGGATGGGAAATTCCTCGCCCTCGCGGTCGAGACCATCGCCAATCTCGGCGCCTATCTCTCCTCCTACGGCCCCGGCGTGCCGACGAACATGACGGCCATGGGCGGGGTCTACGCGATCCCGGCAATGGCGGTCTCGGTGCGCGGCGCCTTCACCAACACGGTGCCGGTGGATGCCTATCGCGGAGCGGGCAAGCCCGAGGCGAACTACCTGATCGAGCGGCTGGTCGAGCAGGCGGCACGAGAGACGGGGCAGGACCCGCTGGCGCTGCGGCGGATGAATATCATCACCAGCTTCCCTTACCGGAACGCGGCCGGGACCATGATCGACGATGCCCGGTTCGCGGCGAACCTCGAAGAAGCGACGGCGCGCGCCGGTTATGCGCGCTTCGCGAAGCGGGCGGAGGGCGAGCGAAGGCTGCGCGGGATCGGGGTCGGCTGCTATCTCGAGACGGCGCGTGGCGCGGTCGACGAAAACGCGGCGATCCGCTTCGCCGAGGATGGCGCGGTGGAGCTCCTGCTCGGCACGCAATCGAACGGCCAGGGGCACGAGACAAGCTTTCCCCAGATCGCGGCGGAGCTGCTCGGGCTGGCGGTCGAAAAATTCCGGCTGGTGCAGGCCGATACCGAGCGCGTGCCGGAGGGGCACGGGCATGGCGGCGCACGCTCGATGCATATGGGCGGGACGGCCCTGGTGCGCGCGGGCGAGATCCTGATCGGCAAGGGGAAAAAAATCGCCGCACACCTGATGCAGGCGGAGGTCGGAAAAATACGGTTCACGGGCGGGCGGTTCCATCGCGAGGATGACGAGGCCGGGGGGATCGATCTTCTCGCGCTGGCGGCGGCGGCGCGCGATCCGGCCAGCCTGCCGCCGGGAATGGCGGCGGGGCTCGAGGGGTTCGCGCGCAATCACTGCGAGACCTTCACCTTCCCGAGCGGCTGCCATGTCGCCGAGGTCGAGGTCGATCCCGAGACGGGATGCGTGCGGCTGGTTCGCTATGTATCGGTCGATGATTTCGGGCGGCTGATCAACCCGATGATCACGGCGGGGCAGCTCCAGGGCGGGGTCGCGCAGGGGATCGGGCAGGCGCTGCTCGAGGCGACGGTGTACGAGGCGGAGAGCGGGCAGCTTCTGAGCGCCTCGCTGCTCGACTATGCCCTGCCGCGCGGGGACGATCTGCCGGCGTTCGAGACCGTGCTCGCGGAGGGGCTGCCGAGCCGGGCGAACCCGCTCGGGGTGAAGGGCTCGGGACAGGCGGGCTGCATGGCGGCGCCGCAGACGGTGATGGCGGCGATCCTGGATGCGCTGGCCCCGCTCGGCGTGCGCACGCTCGACATGCCGGCGACGCCGGAGCGGGTGTGGCGGGCGATCCGGAAAGCAAACGGCGCGGCGGCTGTCTTCTGACAGCGGCTTTTTGGACGGAGAAAGCCCTTTTCAAAAAGCGGGCGGCGGGGGCGGGTTTTCCAAAATCCGTTCGGAGTCAGGAGCCTGGATGCGCGGGCGCCTCCGGGCGAGATCGTTGCGATTTCGAAAATATGTCCAAGCCCCGCAGGCACCTCTATCGGCGAGAGGGGGCCATTGGCGCAAGGGGAAATCGAAGGCACGATCCGCCCCCGTGAGATCCGGCATCACCACGGCCGCGCCGCGGCAGTTGCGCGGCGTGCTGCTGCTCCTCGCGACCGTCGCCGGCGTCTCGGCCGCCAACATCTACTACAACCAGCCGCTGCTCGGACGGCTCGGCCGCTCCTTCCCGCATGGCGCGGCGTGGATCGGGGCCGTGCCGGCCACGACGCAGCTCGGCTACGCGATCGGGATGCTGCTTCTCTCCCCGCTCGGCGACAGGATCGACCGCAGGCGCGTGATCCTGATGCAGAGCATCGGCATCTGCGCGGCCCTGCTCGCCGCGGCGGCGGCGCCGACGCTCTCCGTGCTGGTGGGTGCGAGCCTCGCGATCGGCGTGCTCGCGACGATGGTGCAGCAGGCCGCGCCCTTCGCGGCCGAGCTCGCCCCGCCCGCCGAGCGCGGGCGGGCCATCGGCACCGTGATGAGCGGGCTTTTGCTCGGCATCCTGCTCGCGCGCACCGCCTCGGGCTTCATCGCCCAGTATTTCGGCTGGCGGAGCGTGTTCGCCGCCTCGATCGCGGCGATGGCGGCGCTCGCGGCGCTGGTGGTGACGCGGCTGCCTCCGAGCCGGCCGACCTCGACGCTTTCCTATGGGCGGCTGCTGACGACGCCGTGGCTGCTTGCGCTGGAGCTGCGCGAGCTGCGGGCGGCCTCGCTCACCGGGGCGGCGCTGTTCGCCGCCTTCAGCCTCTTCTGGTCGGTGATCGCGCTGCTGCTGGCCGGGCCGCCCTTCCATCTCGGGCCGCAGGCCGCGGGGCTGTTCGGGATCGTCGGCGTGGCGGGCGTGCTCGCGGCACCCTGGGCGGGACGGTTCGCGGACCGGCGCGGGCCGCGCGCGGTGGTGACGCTCGCCATTGCGCTCGTGGCGGTTTCGTTCATCGTCTTCGCGTTCTCGGGCAGGAGCATCGCGGGGCTGGTGGTCGGGGTGATCGTGCTGGATGTGGGGCTGCAATCCGCGCAGACCGCGAACCAGACGCGCATCTTCGCGCTGCGGCCGGATGCGCGCAGCCGCGTGAACACGGTCTATATGGTCTGCTACTTCAGCGGCGGGGCGGCGGGCTCGGCGATCAGCGCGCTCGCCTGGCACGCGTTCGGCTGGGAAGGCGTGTGCGCCGCGGGATTGGTGTTCGCCGCACTGGCGGGGCTCGCGCACGCGGGGCGAAGCCGGCGCGCGGCGCGCGGAGCGGGGTGAGGCGGTTCCCATGCTCGCGCTGAAGATTTGCATCACGCCGCTTTTCATTCTTGCCGCGAGCCTCGCCGGGCGGCGCTGGGGCAACGCGGTGGGCGGATGGCTCGTCGGGCTGCCGCTGACCTCGGGCCCGGTCTCGGTTTTCCTGACCATCGGCGAGGGCGCGGCCTTCGCGCGGCAGGCGGCGGCCGGAACGCTGGTGGGCACGGTCGCACAGGCCGCGTTCGCGGTCGTCTATTTCTGGGCCGCGGGCCGCGCGCCCTGGCCGCTCGCCTGCCTGGCCGGGGCGTGCGGCTTCATCCTCAGCGCGCTCCTTCTCCAGGCGATGGCGCTTTCGCACCTGATGCTGTTCGCCGCGGCACTCGCGGCGCTGACGATCGGGCTTGCCGCGACACCGAAGCGCGAGGCGGCGCGGCGGCTGGCGACGCCGCCTTCCTGGGACATACCGCTGCGCATGGCGGTGGCGACGACGCTCGTTCTTTCGGTGACGGCGGCGGCGAGCGCGCTCGGGCCCAGGCTCAGCGGCATCGCCGCGTCCTTTCCGGTGTTCGCGATCGTGCTCACCGTTTTCGCCCATCACGGGCAAGGTGCCGCGGCGGCGCGCATCGTCGTGCGCGGGCTGATGATGGGACTCTACGGATTCGCGTGCTTCTTCGCGACCATCGGCCTGCTGCTGACGCGGGCACCGGTGCCTCTTGCGTACGCAGCCGCGTGCCTCGCGGCGGTGCTGGTGCAGGGACTCACATTCATGCTGGTGAGAAGAGGAAGAAACGAGAAAATTGAAAAGAAAGAGGCTTCTTTTTCTGAAGAAAAAGAAGCAAAAAGACTTTTATCCGTTATCACGGACCCGGCGCCGTCGAGGGACTCCGAATGAAGGACTGAAATCGGATAAAAGTTTTTTGGTTCTTTTTTTCAAAAAAGAACATCCTTCGCTTCTCCTTTTTTCCTTCTTTCTCTCTTCAAAAAAACGAGGCGCACGCGATGACCTGGCGGATCGGCGTGGATTCGGGCGGGACCTTCACCGACATTTGCCTGTTCGAGACCGAGAGCGGCAGTGTCGAGGTGTGGAAGGTGCCTTCGACGCCGTCCGATCCTTCGCTCGGGATTGCGGCGAGCGTTTCGGAGAGCCTCGCGCGGGTCGGTGCGGCGGCGGATGATGTCGCGTATTTCGGGCATGGCACGACGGTTGCAACCAATGCGCTGATCGAGGGGCGTGGGGTGCGGACGGGGCTTGTCACCACCGACGGATTCCGCGATCTGCTCGAGATCGGGCGGCAGAAGCGGCCCGATCTTTATGATCTTCAGGCGGACAAGCCCAAGGTGCTGGTGAGCCGCGATCTGAGGCTCGAAGTGCCCGAGCGCGTGCGCCATGACGGCACGGTGGAAACGAAGCTCGACGAGGAGGCGGTGCGGCGCGCGGCGCGGCGGCTGCGCGCGGACGGGGTGAAGGCGGTCGCGATCGCGTTCCTTTACGGCTTCGTGCGCCCCAAGCACGAGGCGGAGGCGCGGCGGATCATCGCCGAGGAATTTCCCGAGGCCTATCTTTCGGCCTCGCACGAGGTGGCGCCGGAATTCCGCGAATATGAGCGGATGTCCACCGTTGTCGTGAACGCGACGCTCGGGCCGGTGATGCAGGGTTATATCGAGCGGCTGGACGGGCGGCTCAAATCGCTCGGCGTGGCGGCGACCCCGCATCTGACGCAATCGAACGGGGGCGTGATCGGCTTCGAGGCGGCGGCGCGGCTGCCGGTGCGGACGGTTCTTTCCGGGCCTTCGACCGGCGTGGTCGCGGCCGAGGCGGTGGGGCGGATCGCGGGCTTTTCCAACCTGATCACCTTCGATATGGGCGGGACGAGCACCGATGTCGCGCTGCTCGATGGCGGGCAGTGCCGGCGCGCGAACGAGGCGACGGTGCATGGCTATCCGATCAAGGCGCCGATGCTGGATATCCATACGGTGGGCGCGGGCGGCGGCTCGATCGCGTTCATCGACAGCGGCGGGCTTCTGAAGGTCGGGCCGCGGAGCGCGGGCGCGGACCCGGGGCCGGTGTGCTACGGGCGCGGCAATGACGAGCCGACGGTGACGGATGCGAACGTGCTTTTGCAGACGCTGAACCCGAAGGAGATCCTGGGCGGGCGGATGGCGGTGCGGCGCGATCTCGCGGAGGCGGCGATCGGCCGGCTCGCGGCGCGGCTCGGCATGGATTCCTACGCGACGGCGGAAGGGATTCTCGCGGTGGTGACGGCGAACATGGCGAAGGCCATCCGCGTGATCAGCGTGCAGCGCGGGCACGACCCGCGCGATTACACGCTGGTGGCGTTCGGGGGCGCGGGGCCGCTTCATGCGGCGCGGCTGGCGCGCGAGCTCGACATCGCGCGCATTCTCGTGCCGCGCAATCCGGGTATCCTTTGCGCCATGGGGCTGCTGCTGACCGATCTGCGCGCGGATTTCGCGACCACGCGCCTGACGGTGCTCGACGAGGCGGCGCTGCCGGTGATCGGCGATGCGTATGCGGCGCTCGAGCTTCAGGCCGAGCGCTGGTTCGCGGAGGAGGGTGTGGCGCAGACGGCGCGGCGCTTGGCGCGGACGGTGGATATGCGCTACGCGGGGCAGAATTACGAGCTTGCCGTGCCGCTTGCGGCGGGACCGCCGGAGGGGGCGTCGGAGCCGGGATGGATCGCGGCGCTGGCGGAGGGGTTCGCGCGCGAGCATCAGCGGATGTACGGCTTCGCGGCCGAGGGCGAGAAGGTGCAGATGGTGACCTTCCGGCTCGAGGCGGTGGGCGAGGTGCGGAAGGCGACGCTGCGGCCGGAGAAGTTGCAGGGACCGGATGCGGCGGCGGCGCGGAGGGGCGAGCGAAAGGTCTGGTTCGCGGCGGCGGGCGGGTTCGTTTCGTGCCCGATCTATGACCGCGAGGGGCTGGCGCCGGGCAACCGGATCGAGGGGCCGGCGGTGATCGAGCAGATGGATGCGACGACGCTGCTGCCGCCAGGAATGCATGCAACCGTGGATACGATCCGCAACCTCGTTCTGGAGGCAAGATGAACCGCCTCGCCGTGCGCGAGTCCCGCGCGAGCCCCGACCCGATCACCATCGAGGTGCTCGGCAGCGCCTTCGCCTCGATCGGCGAGGAGATGGGCGAGGCGCTGGTGCGCGCCAGCTACTCGACCAACATCAAGGAGCGGCGCGACTGCTCGACCGCGCTGTTCGACACCGAGGGCAACACGCTCTGCCAGGCCGAGCATATTCCGATGCATCTGGGCAGCTTCATCGGGATTCTGCCGCATATCCTGAAGCGCCACCCGATCGCGGAGATGCGGCCGGGCGACGTGTTCTGCGGCAACGACGCCTATGAGGGCGGCGGGACGCATCTGCCGGACATCGTGCTCGCCGAGCCGATCTTTCACGAGGGCAGGATCGTCGCCTGGGCGGTGAACCTTGCGCATCACGCGGATTTCGCCGACCGCGGACATGCGCATATCTACCAGGAGGGGCTGCGGATTCCGCCGATCCGGCTCTATCGCGCGGGCGTGCTGCAGAAGGACGTGCAGGAGCTGATCCTGCTCAATTGCCAGGTGCCGCATGAGCGGCTTTCGGACCTGCGCGCGCAGATGGCGGCGAACCGGCTCGGCGTGCAGAGGATGCAGGCGCTGTGCGCGCGGTACGGGCTCGAGACCGTGCTGGCGGCGGGCGTTGCGTTGCAGGATTATGCCGAGCGGAAGATGCGCGCAGGGATCGCGGCGATTCCGGACGGGACCTATGAATTCGCCGACCGCTTCGACTGCCCCGAGCTCGACCGGGAGCTCGATTTCGCGGTGACGGTGCGGGTTGCGGGCGATGAGATGCATCTGCATTTCGAGAGCCCGAAGCAGGTGCGCGCGGGGATCAACCTCGTCTTCACCGCGCTGCTTTCCACGGTTTATTACGCGGTGAAAACCGTTGTCGATCCGACGATTTTGCCGAATGCGGGGCTGGCGCGGCCGATTCACGTGACGGCGCCGGCGGGGACGGTGCTTCACTGCGTGCATCCGGCGGCGGTGAACGGGCGGACGGGGACGTGCCAGCGCGTGGTCGATCTCATTCACGGCGCGCTGGCGCAGGCGGTGCCGGAGCGGGTGATCGCGGCGTGCAACGGTGCGGTGACCTCCGCGACCTTCGTTGGTGTCCGGGGGGGCGCGCGGGAAGATGATGGCAGCCTCTGGGTTTATCTGGAGACGATCGGCGGGGGTTCGGGCGCGCGGGCGACGAAGGACGGGCTCGACGGCGTGCATGTGCATGTGACCAACACCTCCAACCTGCCGGTGGAGGCGCTGGAGGGCGAGTATCCGCTGAGCGTGCTGCGCTACGAGCTGGTGAACGGCTCGGGCGGCGCGGGGCGGCAGCGCGGCGGGATGGGGCTGCGGCGCGTCTATCGGGCCGAGGCGGAGTGCCGCGTGCGGCTCGACGGTTCGCGGCTCGGCTCCGCGCCGTGGGGGCTTGCGGGCGGGATGGAGGGCGGCAAGGGCGCGTTCCGGCTCGGGCCGGGGGTGGGGCCGTTCGACCATGGCGCGGGCGTGCTGCGGCCGGGCGAGACGGTGGAGATCATCACGCCCGGGGCGGGCGGCTACGGCCCGCCCGAGGAGCGGACGGAGGCAGCGCGGGCGCGCGATGCCGCCGAGGAGCGGGGCGCGGGCGGCGAGAGCTGAGCGCGGGGGCTGCGCGCGAGAGCTGAGCGCGGGCGCTGAGCGCGGGCGCTGAGCGCGAGCGGCGGGGGCCGAGCGCGTCGGAGACGAAAATCAAGGAGCCATTCATGGAAATTTCTCGTCGGGCGGTTCTGGCCGGGGGCGCCGCCCTGCCCTTTCTGACGCGGCTGGCGGAGGCGGCGGCGGCGCCGGATCATTTGATATTCGGGCTTTCGAGCTATCCGCCGAACCTCAATCCCTGGATCAATGCCGGCACGGCCGCCGGCACCGCGCTGCTTGCGCATCATCGCGGCCTCGTTTCCTACGCGGCCGACGGCAGCATCCAGGGCGAGCTTGCCGCGCATTGGGAGCCGGACGGCGGGGCGGGGTGGATCTTCCATCTGCGCGAGGCCTTCTTCCACGACGGCGCGGCGGTGGATTCGGCCGCGGTGAAATGGTCGTTCGAGCAGATCGGCGCGCCGATCTCGACCGCCTATCTGCGCGCGCAGTTCCAGGGGATCGCGGCGATCGAGACGCCGGACGCGCGCACCGTGCGGGTGATCATGAAGGCGCCGACGGTGACGTTTCCGGACTGGCTCGCGCCGTTCTACAGCTCGGTCGTGGCGCCGGGGACGGTGAAGCCGGGCAAGCTGCCGGTGGGGTGCGGGCCGTTCGTTCTGAAATCCTACGAACGCGGCGTTTCGCTCGACTTCGCCGCCTTCCCCAAATACTACAAGCCCGGTCTGCCGAAGCTGAAGACCATGCGCTTCGTTGCCTATCCGGACGAGAATCTGCGCGTGGCCGCGCTGCAGGCGGGCAATGTCGATCTCATCGAGTATGTGCCGTGGCAATCGATGGGCACGATCGCTTCCGACCCCAAGCTCAAGATGCTGAGCACGCTCGGGCCCTTTATGTACCTCACCTTCAACGGGCGCACGGGGCCGTTCAAGGACCCGCGCGTGCGCCAGGCGATCGGGTTCGCGGTGAAGCGTTCGGACATCGTGAGCGCGGCCTTCTTCGGCCGCGGCGCGCCGCTCGGCGGGATGCCGATTCCGAAAGGCACGACGTTCTACGATGCGGCGCTTGCGGATTTCTGGACCTACGATCCGGACAAGGCGAAGAAGCTGCTCGCCGCGGCGGGATTTGGCGGCGGCTTCTCCTGCACGCTTCTCTCCACCGCGCAATACGGCATGCACAAGATCACGGCCGAGGTGGTGCAGCAGAATCTCGCGGCGATCGGGATCGAGGTGCAGCTCAACCTGCCCGACTGGGCGACGCGCGTCGCGCTCGGCAATCGCGGGCAGTACGAGTTCTCCGTCGGCGGCACGGCGACGGAGAGCAACGACCCGGACGGGCTGAGCTCGCTGATCGACGGCACGCTCTCGCCCTCGTACGAGCGGAGCTACGATGTGGTGGCGCCGGGGCTGCACGCGCTGCTGGCGGCGGGGCGGGCGGAGTTCGATCAGGCCAAGCGCAAGGCGATCTACGACAAGGTGCAGAGCGTGGCGCTGGAATATGCGCCGATCGTGCCGCTCTGCTGGCGCTCGCAGGCCTATGCGATGAAGAAGGAGCTTGACGGCTTCGCCAATCTGCCCGGCGCGCTCACCTTCTATTCGGGATATTCGTTCGAGGATGCGTATTTCGCGTGAGAACTTCTTTTTCTGAAGAAAAAGAAGCAAAAAGACTTTTTCCCGTTTTCCGGACCCGGCGCCAGCCTGGGACTCCGAACGAAAAACGGAAAAAAGTTCTTTGGTTCTTTCTTTCAAGAAAGAACAACCTTCATGAAAGCTGGTACTAGCAGGAGATGATGGCCTGGCTTGCGCGGCGGGTCGCGGTTTCGATCGGCCTCGTCTGGATCGTTGCCAGCATCGTGTTTGTCGCGATCCGTCTGGTTCCCGGCAATCCGGCGGAGCTTCTGCTCTCCCAGGGCGGGGTGGCGCCGGACCCGGCTTCCGTTGCTCAGCTCGAGCAGCAGCTTGGGCTCGACCGGCCGTTCCTCGCGCAGTACCGCGCGAGCATGGTCGGGCTTCTCGAAGGCGATCTCGGCACGTCGCTTCAGGATGATTCGCCCGTGATGGGGGATATTCTCGACCGGCTGCCGCGCACGCTCGAGCTGATCGCGGCGGCCGGGTTCCTTGCCGTGGTGATCGGGGTGCCGGCGGGCACGCTGGCCGCGATCCGAGGCGGCGGGATTTTCGACCGCGCGGCTTCCTGGCTGGCCGGGCTTTGGCTTTCGGTGCCGATCTTCGTCACCGGGACGCTTTTGATCCTGCTTTTCGCGCAGACGCTGCACTGGCTGCCGGCGGGCGGATATGTGCCTTTCGCTCAGAATCCGCTGCAATTCCTGATCCTGCTCGCGATGCCGGCATTCACGATCGGCGCCGGGCTGGCGGGTGCTGTGTTCCGCATGACGCGCACCGCGGTGCTCGACGTGATCGGGCGCGATCATGTGAGGGCGGCGCGGGCGAAGGGGCTCGCGCCGATGCAGGTGCTGAGCCGGCATGTGCTGCGCAACGCGATGCTCCCCGTGGTGACGGTGCTTGGGCTTCAGCTCGGCGGGCTGCTCGGGGGGACGGTGCTGGTGGAGTATGTGTTCAACTGGCCCGGCGTTTCGAGCCTGTTGTTCGATGCGGTGAATGCGCGCGACTACACGCTGGTGCAGGGCATCGTGCTGGTGATCTCGGTGCTGTTCGTGGCGCTCAATCTTCTGGTCGATATTCTCTACGCCGTGCTCGATCCGCGCGTGCGGCACGGATGAGGCGTTTTCCGTGGATCGCGGCGGCGAGCATCGTCCTCATCGTTCTGGTGGCGTTGCTTGCGCCGCTGCTGCCGCTCGCGAACCCGGTGCGGATGGATGTCGTTCACCGCTTCGGCGGGCCGAGTGCTGCGCATTGGCTCGGGCGCGACGAGCTTGGGCGCGACGAGCTTTCGCGGCTGATCTGGGGTGCGCGGAGCTCGCTCACGGTTGCGCTCGGCGCTTCGGCGATCGCCGGCGTCATCGGCACGGTGCTTGGCGTGCTCGGCGGATTTTTCCGCGGTTTCGTCGAGCTTTTCACCGTGCGCACGATGGATATCGTGCTCTGCTTTCCGCCGCTGCTGCTTGCGCTGCTCGTCGTCACCGTGTTCGGGCCGGGGATCGGGACGTTGATTCCGGTGCTTGCGGTGCTTTTTCTGCCGGGCTTCGCGCGCGTGGCCTATGGCGGCGTGCTGACGGTGCGCGCGCATGATTACGTGGAGGCGGTGCGTGCGCTGGGCGCGCGGCCGCTGCGCATCATGCTGCGGACCATTCTGCCCAATATCGGCGGGCCGCTTCTGGTGCAGTTCAGCCTGACGGTCGCGGCCGGGATTCTTCTGGAGTCGGGGCTTTCCTTTCTCGGCCTCGGCGTCGTTCCGCCGACGCCGTCCTGGGGGCTGATGATCGGCTCGGCGCGGGCAACGATGGCGCAGGACCCGGGGCTTCTTCTGTGGCCCTGCCTTGCGCTCAGCGCGACCGTGCTCGCGATGAACGGGCTTTGCGACTGGCTGGGCGAGCGGGCGGACCCGCACCGCGTGGTGCGCCGGCGGCGCGGGGGCGTGCTGGGGACGAGGCTGCCGGGGTTGGCGCCCCCGGGGACGCCGGCGGGGGCGCAGGCGGATGATGCAAATGATGCGGTGCTTGCGCTCTCCGGGCTTACGATCGGGATCGAGACGGTTGCGGGACCGATCCATCCGGTGCGGGATGTATCGCTGCGGGTTCGCGCGGGAGAGACGCTGGCGCTGGTGGGCGAGAGCGGCTCGGGCAAGTCGCTCACGGGGCTTGCGTTGCTGGGCCTGCTGCCGGATGCGGCGCGGGTTGCGGCGGGCGCGGCGTGGCTCGAGGGGCGGGAGCTTTTCCGCATGGAGGAAGCCGCGCGGCGGGCGCTCAGGGGCGCGCGCATCGCGATGATCTTTCAGGACCCGGCGAGCAGCCTCAACCCGGTGCACCGGGTCGGCGCGCAGATCGTCGAGGCGATCCGCGCGCATCAAAAGATCGGTGCGGGGGCGGCGCGGGCGCTTGCGGTCTCGCTTCTGCGCAAGGTGGGGATTGCCGATTCCGAGCGGCGGTTCGGCGCCTTTCCGCACGAGCTATCGGGGGGCATGCGCCAGAGGGTGATGATCGCGACGGCGATCGCGAACGGGCCGCGCGTGATCGTTGCCGACGAGCCGACGACGGCGCTCGATGTCACGATCCAGGCGCAGGTGCTCGATCTTTTGAGGACATTGCAGCGCGAGAGCAGGCTGGCGATGCTCTTCATCACGCACAGCCTGCCGGTGGTGGCGGAGATCGCGCATCGGGTCGCGGTGATGTACGCGGGCGAGATCGTCGAGGAGGGGCCGGTGGGCGAGGTTTTCGCCCATCCGCGCCATCCCTATACGGCGGCGCTGCTCGAAGCCGCGCCGAACGAGGACGGGCCGCCGCCGAGGCCCATTCCGGGCACGGTGCCGCGGCCCGACGCCGTG
>JASHRV010000170.1 GCA_030037175.1 Acetobacteraceae bacterium
GGCTTGACCCGTTCGGGGCGGTGATTGGTGTTCCATAGCTTCGTGGTGACGAAGAGCTCCTCCCGCCGGATCGTTCCGGACGTGAGCGCCGCCGCGATCGCATCGCCGACGGCCTCCTCGTTGCGGTAGCGTTCCGCGCAATCGAGATGGCGGAATCCCACCTCCAACGCGATTTCGGTCGCTTCCCTGGTCGCGAGAGGGTCGGGGATCAGCGTGCCGAACCCGGCGGCGGGGATCGCGCCGGAACCGTGGGCGAGAGGGATCCGCGTGTAGCGAAGCGTATCGGGGCTTGCCATGCTCATCTCCTCGTTCGGTCGGCCGGGCGCATGCGGCCGAGCACCCCCCGCGCCCACGAGGATAGCACGGAGCCGTCCGTTCCCTGGCATGCCGAGCGTAGGGGATGGCCGGGTCGCGCGGGTGGCAGGAATTCGCCGATCCGGCGGGGTGGGATCGGAAGGTCCGGTTGGGTTCGCGATCTGCTCTAGAGGGTATTATGAACCTTCCGCCATCGCTGGTTCGGCAAAAAGGAAGAAAGGTCGTTCTTTCTTGAAAGAAAGAACCAAAGAACTTTTACCCTCTCGTTCGGAGTCCCAAGCCGGCGCCGGGTCCGGAAAACGGGGAAAAGTCTTTTTGCTTCTTTTTCTTCAGAAAAAGAAGGCTTGGTCCTTTCGATGCTTCATCAAAATGCATGACACCCTCTAGAGGCGGCGGAGGCGGAGCGTGATCATTTCGGGGCTGTCGTCGTGTTGGCGCTCGGCCGCGAGGGAGGGATCGCCGCCGGGCTGGTCCGCGACCCAGGTTTCGTAGAGGCCCGCGAGCATGGCGGCGAACCAGGTGCCCGGCGGGTCGCCGGCCGCGCCGATGCGCGGGGGGAAGGCGTGGGCGATGACGAGGCAGCGTTCTTCCTCCCTGAGGTCGAGATGGGCGCTGCCCCAGCCGAGCGCGGCGAGCCGGTCGTTCATTTCGATCTCGAGCCCGTCCATCGTGCCGACCGCGGGGAGCGGCATCAGCCGCGCGAGGCGGTGGCCGGTCTTGCGGAGAAGCATGTCGCGGCCCTCCGCGCCGGCGAAGAGGTCGATCTCCTCGGCGAGCGCGCGGAGGAAGAGGCGGAGCTGCGGTTCGGGCCGGTCGGCGGCGAGCCTTGCGCGCAAGGTATTCATCGGGCCTGTCATTGGTACGCACCGTTGAAGATGTAGCGGGCGAAGAAGAGGCCGGTTGCCGTGTTCCAGTCCCCCGTGCGCTGGTAGCTCGCGCGGCCTCCCACCTCGAGCGATTGGCTGAGGCGGTAGGTGAGCTCGCCATGCGCGCCGCCGACGACGCCGGCATTCGTGTCCGACGGATATTGGGTTTGCAGATTGGGCGTGGTGGCGGCCCGGGCGAGGAGCGCGTTCTGGAGCGATGCGTTGTCCGGGAAGACGTTGGAGGCGGCTTCGTCGTAGGTCTGCAAGCCGAGCGAGCCGCCGAGGGACCAGGAAAGATTGCCCTCGCTGCCTTTGTAATTCACCGGGATGAGGGCGGCGAAGTAGGATTGCGGGCTGAAATAGCCGCCCTGGCCGAGGGTGAAGTAGCGCAGGTTCTTCTGATAGCCGAAATAGACGAGATCGAGCCCGACGCGGACCGAGTCGGTGCCTTCCTGCCAGAGCGGGAGCGAGCCGCCGGCGCCGAATTTTCCTTCCTCGTTGCTCGCGACATTGGTGCCGGCGAGCCAGTCATAGCCGCCGCCGATGTAGAAATTCGCGGGGCCGGCGCTGAATTCGAGCTGGAGTGCGCCGCCGGAGCGCGTGACGCCGCCCCAGGCGATGCCGCTGTTGGGATCGGTGGTGCCGGCGTAGGAGAGCACGCTGTCGGTGACCGCGCGGCGTTCGGCGGTGATGCGGAGCCGGAGATCGGGGGCGATGAGCGGGGCGAGCGTGATGCCGCCGACCGCGTTCGTTTCGGGGAAGCCGAGCGGGGTGACGCCGGCATCGCCGTGGAACCAGTCCTCGTCGAAGGCGACGGCGAGGCCGACGCCGCTTGCCTGCTGGTTGGAGGGCGTGGCGGTGCCGCCGAGCGGGGCGGTGCCGAACTGGAGCTGGCTCGCGGGGGCGGACGAGAGCTGGCCGGCGGTGAGGAAGGTGGGGGTGGCGGTGAAGCGGAGCGTGCCGCGGCCGTCCGGGGAGAAGGTTGCCTCGATGGGGGTTGTGCCGGCGAGGAGCTGGTCGAGGCCGGGGGTGCCGGAGCGGGTGCGGATGCCGCCGCCGAGCTCGATTTTTGGCGCGGTCTGGTTGGTGAGGACGGCGATCTGCTGGTCGATCGCGGCGAGCGTGGGGTCGGATTGGGATGGGGTGGGGGATGGGGTGGCGTCGGGGCGGAAGGGATTGGCGGGCGGATCGGGCGGCAGGGCGGCGTATAGGGGCGAGGCGGCGGCGCCGAGCTCCTGGAGGCGGAGGCTGCGGGCGGTGCGGAGATCGGCGAGCGCCCGGGCGATGTTGCCGCGGGCCTCTTCGTATTGCGCGGCGGCGAGCCAGGCGCGCGGATCGTTTGGCGATTGCGTGGTTGCCTCGTGGGCCCAGAGGGCGGCGCTTTGCCAGTCGCCGGCCTGGATGGCGGCGCCGATCGCGGCCCGGCGGGCGTTGATGTCGTTCGGGTTGCGTTCCATCACGGCGGTGTCGATCGCGAGCGCCTGCCGGGGCTGGTTCGCCGACTGGTAGAGGCGGCCGAGGGCGAGATTGAGGGCGGGGTCGGTCGGGGCCTGGCGGAGCGAGGGAGCGAGCACGTCGTAGGCGGCGGCGGTGCGGCCTTGCCGGTTGAGGGTGTCGGAGGCGGTGACGGCGATGCCGGCGTGGAGCTGGGCGAGCGCGGATTGCTGGGTGGGGGTGAGGCTGTCCGCGTCGGCGATCGAGGCGAGCAGGGCGGCGGCGTCCGCCGTGCGGCCGGCCTGGAGCAGCACGCCGGCATAGGCGAGCTGTTGGGCGGGGGTGGGGACCGGGGTGGCGGCCTGGGCGGTGGCGAGCGCCTCGCGCGCGCCGAAGGGATCGCCGAGGCGGAGGAAGGCGCGGGCGATGGCGGCGCCGCGCGTGCCGTCCGGGTCCGGGTGGGCGGCGAGCGAAAGGAGGCGGCGGCGGGCATCGTCCGGGCTGACCGGGGCGAGCGCGAGGGCGGCGCGGATGTCGCGGGCGAGCGCGGCCTGCTCGGCGATTTCCTGCATCTGGGGCGTGCGGGCGGCGGGCGGGAGGCGGGCGACGAGGGCGGCGGCTTCGGCGAGATGGTGGGTTTCGGCGGCGAAGATGGCGCCGGCCTGAAGCGCGTCCGCGGAGGGGTTTTGCGCGGCGGTGAGTGCGGCCATGGTTTGCGCGGCTTCCTGGTCCTGGCCGGCGGATTGGAGGGTGCGGGCGAGGTCGAGCCGGACCCAGGGGTTGGAGGGGTCGGCGGCGGCGGCCTCGTTCAGGAGGGCGAGCTTTTCGGCGGAATCGGCGGTTGCGGCGGCGCGCTGGCGGAGGAGCTGGGCGCGGAGCGGGCCGGCGGCGGCGGTGCGGGCGGCCTCCGAGCCGGTGAGCGCCGGCTGCCACTGCGCGGCGTGGGCGGGGTCGGCGGCG
>JASHRV010000171.1 GCA_030037175.1 Acetobacteraceae bacterium
GCCCCGAGGAAGCGCTCGCAAGCTGCGACCGCGCCCTCGCGCTGAAATCCGACTACGCCGAGGCCTGCAACAACCGCAGCATCGCGCTGCTCGACCTCCGGCGCTGCGCCGAAGCCGTTGCCGCCTGCGACCGCGCCCTCGCGCTCGATCCGCGCCACGCCGCCGCCCATTACTCCAAAAGCACGGCCTCGCTCGCCGCGGGCGACTTCGCCACCGGCTGGAGGCTCTACGAATATCGCAGGCAGGTATGGGACATCTCCCGCTACCGGGCCTACCCAAAGCCGCTATGGCTGGGCGAGGAGGATCCCGCCGGCAAGACCGTGTTCCTCACCTGGGAGCAGGGGCACGGGGACACGATCCAGTTCTGCCGCTACGCCCCGCTCCTCCAGGCGCGCGGCGCCCGCGTCGTCCTCTCGGTCCAGGAACCGCTGCTCCGCCTGCTGCGGGGGCTCGATCCCCGGATCGAGGTCATCGGCGCCCACCAGGAGCCCGCCGCCTTCGACCTCCACTGCCCGCTGATGAGCCTGCCGCTCGCCTTCGGCACGACCCTCGAAACAATCCCCTCCGCGCCGCGCTACCTGGCTCCCGACCCACGCCTCTCCTCCCAATGGGCCTCCCAATGGTCGGCCCGCCTCCCGCGCGGACCGAGGCCCCGCATCGGCTTCGGCTGGAGCGGCTACGCGCATCACCCCAACGACATCAATCGCTCGATGACGTTGCGCGACTTCGAGCCCCTGCTCTCCCTCGATCTCGATTGGGTCTGCCTCCAGAAGGAATTCCGCGCGGGCGAGGAAGCCGCGCTGAAAGCCTGCCCCCGCGTCACCATCCTCGCCGACGCGCTGCACGACTTCGCGGACACCGCCGCGGCCATCGACCAGCTCGATCTCGTCGTCACCGTCGATACGAGCATCGCGCACCTCGCGGGCGCGCTCGGCAAGCCCGTCTGGATCCTCCTCTGCTTCGGCCCCGATTGGCGCTGGCTCATGGAGGGCGAGAAGACCCCCTGGTACCCGACCGCCCGTCTCTACCGCCAGCCGCGCTTCGGCGACTGGCCCGCCCTCGTCGCCGAGGTGAAGAACGCGCTCGCCTAGATCGGGACGGGATCGCTCTCGCTCACCCATCCCGCTCCGGCCTTTATTTTCCCCGCGCGCCATCCAGGGCGATCGACCGCGCGGTTACAGTAATCGGCAACACGCGCGCTCCCGTGCGCCTTGGGCACGCACGCTTAACGCTGCGCCACCGGCCCAAGCAGCACCTCGCCCGCGAACTGATCACGGCGGAAGCGACACCGGAGACAGATTGCTCCCTCTCTGCGTCAACCCATCCGCGCCCGGCGCGCCTCTTTTTAGAGGGCAGCCATCACGCGGCACAGGAAATTCACGGAAACGTCCAAAAATATCTATCTTTTTTCGTAAATTGAAAGTCCCCCTGGAATTTTCTCCGTTTTCATCTGGCGAAATTCAACTCTGTGTGATCCGCGCGATCCGTCTCCGATAGGCAGGCCGGTTCCATATTTCCGTATGCCGGACGTGGTAATTTGCAGATGCGTCCAAACCGCGCGGCGTCGTTCCGTTCCAAGAACAAAGGAGAATGACATGGCCCCAGCTCCCTCCAATTTCGTCATGGGAATGAATTTCAGCAACGAATTCCAATCGAACCCCATCGCCCCAGACACCGCGGCCACTCAGCTTGAAAGGATCGTCGGAATCCCGAACGGGATGGTGAAGACATTCTCCCTCGCGCAACGAACCACGGCGTTCATCAAGGACGCGTTCATGCGCGGCACGCTCTCTCTCGCGGTCGGAAGCTCGAACGACGATATCGAGCGGTTCGCGACGGGGAACACCCAGGGCTTTCTCGACCAGATCGCGCCCTATGTTGGGAAAATTCCCTGGATCTGTGTCGGAAACGAGCCGCTGGGCTCATGGTACAACGGCAAGTACAACGCCGCGCTGCCCGGAGCCGTCGAGAATCTCAGCCTGGCATTGGGAAGCAGGAAGTGGAATATCGGGGTCACCGTCCCGCAGAACTTCGAGTTCATGCAGATTTCCTATCCGCCCTCCGCCGGCACCATCAAGCCGGAACTGGCCGGCATCATCGAAAGCACGTGCGCCACGATGAAATCCACCGGCGCCCCGTTCATGGTCAACATCTATCCGTTCCTGACCCGGCTGCAGAACCCCAGGGACGTCCCGCTCGATTATTGCCTGTTCACGGCGCAGCAGGACCATTGGGTTCACGACGGACCCTACACCTACAAGAACATCTTCGACGCCATGCTCGATGCGCTCCACGTCGCGCTCGCGAAAATCGGTTTTGGAGATCTCGAAATCGTCGTCGGTGAGTGCGGCTGGCCCACCGCCGGGGCCACGGACGCCAACAACGCCAACGCGCAGACATTCCTGCAAAATCTGATCAATCACTGCAAAAGCGGCGCGGGAACGCCACGAATGCCCGGCAGGAAGCTGCCGTGCTTCGTCTTCGAGGCCTATGATGAAGACCAGAAATCCACGGCACCGGGGCCGTTCGAGACCCATTGGGGCGTCTATAACGCCAACGGGACGGAAAAATTCCCCTTGAAATGGTGACGGGGTCCGCGCGGGTGTGCGCAAGCACACCCGCGGAACGGCCGCCGCCTCAGCTGAATCCCCCGCGCGCCGTCACCGGCCAGAGACACTCCACGCGCCCCTTCCGCACCCCCACATACCAGTCATAGCGATCGACCGTGGGGTCGCAATGGCCCGGCACCAGCCTCAGCTTCTCGCCGAGACGCGGCGCCGCCCCGCCATCCTCCACCACCATCTTCCCATGCTCGTCCGATGCGCCGACATAACGGATCCCCGGCCGCCCCCACGCCAGCGGCAGGCCGGAATCCACCGCCACCGCCTTCAGCCCCACATCCACCACCGCGACCTCCGGCCTGGGCCGGCTCATCACGGTCCCGAGCACGAACAGCGACTGCGCGAAGGTGGAGACCGGCGCCTCGGCCTCGTCGAGATTCCGCCCGTAATCGGCATCCATGAAAACATAGCTGCCGGCCTGGATCTCGTTGAACACGCCCGAGCCGGCCTCGAACGGGAACGTCCCCGTCCCGCCCCCGCCCACGATCTCGCACTCGAGCCCCTGCTGCTTCAGCTGCTCGACCGTCCGCCGCGCCTGCGCAACCGCGCCCTCGATCGCCGCGGCACGCTCCCCGTAGCGGCGAATATGCTGCGCGCTGCCATGGTAGGCCTGCAATCCGCCGAAGCGCAGATGCGGCGAGGCGGCGATCCGCCGCGCCAGCGCCACGGCCTCCGGCCCCGGCGCAACGCCGCAGCGCCCGGCCCCGACATCGATCTCGACCAGAACCGAAAGCCGTATCCGCGCCGCCTCCGCCGCCGCCTCCAGCGCCGAAACCTCGCCCGCATCGTCCGCGCACACGCCGATCTCCGCCACGCGCGCGAGTGCGGCGAGCCGCGCGAGCTTCGCCGCCCCCACCACCTCGTTGCTCACCAGGATGTTCGGAACCCCGCCCCAGGCGAGCGCCTCCGCCTCGGCGACCTTCTGCACGCACTGCCCGACCGCGCCCGCCTTCATCTGCAAATGCGCGATCACCGGGGATTTGTGCGTCTTGGCATGCGCGCGCAGCCTCGCCTGCGTCGGCCGAAGAAAATCCGCCATCCGCGCGATGTTCGCCTCGAACGCATCGAGATCGATCAGCAGCGCCGGCGTGTCGATATCCTCTTCCCTGTCTCCGGGCGCAGCCGGCGGTGTTTGCAGCATCATCCCACTCCTCTTAGAGCCACCCTTCCTCTGCCGCCCGGCCCCCCCACGATCAAGCCGTGGGCGGCAGCGCCGGGCAGTCGCGGCCGCGCTGTTCGAGCCGATCCGCAAGCCCCACCGTCCCGCCCCGGAAGCCGCCATGCATCTTTGTTAAGGCATTGAAAAAAAGGAGCCTTCTCTTTCTTCAGAAAAAGACTTTTTCCCGTTCTCCGGACCACCGTTCCACCTCGGGCCTCCGAACGACCGTCGTTCGGAATCCCCGGCCGACGCCCGCCCCCGGAAAACGGAAAGAAGTTTTCTGGTTCTCTTTTTCAAAAGAGAACAACCCTCTCAACTCATCCTCGCCCTACCTCGCCCTACCCCTTCCTACCCTGCGGGCGCGCGCCCGTGCAGCTTCTGCGCGTAGACGTTGATGATCAGCGCGGCGAGCAGGATCAGGCCGCGGATCAGGATCTTCATGAAGCTGTCGATCGCGACGTGGTCGAGCCCGTTGTTGAGCACCCCGAGCACGAGCAGCCCGAGGATGGTGTTGCCGATCCCCCCGCTGCCGCCGAAGAGGCTGGTGCCGCCCACCACCACGGCGGAGATGCTGTCGAGCAGGTAGTTGTCGAACTCGTTCTGCTGGGCGCTGCCGAAATGCGCGACCCCCAGCATCCCCGAGAAGCCGGCGCAGATCGCCGAGATCACCATCACCGCGCGCACGATCCGCTTGACGTTGACGCCCGAATATTCCGCCGCCTCGCGGTTCCCGCCCACCATGTACACGTAGCGCCCGAACCGCGTGTAGGTCAGCACCAGGTGCGCCACCAGCATCACCAGCGCCGCCATCACCGCGATCCACGGCACCGGCCCGATCGATCCGCTGCCGAGCGTGTTGATCAGCGGCGGCACGGCGTAGGCGATCTGCCCGCGCACCAGCACGGCGCAGATCCCGGCGCCGATCTGCAGCATCGCGAGCGTGGTGATGAAGGAGGGGATGCCGATCACCGTCGTCGCGACGGCATTGACCTCGCCCAACGCGAAAACCGCGGCGAAGCCGAGCAGAATCGCAAGCCCGCCCGGCAGCGGAAGGTTGTGGATGTTGACGCTGGAATCCTGGAGCGTGAAGAACGCGATCACCACGCCCGCCACATTGGCGATCGCCGCGACCGAAAGGTCGATCTCCGCGCAGAGGATCACGAAGGTGAGCCCCACCGCCATGATCCCGGTCACCGAGATCTGCTGCAGCACGTTCTGCAGATTGCCGAG
>JASHRV010000172.1 GCA_030037175.1 Acetobacteraceae bacterium
AGCCCGTTCCCCGCCCGCCCGAGCGCCACCCGCGCGGGCGTGAAGCGCCGCAGCGCCCCCCACTCAGCCAAGCCCGATCAGCGCCGGCGCCAGCGCCTCCGGAATCCGCCCCGGCACGCCCGCCGCCGCCCCCAGCCCGCGCTCCGCAAGCCAAGCCTCGAACTCCGGCGCCGGCCGCAATCCCAGCACGCCGCGCAGATAGAGCGAATCATGAAACGACGTGCTCTGGTACGAAAGCATCACGTCATCCGCGCCCGGCACGCCCATCACATAGGTCACGCCCGCCACGCCGAGCAGCGTCAGCAACGCGTCCATGTCGTCCTGGTCCGCCTCGGCATGGTTCGTGTAGCAAACGTCCACGCCCATCGGCAGGCCGAGAAGCTTGCCGCAGAAATGATCCTCGAGCCCCGCCCGCGTGATCTCCTTCCCATCGGCGAGATATTCCGGCCCGATGAACCCCACCACCGAGTTCACGAGCAGCGGCGCGAAAGCCCGCGCCACCGCATAGGCCCGCGCCTCGATCGTCTGCTGATCGCAGCCGTGATGCGCCTCGGCGGAGAGCGCGCTCCCCTGGCCGGTCTCGAAATACATCACGTTCTCGCCGATCGTCCCGCGCCCGAGCGCGAGCGCCGCCTCCCGCGCCTCGCCCAGCATCGCGAGCGAAACCCCAAAGCTCCGGTTCGCCGCCTCGGTCCCGCCGATCGACTGGAACACGAGATCGACCGGCGCCCCCATCTCGATCGCCCGCATCGTCGTCGTCACATGCGCGAGCACGCAGGACTGCGTCGGAATCGCATAGCGGGTGCGGATCGTATCCAGCATCTCGATCAGGCGCACCGTTGCGGCAATGCTGTCGGTCGCGGGATTGATCCCGATCACCGCATCCCCCGCGCCGAGCAGCAGCCCATCCAGCACCGATGCCGCGATCCCCTGCGGATCGTCGGTCGGGTGGTTCGGCTGCAACCGCACCGAAAGCCGCCCCGGCAGCCCGATCGTGTTGCGGAACCGCGTCACCACCCGGCACTTCCCCGCCACCGCGACGAGATCCTGCAGCCGCATGATCTTCGAGACCGCCGCCGCCATCTCGGGCGTGATCCCCGGCGCCAATCCCGCCAGCACCGCCTCGTCTGCCGCCGCCGAGAGCAGAAAATCCCTGAACTCGCCCACGCACATCCGCGCCACCGGCGCCAAAATCGCCCGGTCATGCGTGTCCAGGATCAGCCGCGTCACGTCGTCGGCCTCGTAGGGAACCACCGGCTCCTCGAGGAACGCCCCGAGCGGCACCTCGGCGAGCGCGGACTGCGCCGCCACCCGCTCGGAGGCCGACCCCGCCGCCACCCCCGCCAGCTGATCGCCCGAGCGCGCCGGGCTCGCCCGCGCCAGCAGCGTCCGCAAATCCGCGAACCGGTACCGCGTGCCCCCGATCACATGCGCGTAGCCCAACCCCGCTCCCCTCTCGCCTTGCGGATATCCTACGCCCGCGCGAACCGCCGGCGATACTCCGCCGGCGTCACCCCGACATGGCGGGCAAACGCGCGCCGCAGCGTATCGGCATTGGCGAAGCCGCACCGCGCCGCCACCTGCTTCGGCGCCTCGCGCCCCGCCTCCAGAAGCCGCCGCGCCGCCGCCACCCGGCACCCCTCCACCCACGAAGCCGGCGTCACGCCCACCTCGTCGCGAAACAGCCGCGCGAAATGCCTGAGGCTCAACCCCGCCCGCGCGGCCAGGCTCGCCACGCTGTGATCGGCGGACGGATCAGCCGCCACGAACCGCTGCACCTCCTGCAGCGCGGACCGCCCCGCCGGCAGCGATTCGCCCTTGCGGCTGAACTGCATCTGCCCACCCGGCCGCTTGAAGAACATGACGAGCTGGCCCGCCACCTTCATCGCGATCTCGCGCCCGAGATCCTCCTCCACCAGCGCGAGCGCGAGATCGAGCCCCGCGGTCACGCCCGCCGCCGTGCGCAGCTTGCCGTCGCGCACGTGAATCGCATCCTCGTCCACGCGCACCGCGGGGTACATCGCCGCGAGCCGCGCCGAGACGGCCCAATGGGTCGTCACGCGCCTGCCGTCGAGCAGCCCGGCCGCGGCGAGCAGAAACGCCCCGCTGCAGACCGAGCCGTAGCGCCGCGCCCGGGGCGCTGCCTTCCGCAGCCACGCGACCGCGGCCGGGTCCGGCCGCGCATCGGCGAAGTTCGGGCATCCCGCGACGAGCAGCGTATCGATCCGCTCCTCCATCGCCTGCGCGATCACCAGGTCCGGCCTGAGCCGCGTCCCGGAGGAGCTCCGGATCTCGCCCGGGCCCCGCCCGATCACGCGCAGCCGATAGATCTCCTTGCCCGCCTGCACATTGGCCTCGGCGAAAACATCGAGCGGGCCGCTCACATCGAGCAGCTGCACGCCCGGCATCGCCAGGATCGCGACGATCCTTGCCATTTCGCCCTCGCCCGCCATGGCCGTCGCGGTCGCACAATGGCCGAATCCGGCTGATCGCGTCAATAGCGGCCATCCCGCCTTTCCGGCTATTGACGGATCCGCCGATCCGCCGAGATCACCCGAGAGGAGAACCGCAATGTTGGCCACGATCGAGAAGGTCCCAATTCCCATCGGCGTTCCCGACAGCAGATTGGCGCGGGAAATCACCGAGCTCGTCCGCGACACGGAAACGCCGCTGCTCTTCCATCATTCGAGCCGCGTCTATTATTGGGGCGCGCTCACCGGCCGCCGCCGCGGCCTCCGCTTCGATCCCGAGCTCCTCTACGCCGGCGCCATGTTCCACGACATCGGCCTCACTCCGGCCTACGCACGCTCGCAGGAACGCTTCGAGGTGGACGGCGCCAACGCCGCGCGCGACTTCCTCAAAAGCCGCTCCATCGCCGAGCGCGACATCGAAACGGTCTGGACCGTGATCGCGCTGCACACCACGCCCGGCATCCCGGCGCACATGCATCCCGTCATCGCCCTCGTCACCGCCGGGGTCGAGATGGATGTGCTTGGGCTAGCCTATTCCGAGTTCACGGAGGCCGAGCGCGCGGCCGTCACCCACGCGCATCCGCGTCCCGGCCGTTTCAAGGAAGAGATCATCCAGGCTTTCCACGACGGCTTCCACCACCGCCCGGATTCGACCTTCGGCACGGTCAATGCCGACGTGCTCGCCGACAAGGATCCCGCGTTCGTGCCTGCGAATTTCTGCCGCGTGATCCGCAACTCCGCCTGGCCCGGTTGAGCACGTCCCGGGCTGGCGCACCGCTGCGCGCCGATCCCGCCCGCGGCGCCGGCGTCGCCCGCGCTCTCGGCCTCAAGGCGCTCGCCTTCGCCAAATAACCCCCGTCGCCTCTCTCCGATCCGGACGTTGCGAAACGCCCGGATCGGAGGCTAGCCTGCTCCCGCAACGGCCGGGCAAACCCATTCCCGGCCGAATCACGGACAAATCGGGGCAGGCCCGGGGCAGGCATCGTCCATGGACACATATGCGGAAACGTCCGGCCTGCTCCTCGCGCGCCTCGACCGGATTCCAGTCTGGGCCTTGCCCCGC